>NZ_JBDJLK010000001.1:0-294120 GCF_039673335.1 Pseudomonas sp. TWI929
CTCAAGCGCCTCCACAGCTACAACGGCTATGAAACACCGGTAGCCATGGAGGAAAAGCTCAAGATAGCGGCATGAACCTTAACCGGTGTCCAAAATTACTTGACCAGTTCAGTTTACCCGCGAAGAGGCCAGACAAGGCAAACAACCTAGATGAATTTTTCTTAAATCGCCGGTTGGCTATTCTTTGGCACAATCAAGTCTCTATTAGATGCCCAGGAACCAGCATGCCTCGCGTACTGACCATCGAAGACGACGCCGTCACCGGCCAGGAAATCGTCGCCGAACTTACCAGCCACGGCCTGGAGGTGGATTGGGCCGACAATGGCCGTGAAGGCCTGGCCAAGGCCATTGCCGGCGGCTACGACCTGATCACCCTCGACCGCATGCTGCCCGAGGTCGACGGCCTGACCATCGTCACGACCCTGCGCAGCCTCAAGATCGCCACGCCGATCCTGATGATCAGCGCCCTCTCCGATGTCGACGAGCGGGTGCGCGGCCTGCGTGCCGGCGGTGACGACTACCTAACCAAACCATTTGCCTCAGATGAGATGGCCGCACGGGTCGAGGTACTGCTACGCCGCAACAGCGTGCCCATGACCCAGACCCGCCTGCAGGTCGCCGACCTGCAACTGGACCTGATCAGCCACGAGGCGCGCCGTGGTGACAATACCCTCAACCTGCTGCCTACCGAGTACAAGCTGCTGGAATACCTGATGCGCCACAGCGGCCAGGTGATTACGCGGATGATGATTTTCGAGGAAGTCTGGGGCTACCACTTCGACCCGGGCACCAACCTGATCGACGTGCATATCGGCCGCCTGCGCAAGAAAATCGACTCCGCCGGCCAGTCGCCGTTGATCCGTACGGTACGGGGCTCCGGCTATGCCATTGCTGAACCCGTCTAAGGGCTGGAGTTCCTCGACCAGCCGCCTGTTGGCGTTGTACAGCTTTCTGTTCGTAGCCTGGAGCAGCATCCTCATGGGGGTGCTGTACTTCGAGGTATCCAGCTACCTGAACAAACTCACCCGCCACTCCATGCTGCAGCGCCAGCACTTGTTCGCGCACATGAGCGGCAAGCAACTGGATGACGCCCTGATCGCCAGCCAGGCCTTCGAAGAACGTAGCTTTGACGCCTATGGCTTGTTCGACACCCAGCTCAACCCGATGGGTGGCAGTGTGCGCACCCTGCCTCCAGAACTTGGGCTGGACGGCAAGATCCATGAACTGAAACGCTGCCTGGATGCCGACGACCCGCGCATGCCCCGCGACAGCTGCGATGCGGTGGCGATCAAGGTGCAGGATGGCCGCTGGCTGGTGCTGGTACGTGACAACGGCTCGCTGTTCGTGGTCACCCGCATCATCCTGCACGCGCTGCTCTGGGGCATATCGCTCACCCTGATCCCGGGCTTTGCCGGCTGGTACCTGCTACGGCGCCGGCCACTGAAGCGGATCCGCGCGATCCAGGCCCAGGCCGAGCTGATCGTCGCTGGCGACCTGACCCACCGTCTGCCGCTTTCGGCCCGGCGCGACGAGTTGGACATGCTGGCTGCCATCGTCAACGCCATGCTCGACCGCATCGAGCGGCTGATGCACGAGGTCAAGGGCGTGTGCGACAACATTGCCCATGACCTGCGCACCCCACTGACCCGCCTGCGCGCCCAGTTGTACCGGATTCGCCAGCAGAGCGACGTGGACTCTGCGCAAGCCGAGGCGCTGGACCAGGCCATCGGTGAAACCGACACCCTGATGGCGCGTTTTCGCGGGTTGCTGCGCATCAGCGAACTGGAAGACCGCCAGCGCCGCGCCGGCTTCGTTCAGCTTGATCCGCATGATCTACTCGTCGAGTTGCACGACTTTTACCTGCCGTTGGCCGAAGATGGCGGCATTCACCTGGAACTGCACCAACCTGCGCAATTGCCGGCGCTGCACGGCGACCGCGAACTGTTGTTCGAGGCGTTGGCCAACCTGGTAGGTAACGCCATCAAGTTCACGCCCGAAGGTGGGCAGGTGCGGATTACCGCCGCGCAGGGCGACAACGGCGTGCACGTGGCTATCGAGGACAGCGGGCCGGGCATTCCGGAGGAAGAGCGGACCGCGGTGCTGAAGCGCTTCTACCGCAGCGATGAAGGCCACCGCCATGCCGGGTTCGGGCTGGGGCTGTCGATCGTTGCGGCGATCGTCGACCTGCATGGGTTCGGGCTGGAGATTGGCGAGAGCCAGTTGGGTGGGGCAAAGCTGGTATTGCACTGCCCGCTTGTGGGGCCAGGTAAATAAAAGCGGGGCTGCTTTGCAGCCCATCGCGACACAAGGCCGCTCCTACAGGAACGGCGCCGCATTCAATGCTTGCGTAATTCCTGTAGGAGCGGCCTTGTGTCGCGATGGGCCGCAAAGCGGCCCCCATTGCACCGATCAGTCAGCCAGACGCCAGGTAGTACCACCCTTGCTGTCTTCCAGCACCACGCCCATGGCGGTCAGCTGGTCGCGAATGCGATCCGACTCGGCCCAGTTCTTGTCCGCACGCGCCTGCAGGCGCGCCTGGATCAAGCCCTCGACCTCAGCGGCGTCAACCTTGCCTTCGGCACCAGCACGCAAGAAGTCATCGGCTTCCAGCTGCAGCACTCCCAGCACATCACCCAGCTCACGCAGGCGACCGGCCAGGCCGGCAGCAGCATCCAAGTCGCTGTCGCGCAGGCGGTTGATCTCGCGCACCAGGTCGAACAGCACGGCGCAGGCTTCGGGGGTGCCGAAGTCGTCGTTCATCGCCACGCTGAAACGCTCGACAAACTCCTCGCCACCCTTGGCCGCCACGCGTGGCAAGCCGCGCAGGGCGTGGTAGAAGCGCTCCAGTGCGCCCTTGGCGTCACGCAGGCTGTCTTCGGAGTAGTTGATCGCGCTGCGGTAGTGGCTGGCCACCAGCAGGTAGCGCACCACTTCCGGGTGGTACTTCTCGAGCACGTCGCGGATGGTGAAGAAGTTGTTCAACGACTTGGACATCTTCTCGCCGTTGATACGGATCATGCCGCAGTGCATCCAGGCATTGGCGTACTGCTTGCCAGTGGCCGCCTCGCTCTGGGCAATCTCGTTCTCGTGGTGCGGGAACTCCAGGTCGCTGCCGCCGCCGTGGATGTCGAAGCTTTCGCCCAGGCAGCAGGTGGACATCACCGAGCACTCGATATGCCAGCCCGGACGGCCCGGGCCCCATGGCGATTCCCAGCTTGGCTCGCCTGGCTTGACGCCCTTCCACAGCACGAAGTCCAGCGGGTCCTGCTTGGCCTCATCGACCTCGATGCGTGCACCGATGCGCAGGTCTTCGATCTTCTTGCGCGACAGCTTGCCGTAACCGACGAACTTGCCGACGCGGTAGTACACGTCGCCATTGCCCGGGGCGTAGGCGTAACCCTTGTCGATCAGGGTCTGGATCATGGCGTGCATGCCGGCGATATGGTCGGTGGCACGCGGCTCCTGGTCCGGCGGCAGGATGTTCAGGCGGCGCTCGTCTTCGTGCATCGCGTCGATCATGCGGGCAGTGAGCGCGTCGAAGCTTTCGCCGTTCTCGTTGGCGCGGTTGATGATCTTGTCATCGATGTCGGTGATGTTGCGCACGTAGGTCAGCTCGTAGCCGCTCTTGCGCAGCCAGCGGGTAACCAGGTCGAAGGCCACCATGCTGCGGCCGTGGCCCAGGTGGCAGTAGTCGTACACGGTCATGCCGCACACATACATGCGCACCTTGTTGCCATCCAGCGGCTTGAAGGTTTCCTTCGCTTTGCTCAGGGTGTTGTAGATGGTAAGCACGGCGGTTCCTCAGCTGCCCCAGGAGTCACGCAAGGTGACAGTGCGGTTGAACACCGGGCGGCCCGGCTGGCTGTCTTTCAGGTCGGCGCAGAAGTAGCCTTCGCGCTCGAACTGGAAGCGGTCCTCGGGCTGCGCCTGGGCCAGCGACGGCTCGGCACGGCAACCGCTGAGCACTTGCAGCGAATCCGGGTTGATGTTGTCGAGGAAGCTGCCGCCATCTTCGGTCTTCTCCGGGTTGGCGGAGCGGAACAGGCGGTCATACAGGCGCACTTCGCACTCTACGCTGCCTTCGGCCGGCACCCAGTGGATAACGCCCTTGACCTTGCGGCCTTCAGGGTTCTTGCCGAGGGTGTCCGGGTCGTACGAGCAACGCAGTTCGACGATGTTGCCGTCGGCGTCCTTGATCGCTTCGTCGGCGCGGATCACGTAGCTGCCGCGCAGGCGCACTTCACCGGCCGGCTCCAGGCGCTTGTAGCCCTTTGGCGGCTCTTCCATGAAGTCGTCACGGTCGATGTACAGCTCGCGGGAGAACGGCAGCACGCGCACGCCCATGTCTTCCTTCGGGTGGCGCGGCAACTCAAGCTGCTCGACCTGGCCTTCCGGGTAGTTGGTGATGACCACTTTCAGCGGGCGCAGCACGCACATGGCGCGCGGTGCGGTGCGGTCCAGGTCGTCACGGATGCTGAACTCGAGCATCGACATGTCGACCACGCCGTCGGAACGGTTGGTGCCGATCATTTCGCAGAAGTTGCGGATCGAGGCCGGGGTGTAGCCACGGCGACGGAAGCCCGACAGGGTCGACATGCGTGGGTCGTCCCAGGCTTCGACGTGCTTTTCGTCGACCAGCTGCTTGAGCTTGCGCTTGGAAGTGATGGTGTAGTTCAGGTTCAGGCGGCTGAACTCGTACTGGCGCGGGTGTGCCGGTACCGGCAGGTTGTCGAGGAACCAGTCGTACAGCGGACGGTGCCCTTCGAACTCCAGGGTGCAGATCGAGTGGGTGATACCCTCGATGGCGTCCGACTGGCCGTGGGTGAAGTCGTAGTTGGGGTAGATGCACCACTTGTCACCGGTCTGGTGGTGGTGGGCATGGCGGATACGGTACAGGATCGGGTCGCGCAGGTTCATGTTCGGCGAGGCCATGTCGATCTTGGCCCGCAGCACGCGCTCGCCGTCCTGGAACTCGCCGGCCTTCATGCGGGCGAACAGGTCGAGGTTTTCTTCCACGCTGCGCTCGCGGAACGGGCTGTTCTTGCCCGGCTCCTTGAGGTTGCCGCGGTATTCCTTGGCTTGATCAGGGGTCAGGTCGCAAACATAGGCCTTGCCACGCTTGATCAGTTCAACGGCCCAGTCATGCAGCTGGTCGAAGTAGTCGGAGGCATAACGCACGTCGCCGGCCCAGTCGAAGCCCAGCCATTTGACGTCGCTCTGGATGGCGTCGATGTATTCCTGGTCTTCCTTGGCCGGGTTGGTGTCATCGAAACGCAGGTGGCAGACACCCCCGAATTCCTTGGCCAGGCCGAAGTTGACGCAGATCGACTTGGCGTGGCCGATGTGCAGGTAACCATTGGGCTCCGGCGGGAAACGGGTGACGATGCTGCTGTGCTTGCCCGAGTCCAGGTCGGCCTGGATGATCGGCCGCAGGAAGTTCGCAGGGACAGCGGGGGCGCCTTTGGCAGCGGCGTTGGGCGCGTTGTCGGCAGTGGGCTTGCTCATAGGATCCTTGAATGCACGTGTCCGGCCTGGGTAGGCCGATTGAATCAAAGGGCCTATCATAGCCGAAGCAGTCAAGCTGCTGACAGTCGGGCCCGGACAAACTGGCGTGATTTATCACGGCTTTTTGCCGCAGCCTGGCAAAATGGCCGGTGCGCGCCATGTGTCGTGATCGCCTGATCCTGCGTCAGGTGATAACCCGCGCCCTGCGCACCCCAATTTCTGATTGCCTTGAAAGAGCGAGTTTCAGCATGTCCAAAGTCAAACTGAGCACCAACCACGGCGACATCGTCCTGCAACTGGACGCCGAGAAAGCGCCGCTGACTACCGAAAACTTCGTTCAGTACGTCAAGGAAGGCCACTACAATGGCACCGTGTTCCACCGCGTGATCAAGGGCTTCATGATCCAGGGCGGCGGTTTCGAGGCTGGCATGAGCCAGAAGAAAACCCGCGCCAGCATCCAGAACGAAGCCGACAACGGCCTGAAGAACAAGAAGTACAGCATCGCCATGGCCCGCACCATGGAGCCGCACTCTGCCTCGGCACAGTTCTTCATCAACGCCTCCGACAACGACTTCCTCAACCACAGCGGCAAGAATGTGCAGGGCTGGGGCTACGCCGTGTTCGGTGAAGTGATCGAAGGCCGTGAAATCGTCGACGCCATCGAGAAGGTCGCCACCGGTTCCAAGGCTGGCCACCAGGACGTACCAAAAGACGACGTGATCATCGAGAAAGCCGAGATCATTGAGTGATCCTGCTGATCTCTGATCTGCACCTGCAAGAAGAACGCCCGGACATTTCCCGGGCGTTTCTTGATCTGCTCGATGGCCGTGCCCGCCACGCCAAGGCGCTGTACATCCTTGGCGACTTCTTCGAAGCGTGGATTGGCGACGATGCCATGACGCCCTTCCAGCAGTCGATCTGCCAGGCCATGCGCCGGCTGAGCGACAGCGGCACGGCCATCTACCTGATGCATGGCAACCGTGACTTCCTGATTGGCCAGGCATTCTGCAACGCGGCGGGCTGCACGTTATTGAGCGACCCCTGCGTGATCGAGCTGGGCGGTGAACAGGTGCTGCTGATGCATGGCGACACCTTGTGCACTCGCGACCTGGGCTACATGAAAATGCGCCGTTTGCTGCGCAACCCGCTGAGTTTGTGGATCTTGCGCCACTTGCCGCTATCGGCCCGCTACAAGCTGGCACGCAAGCTGCGCAGCGAAAGCCGCACGCAAACGCGGATGAAGTCCACCGAGATCGTCGATGTCACACCGGAGGAAGTGCCAAAGGTGATGGCGGCGCATGGCGTGCGCACGCTTGTGCATGGCCATACCCACCGGCCGGCGATCCACAAGCTGGTGGTCGACGGGCAACCGGCGCGGCGCATCGTGCTGGGTGACTGGGACCGCCGGGGTTGGGCCTTGCAGGTTGACGAGCAAGGCTTTCAGCTAGCGCCGTTCGAGTTTTCCTGACCTGGCAGGTTTTGCAGGACCGGCCTCTTCGCGGGCTTGCCCGCTCCCTCAGATATCGCACGAGTTCCAAAACTTGTGGAGTACCTGTGGGAGCGGGCAAGCCCGCGAAGAGGCCAGCATGCCTTACTGCTGCGCCACTGCCCCCTTGTCCCCTTCACTGATCAACACTTCCCGGTACTGCGGGTCAGCCTTGATCTGCGCCTCGGTAAACGGAATCACCGCCAGTTGCTTGGCCGCAAACGCCTTGGTCTGGTCACTGGCATGCGCCGACGCCGCTTCGCTTGACTGGGAAAACGCCAGCAAACCTCGCGCCTCTGGCCCCTTGTCGGTAAAGCTGACCAGTTGCAAGTAGCTGGTACCACTGACCACCAGCCGCTTGCCCTGCCCGTGCGGTACGCTGTAGATCGCGTTGTACACGCCCAACGCCTGCGGGCCACCCGGTACCGGCGTACCATCGAGAGCTTGCTGTACCTGCCCCCACTTTGCCTCCCCCGCTACACCGCTCTCGGTTACCTGCTTGAGCGATGCCAACGCGGCTTCGTGTACCAGCTTGCGCACGGCGGCCTGCTCGACCGCCAAACCGCGTGGGGTGTGCTGCGGGTCGGCGGGATTGAAGGCCACCCGCCAGCTTTGCGGGTGATCGGCCAAGGCATTGAACAGGTTCTGGAAGTGCACCAGGCCAATGCCACTGTCGAGGTCGGCCTTGCCGTTCCAGGCCGCCAGGCTGCTGCACACGGCCTGCACGTCTGCGCCGGCACCTTTGCACCACTGCAGCAGATCCGGCAGTACCAGGCTGGCCAGGTACACCTCGTCTTCGGTCACCATGCGCTGCAGCTCATCGACACCCAAGCGGGCGCTACCCTGCAAGCGTTGCAGGGCAAAGCGGCCACGCATGCCCAGCGGCTGGTCATTGCGGCTGACCAAAGGTGAAAAACCGGTCAGCGGCTGCGCCGGGTTGGCCAGCCAGGCCGGGTCGTTGGAGTTCTGCACGTAGTCTTCGCGCTCAAGGCTCGGTAGCAACCGTGCAGGGAAGATACCCGGCTGCGCCGCCTGCGCATCGACTTTCCACTGGCACGCACTGCGTGAACCATCCAGCACCACCAAGCGCCCTTGCGCCTGCGGGTTGCTGCAGCTGTCCAGCAGCTGCTGATCGACATAGGGCACTACCGACTGGTTCAGGTACAAGGCCCGCCCCGCCTGGTCCACGGCCAGCGTATTGACCCAAGGGATGCCCTGCAGCTGCTCGACCGAGCCCTTCAATGTCGCCAGGCTGTCAGCACGGTTGATCTGGTACCACTGCTGCAACACCCGGGTATTCTCAAGGTTGGCGTCGCGCAAGCTGTAGGCCGCATGCGCATCCCAGTCCAGGCGGCCTGGCCATTGCACCACCGGGCCGAACTGCGAACTGTAGACCTGCCGCTCTACCTGGCTCAGGCTGCCATCCTCGGCTTTTACCGCAACGCTAATGGTTTGCCGGGCCAGCGGCAGCGATTGGCCATCGAGCAGGTAACGGGTCGGGTCCTTGGGATCGAGTTGCAATCGGTACAGGGTGAAGTGCTTGGAGGTATCGACGGTGTGCGTCCAGGCCAGGTGCTGGTTGAAACCGATGTTGACCATCGGCAGGCCGGGCAAAGCCGCGCCCATCACATCGAGCTGGCCAGGAATGGTCAGTTGCATCTGGTAGAAGCGCATGCCACCCATCCACGGGAAATGCGGGTTGGCCAGCAACAGGCCGCGGCCATTGGCGGAGCGCTGTGCCCCGACGGCTACGGCATTGCTGCCGCGCTCCGTGGCAAAGCGTTCTTGCCGGGCCAGCGCCACAGCGAAGCCCGCCGGCGCCTGCTGGCTGGTCAGGTTTGGCGGTTGCGCCCCCGCCACAGCCTCGACGAACTGCCCGACACCACCCTCGGCCAGCAACCGGCGGGTCAGTTTGACCAGGTCCTCACTGGTAATGGGTCGCACCCACTCGCCATTGCCACACTCGGCGGGCAAGCCTTGGCTGCGGCGCTCGGCCAAGGCCCGGTTGTAACCGCTGGCGTAGCCTGCCAGCAGAGCCTGCACCGGTGCTGGCTGCGCCTGCAAGAACGCAGCGACTGCCGCCGGGTTGTTGAGCCAGTTGAAGAACAGGTCGCTGGCCAGGTTACCACGCTGTTCCAGGGTCTTGCCCTTGGCACCGAAGTAGCGTGAGCGCTCACCACTGACGGTCAGCACTTCATTGGCCAGCAGGCACAGGTTGTCCTGGGCGTAGGCGTAGCCGACACCATAGCCCAGGCCACGCTCATCCTTGGCCACGATATGCGGCACCCCGTAACTGGTTCGGCGAATCTGCGCACTGGCTTCGCCGGTGCTCTGCGCCTGTACGCCAACGCTGAAGGCCACCAGCGCGGCAGCCAGGCCAGCGCAAGTCATGGGACGGGAAAGTGGAAACACGGGCACTCCTCGGGTTCGGGGGTCATCCCGATCTGACGAATGGCCAGATGAAAACTTTACGTATTACAAGCCGATGGAACGTCTTGATGAGAAACAGGCATTTTTTTCACGAGTGGGTTGCAGTTTTTGCGTTCTCATTCGTCCTAGTAAGTGAGGCACCCACATTTCGGGTTCGTCCACGAAAAGGAGCATTCACATGTACAACCCGCAACCCTCGATCCAGGCCGGGCGAGCCCCTGGCAGAGCGCCCAGGGAACAGGACGTTCTTGCTGATGAGCGCATTGGCAACGAGCAGATCCGTGAGCTGTTGCGCAGCTTCGGCCTGCGCACCAGCCTGATCCGCCTCAAGGTGATCGACGCCTTGCACGCCGCCGACCGTAATGGCCGCAGCATTGGTGTGCGCGGCGTGCACGCACAACTGGAGCAGCTGGATATTCCGCTGTCGTTCCTTAGCGTGCGCGAAGTGCTCAAGCGGCTGTGCGCCGAAGGCGTCATCCAGCTGGGCAGCGACAAATGCTACAGCCTCAACCCCCAGGCGCGCGCCATGCTGGAGCAAACGCCTTCACGCTGAGCGCATGGCCGGCCATGCCTGGCCGGCCCGCACAGGTCAGGGCTTGACCTTGCGTCGCAGAATGCCGTTGATTACCACGACCACCACGGCGATGGCGATGGCCAGCATCTGGAAGGTCTGCTCACTGATCGTGCCCTGCTTCTGCAGGTGGGACAGGCCCAGCATCAGGCCCAGTACCACCAGAATGATCAGAAGTGAATATTTGAGGCGCTGCACGTGTGTCATCGAAGGTTCCTTGCAACATCAGGGGCAAATGGCTCGCAACGAGCCGCGACAATGATACAACGCCCGCCGGCCCCGGCGCTGCATTTCCTGCTGGGTGGGGCGGCGCCAGCCTGAAAGCATGGGGCTCCCGAGTACCCATGCCGGAGGCATCATGTACAAACCCCTGCTGTTCGCATCCCTGTTTCTCACGCCCTTTCCCCTTTATGCACTGGACACCCGCCAGACCCCTGCCGAACAACTGCTCGACCTGGGCCGCGAGTTGGCTGCGCACGCGGGTGCCAGCCAATGGCAACAATTGTGGCAGCGCGTGCGCCAGGCCGGCTACCTGCAGGCCGATGGTGCCCCCATACATTTCAGCGTGCCTTCCGCCCGGCTACCCGAGCTGGCCCGGCAAACCTTGGCCGAGGCCGACCAGGTACAGGCGCTGCAGCAGACCCAGGCCCTGTACCGCCGCAGCTTTGCCGGCCAGGTCATCGGCCAGCGCAACGGGCAGGCGCTGCATGCGCTGTGCTTGCTGGTTGACTGGCGCACGTTGCCACAAGGCATGCGCGACACCCCCCAAGCCTACTTGCGCAGCGCCAGCTTGCTGAACAGCTATCCGTGCGATTGAGGGTTACCGGCCCCAGCTAGCGATGCAGGAAGTGATCTGTCGGGAAATCACCAGACACAGCCAAATATCGACGCCGTTTCCTACAACGCCGGATAACGCTGCCTGCAAAGCCTGTTCACCGAAACTACAACCCCCAACCCTTATGCCGCCTAGCGACGCGCCTAGGCTGTCGCAGAAAATTTGCTCACACCTTCGACATAACGCCGCTGGTGATCGGGTCGCACATCCCACCCATCCCGAAGGAGCGCCATATGCATTTGCCAGATTTGAGCCAGATCGATATCAGCCAACTGCCCCACTCGTTGCAGGCCCTGATCGACTGTATCGGCATCGACAACGCCTACCAGCTGACCAGCACCTACGGCGGCAGGCCCAAGTACATCCCCAAGCACCGTGAGCGCACCAAGCTCGCCGACATACTGCCGGCCGAAGCGCTCGACGCGCTGATCAAACGCTTTGCCGGTGTCGCCCTGGAGATCCCCAAGGCCGACCACTTCCTGCGCCAACTGCGCAACCTGCAGATCCAGAAGGAAAGCGCCAACGGCTTGTCACGCAGCCTGCTGGCCAACAAGTACGGCCTTAGCCTGCGCCAGATCGGCAACATCCGTCGCCAAGAGCCTTGCGTGCGCTGAAGCCCAAGCACCGTGGCCGCCATTGGCGGCTACCTTACCCCCACTAGAAAGAGCACCCCAACATGTCGATAGACAACAGCCTCATCGGCTCGGTCATCAATGCCCTGCCGATGGACCGCATGATCGCCGGCCCCCTGCAGGCCATGGTCCAGGCACAGGTAACCGCCAGTAAATCGTATGCCGACTTCCTGATGCAGGTGTGCGTCCAGGACGGCAAGGCAGTAGCCATCCAGTTCGACTACGACGAAACCATCGTCGACGAACAGGGCGAGTACAAGGGCGTAGTCAGCAAGACCATGAAAGTGCCGCTGCTGGCGGCCATCACCCACCCGAACATTACCATCGAAGAAGGCAATGTCGAGTTCGAGCTGATCATCAACCAGATGTCGGAAGACACATCCAGCACGGACATGAACGCAAGCGTAGGTGGCTCACTGGGTTGGGGGCCGTTCAAGCTGAACGTGAGAGGCAGCGTCAGCCACAAGTCCTCGCAAACGCGCAAGACCGACACCCGCGCCCGCTACGCATTCAATACCACCCTGAAACGCCAGGAGCCGCCTGAAGCAGTGATGAGGGTGATCGAGTTCCTGACCGATGCGGCGACCAAGCCAACTGTCGTCAAAGGCGCCACACTGGAGAGCCCGGACGAAATATCGCAGAAGGACACCTTGAAAGACCCTGCCGCCAATAACAACCCACCGCCAGGTGGCAGCAACCCTTGATACGCTCCGCCCTTGACGAAACAGCCCCCTGGCCAACAGGGGGCCCCTATTGGCCTGAGGAGTCGTATCAATGGACAAGTCCCCCGCCCCCATGACCTCCATCGACCTGCGGGAGATCACCCGTGGCCTGCAAGAAGCCGCCAGCGCCACCAATAGCCTGATCGCCCAGCAATACATCAACTTGTTCGACCAGTTTTTCGAGTGCGACACCGAGGCCTTGGGCGCCCCGATGAAGGCCAAGATGGTCGAGGTTGCCATGGACGGCCAGCACGTCATGCGCGTGCCGTTGTTCGCGCTGGTATCGCCCAAGGGCCTGGCCCTGGAACGCATGCAGGTCGACCTGTCGGTGCGGGTCAAAGGCACTGAAGCGCAACAGGCCTTGCTGACTGCTGGCGAAAGCAAGGCCGCCAGCTTCAAGGTGACCATCGGCGGCCAGGGCCGTCAGGGTGAAAACCGTGACCCGGACGAAGTGCAGATCCGCATGCAGTTCCAGGCCAGCGAACCACCAGAAGCACTGAACCGGCTAATCGAGGAATACACCAGCCTGATCATTCCGGTACGTGCCCCCAGCCCGCCGCCGTCGCCCGACACCAATGAATTCATCGAGGCGGCCACCGTTCGTTGATGGCCACCCCGGCGCCGGCTTAGAAGTCGCGCTTGTAGAAGATGTCCAGTGAACTGGCCAGCCCGCTGGCGGCCTCGAGGTAAACCTTCTTGCTCAGTTTGTAGCGCAACGCAATGGTGTTGGCGGGCTCGAACACTCCCACCCCATAGCGCAGGCTCAGTTTCTCGG
The DNA here is from genome assembly GCF_039673335.1 of Pseudomonas sp. TWI929. Classification (NCBI taxonomy): domain Bacteria; kingdom Pseudomonadati; phylum Pseudomonadota; class Gammaproteobacteria; order Pseudomonadales; family Pseudomonadaceae; genus Pseudomonas; species Pseudomonas sp. TWI929. Next base: position 12,957 of record NZ_JBDJLK010000001.1, read on the forward strand.
TGAGGTTGCCGCTGGCGACCACGCTGGTGGTATTGCCCGAGCCTTCGGTATCCAGCTGGAAATCATCGATCCCCAGGCTTGAAGCCAGGCTGCCGGTAATGCCGGCGCTACCCGCCAGGCCCAGGCCCAGCGCTGCCTCGGCGAGCATGTTGTTGTCTTCGCCAGAGGTACCCAAAGGCCGCCCCAATACCAGGTACGAAAGGGCCTGTTCCTGGCTCATGGCCGGCTCCGAGAACACCTTTGTGGTGGGCTGCTCGGCGCTGCCGCTCAGGCGGATACCGGCAATCACGTCGTCAACCTTGCGGATTGCTTCGATATCCAGGTACGGCTGGTCGAGTGGGCCGGCGAACAGCAGCCGCGCGCGCCGGATAGTCAGGCGCTGGCCGTAGGCACGGTAGCGGCCGTCGGCCAGGCTCAGCTCGCCGCGGGTGTCGAGATTGTCGCCGATGTGCACATGGCCAAGCAGGTTGGCGGTGAGGCCAAAGCCACTGAACGACAGCTTTTCGCGGCCCACTTCGACATCGATATCCATGGCCATCGCCATGGGTGGCTTGCCCTCTTCGGTCTGGTGGCCGACGATCACCGTGTCATCCGACACCTTGACGGTGGACGGTGGCAGCTCGCGCACGGTGATCTTGCCCTTGGGCACCTGCACCTTGCCGGTCACTGCCAGCTTGTCGTCGACCAGGCGCAAGGTCAGGTCCGGAGCAACCTCCAACGTTGCATAAGGCTCAACCGTAACCGGCAGTTGCTGGCCTTGCAGGCGCAGGTCCATGCCCAGTGCCTGGCCCCAGGTGAGGTTGCCACTCAACTGGCCCCGCCCCGCCTCACCACTGCGCCAGCCACCGTTGAGCTGTACCTGCTCACCGGCAATCAACGCCTGCAATGACAGGTCCTCGAGGCTGACCGGCAGCTCGGCACCACTGACTTCGCCGCCACTGAGCATCAGGTTGCCGTTGACCTGCGGTGCCAGCAAAGTGCCCGACAGCCGGCCACTGCCATTGAGCTGCCCGGCCAGGCGTTCGACCATTGGCACGAACGGACGAGCCACCGACAGCTCCAGCCCAGCCAGGCGGAAATCACCCGACAACGGCTTGTTCTTGCCCAGTGGGTCGAGGCGAGCATTGACGTTCAGCTCTCCCAGGCGCTCGCCGCGGAAAGCCAGGCGCGTATCGATGCGCCGTGGTGCCAGCGTGCTATCCACGCGCAGGGCCTGGTATGGGAAATCGATCCAGCGGCCTTTGTCGCGCACGCGCAGGGTGCCGCCACTGGCGTCGACGACGATACTGCCTTTGGGGCCGCTGGCCGGGATGTCCAGGTTGATGTCGGCATTGAGCAGGCCCTGCCAGGCGAAGTCCTTCGGCAGCCACTGGGCCAGGCTGGTCAGCGGGAACTGCTTGAGGTGATAGCGCAGGCGCGGCTCGGGGGCCAGGCGCTGGTCTTCGCCACATAGGCTGGCCTGGCCGGAGCGCCAGCAGTGGGCGCCAAAATCCAGCTGGCCGCTGGCCAAGCGCTGCAGGCGTGCCGGCGCTTGCAACTGCCAGTCCTGGCCACCGGCCTGGATACGCCCGCTGGCCAGGCGCCCGCGCCAGTCACCTTTGTTCAACTGGCCATCCAGGCCAAGGTCGAGCTTGAGTTGCGGGCCATCCAGCGCCAGGCTCAGGGCTTGCTGGCGAATGTCGCCTTTGCCGTTGGCCTGCAACGTACCCAATGCCGTGTCACCCAGGTGGATGCCGCTGGCCTTGAGTTCGATCACACCGCGTTGGGCGTTGTCCAGGCGCGCATCCAGGTCCAGCTGTTGCAGGCGGTTTTCGGCCTGTGCCAAGCGCTGGCACTGCAGGGTCAGCGTACCTTGCGGTGCCTGCAAGGTGCCGGCAACATCCAGCCGGCCCTTGACCTGGCCTTGCAGCCTTGGCCACAGCTGGCCCAGGCGCGGCAGGTCGAGGTCGACCCGCCCGGCCAGGCGCTGCTGCAGGCTGCCACTGCCGTTGATGCGGTTGTCACCCAGCTGGATTGCCAGCGAACCCAACGTCCAACTCTGCCCTGCCCCCTGTGCCTCGACCTTGAGCAGCGCCGGTTGGCCACGCAGGCGGCCTTTCAGGTCAAGCTGGGCATCAAGGGTCAGTGCGTCACCCTTCATCTCGCCTTTGCTGCGCAGTGGCCCCGCCAGGGTGCCCGGCAGCTCGGCCAGCCAATAGGCCGGGTCGAGTGCCGACAGCTGCAAGTCGACATCCCATGCCAAGGTGTCGGCAAAGCGCACGGCGACACTGCCGGCGGCCTTACCTTGCCCGGCGCTCAGCGCCAACTGCGGCAACTTCACCTGGCCCAGGTCACCTTCGAACGGGCTGGCCAGGTTGAACGCCCCCGCCGGCCCGTCCAGGTCGCCATTGAAGGTGCCCTGGTAGCTGCCATCGCGGTAGTGCACCTGGGCATTGAAGCGCTTGAGCGTGACCTCGGGCGGCGTCTCCAATGGGTACAGGCGCAACCACGGGAAGTCCTGCCAGTCCAGCTGGGCGTCGGCGGTCAGGCCGTTTTGCCAATCGGCCGTGGCTTGCAGCTTGACGCGCTGGGTATCGCTGGCGTTCAGGTCCAGGGCATCGAGCTTGGCCCCTTTGCTGTCGACCACCCCGGACAAGATCAGGGCGATAGGCGCCTGCTCGGCCGGCAGATTGGCCGAGCCTGACAATTGATAACCCTTGAGCAGGTCGCCCTTGGCATCAAGCTTGAGTTGGTTCAACTGCAAGGTATCAGGCAGCGAGCCAGCCGGTTTGAAGGCCTCGGAACGGATCTGTAAGGTCGCCGGCAGGTGTTCGGCCAACGCCTGCAACTGCCCGCTCAACGTGGCATCGAGGTAACCGCTGCTGGTACCTGCAAGCTTAAGCGTCTTTTGCAACTCACCAGTGGCGGTCAGCGCCAGCTGCCACGCTTTGCCCTCTACCGCAGGCAGTTGCAGCTGGCCCTGGAGTTGCACCGGCCAGTCACCTTCGGGCTGCAGGTCGCCCTGCAGGTTCAATTGCAGGTCGTCGCGCTGCACATGCAGGCTATCGATGCGCAACCCGGTGTTAGTCCAATGTGCCGCCAGTTGCAGGTCACCGAGCAGGTCACTACCATCCAGGCGCAGTTGGCCAAGCTTGACTTCACCTAGTTCGATGGCCAGCGGCAAACGCAAGGCGGGCAACTGCAGCGGGCCGCTGTCGGCCGGCTCGGTGCTTGGTGCAAACGCCATGTCGATACGTTGTGCCTGCAACTGGTCGATACACAAGGTGGCGCGCAGCAGGCAAGCAGGCGACCAAGCCAATAACGGTGCCTGCACTTCTACCTTGCTGCCAGCGTCTGCCCAGCTCAACCGGCTGGCTTGCCAGCTGCCTGCCAGGCGGCCCTGGAAATCAGCCACCTCAAGCCCGGGCACCTTGCCTAGCGCCCAGCGGCTGCCAGCCTCGGTACCCAGTAAAAAGCCCAGTGCCAGGACCAGGCTCGCGACTGCCCCGAGCAGGCCCAGCAGGATGTATTTGATTACGCGTTTCAAAGCTCAGGTCCCATGGAAAAGTGCAGGCGAATGCCCCCTTCGTCATCCAGCGCCTTGGCCAGGTCGAGGCGCAGCGGCCCGACCGGCGAAACCCAGCGCACACCAAAACCGACACCGGTCTTGAGGCTGGGCAGCTCAAGGTTGTTGAACGAGTTGCCCTGGTCGACGAAGGTTGCCAGCCGCCACTTTTCAGTCAGCGAATACTGGTACTCGACACTGCCAGCCACCAGGTAGCGCCCGCCAATGCGGTCGCCGTCGCTGTTTTTCGGCGACAGGGTCTGGTAGTCGTAGCCACGCACGCTCTGGTCGCCACCGGCGAAGAAGCGCAGCGACGGCGGGATGTTGTTCTTGAAGCCATTGGTCGCGCTGCCGCCGAACTGCACGCGGCCAAGCAAGCGGTGGTTGTGGCCAAGCGTGGTCAGGCCCTTGAGCAACACGTTGCCGTGCAACAGGTTGGTGTCGGAAACCAACCCTTCCTTGGCCGCCTGTACATCGAACTGCAGGCGGTAACCGTTGTGCGGGTCGATGCGGTTGTCACTGCGCAGAAAGGAATAGCTCACGCCAGGCATCAGCAGGTTGCTCAACCCGGAGTCATCGCCCAGCCGATATTCCTCGCGCTGGTACTTGAGCGAAATCACCCGCTGCCAGCCACTGGGCAGCTTGCTGTGCCACTCGGGGCCGACCGTCAGCAGTTTACTGAGGGTGTCGGTACCGGCAATTTCCTCGTTCTGGTAGCCGCCGGCGAAGCGCAATTTGTCGGTCAGCGGCGGGTCGAGGGGAATGTCGTACCACAGGCCAACGTTTTTCCGGGGCGCCGACAGTTCGGTTTCCCAACCATAGCTGTGGCCCTGTGGGTTGACCCAGTGGCGGGTCCAGTTGGCCTTGGCACGTGGCCCGACGTCGGTCGAGAAGCCCAGGCCCAGGCCCATGGTGCGTGGCTTGCGGGTTTCCAGGCGGACATCCACCGGGACCTCTTCGCCAACGGCGGCGGTGGGCGCCGCATCCACGCGCACGCCTTCGAAATAGCCGCTCGATTGCAGGTCATTGTTCAGTTCGGCGATCAATTCCGAGTCGTAGGGCGTACCCGGCTTGAACGACACCATGCGCTGCAGCAGGTCGTCGTCCAGTGGTGTGTCGCCACCGAAGGTAACGGCACCCAGCCGATAGCGCGGGCCACTCTGGTAGACCAGTTCGATATCGGCCACGCCCGCCTGGGGGTCGACCGCCAGGCGCTGGCGGCTGAATCGCCCGTTGAAGAAGCCATAGCGCGATGCCTGGTTCTGGATCAGCCGCTTGGCGTCTTCGTAATGGCCGTGGTTGAGTTGTTCGCCCGTGCGTAGCGCCTTGCTGTCAGGCACGCGGAAGGCCTTCATCTCGCTAGCCGGGCCTTCGATGCGCACGGTCACGTTACGCAGGCGAATCGGCTCGCCTGGGTTGATGGTGATGATCAGTTGCGGGGAATGGTCAGCGGCACTGGCGGGCTTGACCTCGGTATCGATCTGCGCCTGGTAGTAGCCAAGTGCCTGCGCGGCTTTGCGCGCCTGCTCCTGGGCGCCGCGACTGAAGCGCAGCAGCGCTTCTTCATCGCGGTCGCCAAGGGTACCGATATAGCCTTCGACATTAGCCTTGAGCGCCTTGTTGGCCGGTTTTACCTTCACCAGCAACTCACTCTGGCCCCATGCTGCGAAACTGGCGGCCCAGAAAACCAGGCCCCAGGTCAATCTTCCTGAATACGTCATGCGGCGCATGCTACCAGAGCCAGGCGCTCAAGGGAGCCGCCCGGCGGCCTGCTCAGGCAAAAGCGGAACTTGATGAAACCGGATTGGGATGAAAAAACACCCTCTCTCGGATTGGTCCTACAGCGACCTCGCCAATTTCCTCGTAGCCCTGGCGCTGGTAAAAGGCCAGGTAATGCTCATTGCCGGTGTCCAGCACCACACCCTGGGTGCTTGGGTCGTCCGCGCACCAGTCGTGCACCGCTTGCAACAATTGCTCACCGTACTGCTTACCCTGAAATTGCGGGTGTACCCCTAGCAGCGGCAACACATGCACCTTGTCGGTAGGCAGGCAAGTTGCCAAGGCAGCCTGGTAGTCCATGTAGCGGCGCGTGCAGCGTTGGCCGGTGCCCAGCAACATGCGCAGGCGCCAGGCCCAGCTATCGGCCACGCCCAGCCGGCGCAGCGGCGGCACGATCAGCGCCAAGGCAATCAGGCGGTCGTCCACCAGCAGGCCGATGGCGGGCAATTGCAGGTAGAAATGCTGGCGGACCCACTCGCGCACCATAACCCGCAGGCGTCGCTCGTACCCTGGGCGCTGGGCCTCGAAGATATAGGCGAAGGTTGGTTCGTGGCGGTAGGCGTTGTACAACAGCGAACGTGCCTCGCGGCTGTAACCATCATCTAGCAGGCAGACACGCGCCTGAGCGGCTGTGGTTTCGGGCATTGCGGGCAGACCTCCTGGAATGGGCGTACAGAGCCTTGGAGGTGCCTTACCACGCATCGTTCACCCCCTACAGCACGTTAGCAGCAGCGCCCCGAAGCCGCCATGCTGGTGATGGCGGGCGATGTCGGCTAGCATCGCGCCTTTTACCGGGATCATCTTTCCATGAAGATCGTCTGTTTCAACATCAACGGCCTGCGGGCGCGCCCGCATCAGCTGGCGGCGCTGATCGAAAAGCACCAGCCGGACGTAATCGGCCTGCAGGAAACCAAGGTCAGCGACGATCAGTTCCCGCTGGCCGACGTGCAGGCGCTGGGTTACCACGTGCATTACCACGGTCAGAAAGGCCACTACGGCGTAGCCCTGCTGTCGCGCCAGGCACCGCTGAGCCTGCACAAGGGCTTTGCCACCGATGAAGAAGACGCCCAGCGCCGTTTCATCTGGGGCACCTTCGCCGATGCCGACGGCAACCCGATCACCATCATGAACGGCTACTTCCCCCAGGGCGAGAGCCGCGACCACCCCACCAAGTTCCCGGCCAAGCAGCGCTTCTACAGCGACCTGCAGGCATTGCTGGAAGGCCAGTTCCGCAACGACCAGCCACTGCTGGTGATGGGTGACATGAACATCTCGCCGCAGGACTGCGACATCGGCATCGGCCCGGACAATGCCAAGCGCTGGCTCAAGACCGGCAAGTGCAGCTTCCTGCCGGAAGAGCGTGAGTGGATGGAGCGTTTGAAAGGCTGGGGCCTGGTGGACAGCTTCCGCCACCTGTACCCGGAGGTGACTGACCGCTTCAGTTGGTTCGACTATCGCAGCCGTGGTTTCGAGGACGACCCCAAGCGCGGCCTGCGCATCGACCTGATCATGGCCTCGCAGCACTTGGTACCACGGATCAAGGCGGCGGGCGTGGACTATGAACTGCGCGGGATGGAAAAGCCGTCGGACCATGCGCCGATCTGGTTGGAGCTGAGCTGAGGTTAGTGGTGGGGCCTGAGGTGCTTGCCTTGAGCCCCCCTACTCACAACCCCAACCGCAACGCCTCCCCTACCCCCGCCCCGCGCACATCATCCGCCGCGCTGACCAGGGCAAAGTTGTAAGCCCCATGCGACCAGTAGCGCGCCTCCAGCTGGCCATCGACCCGCTGCCCGTCGGGCATGCGCCGGTACTGCTCACCCGGTGAGCGCAGGAACAGGCTGATGCGCTGGCCCTTGCCATCTTCAAACACCAGCAATGCCGCAGGCCCCTGTTCGTTGCTGAGCAGGCGCGCACCTACCGGTTTGAAGCCATAGCCCGCCAGGTCTGGCAACTGGCCCACACGGCTGAAGTGGCGCCCCAGCCAGTCGCGCAACTGCCCAGGGTCGCTGGCCTGGATATCCAGCGCCTCGCTCCCCGCGAACAAGCGGTGTGCCTGAACGGCATCAGCCATGGGCAGATCGACGCGCGCCAGGGTTGCATCGCGCACCTGCCAACCGCCCAAGCCACCCACGCCCAAGGCAAGCAGCAACACCGCCGCCGTGGCCCAGCGCCGCTGGCGACGCTGGCGCAATTGCCGGCGCAACGGCCCAAGTTCCAGTTGCGCCGCCGCGGGCGATTCAGCAAAGCCGGCCAGCGCTGTACGCAGCCGGCGCGCGTCGGCACGCCAGCCTTCCACCCGTGCCGCAGCCTGTGGGTTGGCCGCCAGCCAGGCCTGCACCTCGGCCCGGCGCACAGGCTCCAGGCGCTCATCGACGTAAGCGTGCAATTCGTCTTCACTGGGGATCAGGCGCGTCATTTCAATCTCCGCAAGGCCGGGGGCTGGGGGTTGCCCTCGGTCAGTTCGCGCAAGGCATTGCGGGCGCGCGACAAGCGCGACATCACAGTACCGATGGGGATGCTCAAGGCCTGGGCGGCCTCCTTGTAGCTCAAACCTTCGATGCTGACCAGCAACAACAAGGCTCGCTGCTCGGCCGTCAGCCGGGCGAACGCCTGCAAATCGGCCTGGGCCAGGACAATGGCCTCAAGGTTGTCGCCGACCGGCTCATCCTCGCGCTCAGCGCGGCCGAACCAGGACAGCCAGCGCGCATGCAGGCGGTCACGGCGTTTGCCGTCGAGGAACAGCCGATAAAGAATGGTAAATAGCCACGCACGTAGGGCATCGGCGTCGCGTTGCTGGTCGCGCCGGCTCAAGGCCCGCTCGACCGTGGCCTGCACCAGGTCGTCGGCGCTGCCCGGCTCGCGGGTCAGCCACACCGCAAAACGGCGCAGGCGGGCAAGCAGCTCGCGCCACTGGTGGTCGTCCAGATCGTGCATGGCTAGGTCCCGGCCTCTGGGGTTGTCAGTGTAAAGGGCAGACGCCTGTGAAGAAATTCTATTCCCCGCGAGGGAATAAGTTTTTCCCTGCCCCGTCGTACCGGCACCTTCACTGAACCGGACGATGACCATGAACTCACCTTTGCACGGCCCGGCCAAGGCCTTGCGCCTGGCCGCCATCGGCGCCGTGATGCTGGCTGCAGGTGCCGGCTTTGCTTATGCCGCCGGCTGGCTTGGCGAAAGCCGGCTGACGCCACAACGCATCATCGACACCTTCGAAGCCCAGGCCGGGCATTACCCAGGCTACCGCAAGAACCACGCCAAGGGCCTGTGCGTCAGCGGCTACTTCCAGGCCAGCGGGCAGGCCGCCAACCTGTCCACGGCGCGTGTGTTCAGCCAGACGCGGGTGCCGGTGATAGGCCGTTTCGCCATTGGTGGCGCCAACCCGTTCGCACCGGATACCGGCATTCCGGTGCGCAGCCTGGCCATACAATTGAGTACTGATGACGGGCAGGTCTGGCGCACTGGCATGAACAACCCGCCAGTGCTGGCGGTCAGCACACCTCAAGGGTTCTATGAGCAAGTGCTGGCAGGCGCGCCGAACCCGGCCACCGGCAAACCGGACCCGGCCAAGATGCAGGCGTTCTTCGCCGCCCACCCGGAAAGCGCGGCGTTTCGCCAATGGGCAGCGGGCTACAAGCCCAGCAACAGTTTTGCCAGTACCCAGTACCACAGCATCAATGCCTTCCGCCTGATCGACGCCAGTGGCGCAGCCCACCCGGTGCGTTGGCAGCTGGAGCCACAAGCCGAGTTTGCTGCGCTACCCACCCAGGTCGATGACAAACAGTTCCTGCAGCATGACCTGAAACAGCGCCTGGACCAAGGCCCGCTGCGCTGGACGCTACGCCTGGTGCTGGCCGAACCTGGCGATGCGGTGGACGACCCCGCCAGCCCCTGGCCTGCCGAACGGCGCAGCGTGGACGCCGGCACGCTGGTGCTGGAGCAAGTCGATGCGCCCGAACGAGGGGCCTGCCGCGACCTCAATTTCGATCCGCTGATCCTGCCCCAGGGTATAGAGGCGTCCGCCGACCCGATCCTCGCCGCCCGCTCTGCTGCCTATTCGGAATCCTTCAACCGCCGCAGCCGTGAATCGCTCAGCACTGGAGCCCGCCCATGAAACCGCAAGCCTTCCACCCCCTCGCCCGCCTGCTGCACTGGCTGATGGCCGTGTTGATCCTCGCCATGCTGTTCATAGGTGTGAGCATGGTCGCCGACTTGTCGCCGCGCCACCCTGTGCTGATCGGGCTGCACAAGGCCACCGGCCTGGCCTTGCTGGTGCTTGTAGTGTTGCGCATCGCCGTGCGCCTGGCCTTGCCTCACCCACCCTTGCCGCGTGACCTGCCAACGCTGCAGCGCTGGGCCGCCGGGGCCTCGCACCTGTTGCTCTATGGCCTGATGCTGGCCATGCCACTGTTGGGCTGGGCGATGCTGTCGGCTGGCGACTACCCTCGCCCGCTGGGCTTGCCCGCCATCGCCCCGCACAACCTGCAGCTGTATGCCGTGCTGCGCCAGGCGCATGGCTGGGCCGGCTACCTGCTGTTCGCCACGGTGCTGGTGCATGTAGGCGCGGCCTTGATGCACGCGTGGGTGCGCCGCGACGGTGTGTTGCGTAGCATGTGGCCTGGCCCCCTGCGCCGCGGCGAATGATCCGTGGCGGCCCAGGGTTTGACAATCGATAATAATTCTTAACAAGATCGGCTTTTAACTGCCGTACTGTCCTGGACTGCCTAATGAACGTTGCAAAGGATCCTGCCACCCTTCTACCGGCCAGCACCCTGGACTTGCGCCCATTGCTGCTGGCCAACATGGCCTGCACCATGTCGATGATGGCCTTCGTCGCACTGATCGGCCCAATTGCCCGCCAGCTTGGCATGGCCACCTGGCAAGGCGGTGCCGCCGTGACTGTGGCAGGCGTGGTCTGGGTACTGTTGGCACGGCCCTGGGGGCGCGCGGCAGACCGCCTGGGCCGGCGGCGCGTGCTGCTGCTGGGCAGCGCCGGTTTCACCCTGGCTTACTGGCTGCTGTGCCTGTTTGTCGAAGGCGCACTGCGCTGGTTGCCGGGGGCTACCGTGGCCTTCATCGGCCTGATGGTCGCACGTGCCTGCATCGGCGCCTTCTATGCCGCCATCCCGGTGGGCTGCAATGCGCTGATCGCCGACCATGTCGAACCGCAACGCCGGACCAGGGCCATGGCCTCGCTAGGGGCGGCCAACGCCGTTGGCCTGGTGGTGGGCCCTGCGCTGGCGGCGCTGCTGGCGCGGCATAGCCTGAGCCTGCCGTTCCATATCATGTCACTGCTGCCAGCCAGTGCCTTTCTCGTCCTGTTGTTCACCCTCAAGCCCCAGGCGCTACCCAACAGCCATGCCCCCAGCCCGGTGCGGTTGAACGACCCGCGCCTGCGCCGGCCCTTGCTGGTTGCGTTCAGCGCCATGCTCAGCGTCACCGTGTCGCAGATCATCGTTGGGTTCTTCGCCCTCGACCGTCTGCACCTGGGCCCTGCCGAAGCCGCCCAGGCCGCCGGTATCGCCCTGACCACGGTGGGCGTGGCGCTGATGCTGGCGCAGGTACTGCTGCGCCAGCTGGAATGGCCGCCGCTGAAGATGATCCGGGTTGGCGCCACGGTGTCGGCCCTGGGTTTTGCTTGCGGCTCGCTGGCGGCAACAGCGCCCTGGCTGTGGGCTTGCTACTTTGTCGCGGCTGCGGGTATGGGCTTCGTGTTCCCGGCGTTTTCCGCGCTGGCAGCCAATGCCATGCACGCCTCCGAACAAGGCGCCACGGCCGGCTCCATTGGCGCAGCCCAAGGCATGGGCGCGGTGATCGGGCCGCTGGCCGGCACCCTGGTGTATGCCCTCGATCCACGCTTGCCATTCCTGGCCGTGGCGGCACTGTTGTTGCTGGTCGGGCTGTGGCCAATGCCGCGTGACCAAAGGGTTTGAGAAGCACAGCGCGCAAGCGCGCAGAGTGTGTTTTAATGCGCATCGCTCATTATTTTAAACACCTCTGATTACAAGGCGGCTATGGACACGGGGACGCGACTCAAACTGGTGCGTGAACGCAACAACCTCTCCCAACGGGAACTGGCCCGCCGCAGCGGGTTGACCAATTCGACGATCTCGCAGATCGAACAGAATCGCGTCAGCCCTTCGGTCAGCTCCCTGAAAAAACTGCTCGAAGGCATTCCCATGAGCCTGGCGGAGTTTTTCAGCTTCGACGAGCCGGTGCGTGAAGAGCGCTACGTGTTCCGTGGTGGCGAACAGCCAGACCTGGGCCGCAACGGCCTGCGCATGCTGCTGGTCGGCGCCAGTGTCGAAGGCCGGCAGATGCGCATGCTGCGTGAACTGTACGCACCGGGTGCCGACTCGGGGGAGCCGATCGTGCATGCTGAAGGCGAAGAATGTGGCCTGGTCACCCGGGGCACCGTCGAGCTGTGGGTCGACGGCCAGGTCAGCGTGCTCAACTCGGGCGATGGCTACTACATCCCCACTACCCTGCCGCACAGCTTCAAGAACATCGGCCCGGACGAGGCCGAGATCATCAGCGCCAACACCCCGGCGAATTTCTGATCTTGATGCACAAGGGGTCGCTGAGCAGCCGGGATATCTACCAGTGCCTGCGCAATGTAGCCCTTGGCGTGCAGCACATTGAGGTGCGTGCACGCCGCGACGGCGGCCTGGTCGATATCGAGACCCAGGGCTGGCAACTGACGCTGGCCCTGGACGCCGAAGGCCTGGCACATTGCGTTCATTGCCTGGCCCCTGACGGCGAGCAGGCCGGGCTCGAGAACTGGCAGCGCTATGGCAGCAACCCCACCGACCTGCTCAGCCTGTGGGAGCGCACTCAGCTGGAAAGGCTGCTGGCGCCCTGACGCAACGCCTCTTCGACAAAGTCCAGGCGGTCCTGGCCAAAGAACATCTGGTCGCCGACAAAGCAGGTTGGCGCACCAAACACCCCACGCGCCACAGCCCCCTCCGTGGCCTGCCTTAGCGCGGCCTTTACCTCGTCATCCGCTGCCAACGTGTGAAATGCCTGCGGGTTGAAGCCGCCCTGGGCAAGCGTTTCATCCAGCACCGCGTTATCGCTCAGGTTGCGGCGCTGCACAAACAGCCCATTGAACAGCACCGCCAGCAAGGCCTGGAAACGCTCTGGTGAACGCAGCTGAGTGCCCACCACCCCGCGCATCAGGGCCAAGGTGTTGAGCGGAAACCCCGGCGGCAAGCCGTACGGCACCCCATAGCGTGCAGCAAAGCGTGCCAGGTCGGTGAACATGTAACGCCCCTTGGCCGGGATCAAGGCCGGCGAGGCGTTGCCGGTGGCCTGGAACACCCCGCCCAGCAGCATCGGGCGGTAGCGCAACGTGGCCCCGTGGCGGGCACACAGTTCTGGCAGTTGAGTCCAGGCCAGGTAGCTGGCCGGGCTGCCCAGGTCAAAATAGAAATCGACAGTCTTGTGCATGATCAGGGTCCTTGCGTGGTGAAAGGGGCTTACCAGCGTTCCATCCAGGGGCGCAGGTCTAGCTCGAAAGTCCAGGCGTCACGGGGCTGGGCATGTAAAAACCAGTAGCTGTCGGCGATATGCGCCGGGGCGAGGATGCCATCCTGGTCCTTGAGGGCATAACGCTCGGGGAAGCTGTCACGGATGAAGGCAGTGTCGATGGCTCCGTCCACCACCACATGCGCGACGTGAATATTGCGCGGCCCAAGCTCGCGCGCCATGCTCTGGGCCAAGGCACGCAAGCCGTGCTTGGCACCGGCGAAGGCCGCGAAACCTGCTGCACCACGGGTACCGGCAGTGGCGCCGGTGAACAGGATCGTACCGCGCTCGCGCTGAACCATGCGCCGGGCCACCGCTTGGGCGGTGAGGAACCCGGCAAAGCAGGCCATCTCCCAGATCTTGAAGAACTTGCGGGGTGTTTCGTCGAGGATGCTGCACGGCACATTGGCGCCGATATTGAAGACAAAAGCTTCGATCGGGCCAATATCGCGCTCGATGGTTTCGACCAAGGCCGCCACCTCCTCCTCATTGCGCGCATCAGAAGCAAAGCCGTGGGCCTGGCCGCCGCCGGCGCGTATTTCCTCCAGCAGCGGTTGCAGCTTGTCAGCCTGGCGCCGGGTCACACAGGCAATGTAGCCCTCACGGGCAAAGCGCTTGGCGATTTCGCCCCCGGTGGCATCGCCCGCACCGATCACCAGCACTACTTTTTGTTGTTCTGACATGCTTGCCTCCATTGGTGAATGATCGTTTAGTAAATGAACGCTATGTTATGATCACTGCCATCGTCAAGCCCGCCTGCAGAGGCAAGTGAATGCGCTACTCCAATGAACACAAGCAGCAAACCCGCGAACGGCTGCTGGCCAGCAGTGGTGCGCTGGCCAAACGCGGAGGGTTTTCCAGCACTGGCGTTGCCGGGCTGATGAAGGCGATTGGCCTGACCGGCGGTGCCTTTTACAACCACTTCCCGTCCAAGGACGACCTGTTCACCGAGGTGGTGCGCCAAGAGCTGTGCAACAGCCCGCTGGCGCGCCTGGCCAACCAGGGCGCCAGCCGCGAACGCCTGGGCCGTTGCCTGCAGCAGTACCTGAGCCTGGCCCACCTGCACAATGCCGCGGGCGGCTGCCCATTACCGCCGCTGGGGGTGGAAATCGCCCGGGCAGAAGCCCCGGTGCGTGAAGTGGCCGAGCACTGGCTGCTGGAATTGCACACGGCCTGGAGCGCGACACTGGAGGATGAGCAATTGGCCTGGGTGCTGATCAGCCAGTGCGTAGGTGCGTTGATGATCGGGCGCATGCTGGCCACCGAGAACGTGCAGTTGCAGGTACTGGACGCGAGCCGCCACTTTGTTGACAAGGCCCTGCATGAAGCCGATTAGTGTACTGCTGGGGTTGCTGCTGGCCCTGCCAGCGCTTGCCGACCAGGCTTGCCCGCCAGGGCAGTATCAGGTGTGCCTGATGGGCTGTTTCTGCGCCCCGATCGACCCCGGTCAAGCCGGGCAGATCCTCAAGGATGTGGAGGTCATGGCGTCGTCCAGCCTGACCTACGCCTTGCAGCAGGCGCGTGACGAGGCCACCGCCAGCGGCGTTGAGCCGATACCGTTGCATATCCGTGCGCAACTGGAACCCTGGTATGACTTTGCCGTACTCGACGCAGCGCGCTTCCGGGTTGGCAACCAGGAGCAGATGAGCGCGGCCAATGCACTGCTGCAGAACCCCGACGTGAACGCTGTGACTTTGATCGACACGATCATCTTCCGCCGGGCCGGTGACGCTGAGGACAACGTGGCCTTGTGGGCGCACGAGCTCAAGCATGTGCAGCAGTACCAGCAGCTAGGCGTTGAGGAGTTCGCCCGGCGCTATACGCGCAACTACGACGACCTGGAGGGGCCCGCCTACAAGATCGAGGCCGAGGTGGGCAAGGCGTTGCGCGAACGCGGTTCAGGGCAGGCCAGATAGCAGTGGCGACGCACCACCCTGTGGGAGCGGCCTTGTGTCGCGAAAGGGCTGCGAAGCAGCCCCCCGATTTCAGCGTGGACGCAAATATTGCTGGGGCCGCTTTGCGGCCCTTTTGCGACACAAGGCCGCTCCCACATGGATTGCAACCGCTGCGACCAGAGTGTCAGGAAACCGCCGAAGCCTCTTCCGCCACCTGCTCACGACTTGCATAACGCTGCGCCAGCACCGCACAGACCATCAACTGGATCTGGTGGAACAGCATCAGCGGCAAGATCATTGCGCCAATGCCACTGCCCACGAACAACACCTGCGCCATCGGCACGCCGGTGGCCAGGCTCTTTTTCGAGCCGGCGAACAGGATCGTGATGCGGTCCTCCAGGTCAAAGCCCAGCGCCTTGCCAAGCAGGCGGGTACCCAATAGCACCACCGCCAGCAGTATTGCGCATACGGCAAACAACCCGGCCAGGTGCTGCGGCGAGACCGTGTGCCACAGCCCGTTAACCACCGCTTCGCTGAAGGCGGTGTACACCACCAGCAGGATCGAGCCCTGGTCCACCACCTTGAGCCAGCGCGCATTGCGCTTGACCCAGGCGCCAATCCAGCGCCGCGCAACCTGCCCGGCAACAAACGGCACCAGCAGTTGCAGGGTGATCTTCAGCACCGCGTCCAGGCCAGAGCCGGTGTCACCACTAGCACCCAGCAACATCATCACCAGCAACGGCGTGAGGAAGATACCCAACAGGCTGGACGCCGCTGCACTGCAGATGGCCGCCGGCACGTTACCGCGGGCCAGCGAGGTGAAGGCGATGGCCGACTGCACGGTAGCCGGCAAGGCGCACAGGTACAGCACACCCAGGTACAACTCGTTGCCCACCAGCGGCACGAACAGCGGCTTGAACGCCAGGCCCAGCAGCGGGAACAGCACGAAGGTGCAGGAGAACACCAGCAGGTGCAAACGCCAATGCCCGGCACCGGCGATGATCGCCTCGCGCGACAGCTTGGCGCCATGCAGGAAGAACAGCAGGCCGATGGCCAGGTTGGTCAGCCAGCCGAAATACACCGCGCCATCGCCCGAGCAAGGCAGCACGGTGGCGATCAGCACCACCCCGAGCAAGGCCAGGGTGAAATTGTCGAATAACATGCGCAAATACTTCATCACCGTTTCCGTCTTGTCATTGTGCAAGGGCAGACGATAAGGTCTGCGGCATTTCGCCGCTAACGCCGGAACCCCCACTGGTATCGCTCAACGGACACGCACCATAAAAGGACCTCCCATGCCCCGCCCTTGCCTGGCCGCACTTGCAGCCACCATCACGCTTACTTTCGGCCACGCCACAGCCCAGGCCGACGATCAACTGCAAGCCAAGGTCGACCACATCATCCGCCCGCTGATGCAGGAGCAAGGTATCTCCGGCATGGCGGTGGCGATCTATGCCCGCGACCACGCGCACTACTTCAGCTATGGCGTGGCCAGCAAGGCCGACAACGTGCCGGTAAGCCGAGACACGCTGTTCGAGATCGGCTCGTTGAGCAAGACCTACACCGCCACCCTGGCTGCGCTGGCCAGTGCCGAGGGCAAGCTGGACCTCGAGGCCCCGGCCAAGCGCTACCACCCGGCGCTGGCCGGGGCGCCCATTGGTGACGCCAGCGTGCTGGAACTGGGCGCCTACAGTGCCGATTGCCTGCCGTTGCAGTTCCCGGATGCGGTGCAAACGCCGCAGCAGGTGGTCGATTTCTTCCGCCACTGGCAACCCCGTGCCAAACCCGGCACCCAGCGCTGCTACTCGAACCCCAGCCTGGGGTTGTTCGGTGACCTGGCCGCCCGCGCACAGCATCAACCGTTTTCGGTGTTGATGACCGAGGGGCTGCTGGCAAAAATGGGCCTGGAAAACACCTACCTGAACGTCCCGGCCAGTGCCCAGGGGCTTTATGCCCAAGGCTACGACGCAGCCGACAAACCGGTGCGCGTTGGCCCCGGCCCCTACGCCGACGAGGCCTACGGCATCAAGACCAGCGCCAGCGACCTGCTGCGCTATGTACGCCTGCACATGCAGCCAGAGGGTATGCCCCCGGCACTGGTTAAAGCCGTTGCCATTACCCAGCAAGGCTACTTTCAGGTCGGCGCCATGACCCAGGGCCTGGGCTGGGAGCGCTACCCCTACCCGGTCGCGCTGGAAACCCTGGTCGATGGCAACAGCCCCCGGCTTATCCGTGAGCCGCAACCAACCTCACGCTTGCAACCGGCCCTGCCCGCGCTGCCGGCAGCCTGGTACAACAAGACCGGTTCGACCAACGGCTTTGGTGCATACGCCGCGTTTGTGCCGTCCGAACAGCTGGCCGTGGTGTTGCTGGCCAATCGAAATTACCCGAACGAAGCCCGGGTGCGTGCAGCCTTCGGCATTCTGTCAGGGCTGTAGTACCAACAGAGATTGTCGAACAAAATGACAAAAATGTAGTGCCGCAAAATATTCACTACAAAACGGTTGACGCCGTTCATCGCCCTTGTGCATGATGAAGCCGTCTCCCCGATCGGGAGCGGTGGCAAGGGTGTTCCAGACGGCCTGCGCGGTAACGCAGGCCGTCCGTGGAGAGGGAACTGTCCAAAAGGCAGCGTGAGAAAGCCCCTGTTGCGATGCTGCTGTAGCAGCCTTGGTAGTGCGCTACACCGTGGTAGCGCCAACTGTGAAAAATCACCTACGAATGGGTAATGGGGGCTTTATGATGAACTTGAACAACAATCCGACTATCGACCAATTGGCCCAGCTGTTCGCCGTACGCAAGGACAGCCTTGACGACCACTTGCTGTGGGTCAGCCAAACCGGTGAAGTGCGCCTCGACCGCCTGCCACCGAACACGGTCGAAGATGAATTTGAAGAGCACCTGCCCAGCATGCGTGCCCGCTTCAAGGTCTACCGCCGTGGCCAGGGCTACGTCGGCAAGAAGGCCGCCGCCGACACCGAGTTCGTTGGCCGCGTACTGCAGACCCTGCAACAAGAATGGCCCGCTGCCCGTGAGCAGCAGGCAGTCAAGGTGATCGAACCGCTTAACTGAGGGTTCGCACCCTTACCAGAGCCCGGCCTGCATAGGCCGGGCTTTTTCATGCCTGGCGCCGCTGCAAGCGGGTTTCCGGCAAGGGCAAGGCACCGGTTGCCATCGCCCGGGCGCGGTCTACGCCCCATACCAGCGCGCGAGTCATGCTTTCGCCTGGCCGTGTGGGGTAATACTCCTCCAGCAATGCCCGCCCATCCCCAGCATACAACCCCAAAAACAGTTGGGTTGCCCCCAGGCGTGACAAGCGCACCTGTACATCCAGCGTGGTGCCGTCACTAAGGGCTTCGTCGTGGCTGCGGCTGTGCAGCTGGGCATCGGCCCACTGCCAATAGGTCTCTTCCCTGACTCGCATGTGCATTCAATCCTCCGTTGCTGGAATGCCGCGTCAGAAAACCACAGCCTTGGCCAGCCGGCGAGCGCTACCCGGCAATGCCATGAGGCGGATCAACGAATATCAACAAAAACCCCGCCATTCGGCGGGGTTGTCCTGGGGCGGGATCACTTTTTCAGCGGAACCCGCGGCATGAAGCGGCCTTTTTTGCTGCGCTGCAGGTGTGCAGGCTGGAGCTGTTCCGAATCATCCAGCGTCATGTGCGAGAAGCCCAGGCGGTATGCCGCCTGGCCACAGCGCACTTGGCTGTTGATCGGGAATGCGTCGTTCAGGTCTTCGAAAAAGGATTCGCTCATGCCCTGTATCCCTCCAGTGGCGGTCACGCCGGCAACCAGAATAGCTGCCCAGTTAAACGCGGCCTGGAAGTGAGACTAGCTGGTCATATGCGGACCGCCCAGACAAACACCCCGGACCCGACCAGCGGCTAAACGCTCTATTTCAACCGTACCGCAGTGCCGGTGGCGAACACCACGACCATGCCGCCCTGTACCGACGGCATGCTGATTTCGAAATCAACACCTACCACCGCATCGGCTTGCAACTGGCGTGCCCGCGCCTTCAATTCCTCGGTGGCCTGCTCACGGGCCTCGCGCAGCGCGCTTTCCAGGGTTTGCGAACGGCCCCGAAGAAATCGCGAAAACGTGTAAAGAAATCGCGCACGAAGTTGATGCCCTGCACCGATTCGGAACTGACCACACCCAGGTATTCGGCAATCGGGCGACCTTCGAGCTGGCTGGTGGTGGAAATGATCATGGGGGGCGCTCCGTAGGCCTGGCAAAAGAGGCCGATTCTAACAGAGCGCATTTCTCCCCGCAGATACGCACCCATTGTGGGAGCAGGCACCGCGTTGGTTGGCACGGGCTTCGCCCGTGTTCGCGGGCTCGCCCGCTCCCACAGGGACCGCGCAGGGCTTTTAGATCTTCAGTGAGGCAGTGCTAAAAGGCGAATTAAGCGCTGACCGCGCGCAAACGCTGCCCGATCCTTGCGCCAAACACGTTAACCAGCAACCCGGCCATCACCAACAAAGCACCCCAGCCCTGAGTTGCGGTCAAGCGCTCGCCCAGCAACAACGCCGAAGAGCTCAAGCCAATCACTGGCACCAGCAACGAGAACGGCGCCACCTTGCCGGCCGGGTGGCGCGACAGTAGCTTGCTCCACAGGCTGTAGCCGAGCATGGTGGCGACAAAGGCCAGGTACACCAGGGCCAGCACCGAACTCCAGCTGATATTGGCCAGGGCATGGCCAATGCGCTCGGGCCCTTCCAGCCACCAGGACAACGCCAGGAACGGCAATGGCGGGATCAGCCCACCCCAGATCACCAACGCCACCAGGTCAACCGAGCCAAAGCGCCGGGTAATGATGTTGCCCATGCCCCACATGGCGCCGCCACACAAGGTCAAAAGCAGCGCCAGCATCGGCACATGGCCGCCGTCTTCACTGCCGATCAAGGCCAGGCCACTGGCCGCCACCAGCAGCCCCAACACGCTGGCCAGGCGCAGCCGCTCACCCAGGAACAGCGCAGCGAAACCAAGGGTGAAAAATGCCTGCGACTGCAGGATCAGCGAGGCCAGCCCTGGCGGCATACCGCTGTACATGGCCTGGAACAGGAAGGCGAACTGGCCCAGTGAAATCGTCGCGCCATAGGCGAACAACCAGCGCCAGGGCAACTTGGGCCGCTTGACCAGCAAGATCGCCGGAAACGCCACCAACAAGAAGCGCAAGGCCCCCAGCAACATCGGCGGCAAGCCATCGAGACCAACCTTGATCACGACGAAGTTGACTCCCCAGGCGACAATCACCACCAGGGCGATGAGCAGGTCCTTGAGCGGCATTGCAGCTTCCTTCTTCAGGCTTTCTAGACATATTTCGTTACAGCATAAGGCTATTCCTTTAACAGGGACCAGCACAGTTGTGGCCGAGGGTTGCACAACAGTGACTGTTACAGTTTGCAAAAACCGCCGCCATACCGCACAGCAGGGTCTACCTTGTTAACCGAACTTCAAAGGAGTACGACCATGAAGCAGATCCTGATCATTGGCGCGGGCTTTGCCGGCCTGTGGAGCGCGCTAAGCGCCATCCGCCAGCTAGACCTCCATGGCAGCAAGGGTGTCGAGGTGACAATGCTCGCCCCCCAGGCCGAACTGCATGTGCGCCCCCGCTTCTACGAGCCCGACGTGCACACCATGGCCGCCCCGTTGCAGGAGCTGCTCGACGCCGTGAATGTGCGTTTCGTGCAAGGCACGGCCTTCCACATCGACGAAGCTGCCCGCCGTGTCAGTTACCGCACCCGCAGCGGTACCGAGTGCGCCCTGCCCTACGACCGCCTGATCCTGGCGTGTGGCAGTGTGCTCAATCGCCCTGAGATGGTTGGCATCGAGCATGTCTTCGATGTCGACAAGATCGACAGCGCTGCGCGCCTGGAAACCCACCTCAAGGCCCTGAACACGCTGCCAGACACACCCGCGCGCAATACCGTGGTGGTGGCCGGGGGCGGCTTTACCGGTATCGAGACCGCTACCGAAATGCCAGCCCGCCTGCGTGCAATCCTGGGGGAGGACACTGCTGTGCGCGTGGTGGTAGTCGACCGCGGTGCAAGGATTGGCGCAGCCCTGGGTGACGGCATCCGCCCGGCCATCGAACAGGCATCTGCGGCACTGGGCGTGGAGTGGGTCTGTGGCAGCACAGTCGCCTCGGTGGACCGGGACGGCGTGCTGCTGGACAACGGCCAGCGTATCGACGCGGGTACGGTGATCTGGACCGTGGGCTTCAAGGCCAACCCACTCACCGAGCAGATCAGTGGCGAGCGCGACCGCCAGGGTCGCCTGCATGTCGATGGCAACCTGAAGGTCAAGGGCAATGATGCGGTGTACGCAGCCGGTGATGTGGCTTATGCCGCCTGTGACGAGCTTGGCAACTACGCCGTGATGTCGTGCCAGCATGCGATCCCGCTGGGGCGCCATGCCGGGAACAATGCGGCTGCCGAGCTGATTGGCGTGGCACCGAAAACCTACAGCCAACCCAAATATGTAACCTGCCTGGACCTGGGTGCCTGGGGTGCGGTGTATACCGAAGGGTGGGAGCGTGCGGTGTCGCCACCGGAAGACAAGGCCGAGGCCAAGGTGCTGAAGGCGCAGATCAATACGGTGTGGATTTATCCGCCAGCAGCCGACCGCGCGACGGCGCTGTCGGCAGCTGATCCAGCGATCCCGGTAGCCTGAGGCAGACACGCCCATGATGTGGGAGCGGCCTTGTGTCGCGAAAGGGCCGCGAAGCGGCCCCAGCAATAGGTGCGTTGACGCTGAAATACTGGGGCTGCCATGCAGCCCTTTTGCGACACAAGGCCGCTCACACAAGGTTCGCGTCAGCCCGTGGACCCTTGATCAGGCCGCAGCGAACAGCTCGTTGGCAATCTGCGCCTGGGCAGCATCAATCGCCTGGCTGCGCTGCTCCGGGCCATAGGCCAGGCCGTGGGCGCGGACGATTTCCAGGTCGGTCACGCCAATAAAGCCGAGGAACACCTTGAGGAAGTCCTCGTGCCCGGCGCCAGTCGGCTGGCCAGCGTGCAGGCCACCAGCGGTGGACACCAGTACCACCTTCTTGTCACCGCACAGGCCTTCCGGGCCAGCTTCGGTGTAGCGGAAGGTCTTGCCAGCAACGGCAACGCGGTCGATCCAGGCCTTGAGCTGGGTCGGCACGGTGAAGTTGTACATTGGCGCACCAATCACCACGGCATCAGCGGCGAGGAACTCTTCCAGGGTTTCTGCGCTCAGCTTGGCTTCGAAGGCCTGGGCTGCGTCACGCATGTCTTCTGGGGTGCCAGCAGCTACCAGGGTGGCAGCGGAGAAGTGGGCGATGGCGTCGGCGGCCAGGTCGCGGTACACCACTTCCACGCTCGGGTCAGCGGCTTGCCAGGCTTGGACCACTTCACGGCTCAGCTGGCGGGAGGCGGAATTGTCGCCCAGGATGCTCGAATCGATATGCAACAGTTTCATGGGACTCTCCTGTGAATGACGACCGCAGCGTTGGGCGATCACAATGGGGAGAATCCTACCGAGGTGCTCAATGGCTGATAAGTCGGTAAAAATGCGTTAGTTTGTCCCACAGGTGGAACAGTGAGACATTCCCATGCAAGACCTCAACGACCTTTTCTACTTTGCCCGCGTGGTCGAAGCCGGTGGTTTCGCCGCTGCCGGGCGCCAGTTGGGCATCCCCAAGTCGCGCTTGTCACGGCGTATCGCCGAGCTTGAAGAACGCCTGGGCACGCGCCTGCTGCAACGTACAACACGGCAACTGAAGCTAACCGCCGTGGGCGAGCGCTACCTGCATCACTGCCAGGCCATGCTGATGGAGGCCGAAGCCGCCGATGAGGCCGTGGCCAGCATGAGCAGCGAGCCGCGCGGGCGCTTGCGGGTGTCATGCCCAGTGGCACTGGCGCACGCCTTTCTACCGGATGTCATCAGCCGCTTTCTGCAACAGTACCCGCTGGTGCAACTGGACATGGTGCTGCTCAACCGCCGGGTCGACCTGATTTCCGAAGGGATCGACGTGGCCCTGCGCGTGCGCGACCTGGGCGATGAAGACCCGGCCCTGGTCACCCGCCGCCTGCGCCAGGCGCAGATGCAACTTGTTGCCGCGCCCGGTTTCGCCGACCACATCCGCGAGCCGAGCGAACTGGCGTCATTGCCGGTGCTGGGCGCCGCCGAGGCAGACCGCCTGGTGCACTTCCGCCTGTTCGGCCCCCATGGCAAACAGCAGGAAATTGCCCTGGAACCACGGCTGGCCATTGATGACTTCGTGGTACGTAATGCAGCTGTACGGGCAGGCCTTGGGTTTACCGCGCTGCCCAGCATGTTCTGCGAAGAAGAGCTGGAACGCGGCGAGCTGGTGCGCTTGCTGCCTGACTGGTCGCTGCCAGGCGGCTACCTGCAGGCTGTGTACCCGCACCGGCGAGGTTTGCTCCCCGCCGTGCGCGTATGGATCGATCACCTGGCAACGTCGTTCGAGGCCTGTGGAGAACGGTATGTCTGAGCAACCCATGAACGAAGCCCAGGTAGCGGCGTTCTGCCTGAACCTGCCGGGTGCGCGGGAAGACTACAAATGGGGAGGCATCCGGGTGTTCTCGGTGGCGGGCAACAAGATGTTCGCGGTGCTCGACCTGGCCGGGGCGGGTTTGTCGTTCAAGGTGGCCGATGACTTGTTTCTGGGTTATTGCGACCGACCGGGAGTGCGGCCAGCGCCGTACCTGGCGCGGGCGCGCTGGATCAGCATGGCGCAGCCCTACCCCATGGGGCGGGATGAACTGTGTGATTTGTTGCAGCGCTCGCATCAGCTGGTGGTGCGGCGGTTGCCTAAACGGTTGCAGGTGGGGTTGGTGATCTAGTCAGCCTGTACCGGCCTCTTCGCGGCGGTTCGACGCGAAGAGGCCGGTACAGCCACGCATCAACCAAATGGCAGATAGCGCCCGTCGAGAAACAACCAGTCCGCCCAGAACACCTGGTGCACCAGCACAATCCCCCAGAACACCAGCTGGTACGAAACCTTGCGCGTCTTGTGCCGGAACAGCTGCTGCGCCAGCAGCGCGCCCGGCCAGCCGCCCAACAGTTCACTGGCATGCAGCACTTTCTCGGGCGTACGCCAGGCCTGCGTACGCGCTTGCTGTTTATCCTGCCAATACAGCAGCAGGCTGATCAGGCTCATCGCCGGGTACAGCGCCAGTGGCCACCAGGCCTGGTCGTTCCAGGCCATGCGTGCCGCACCCAGACCCGGCAACAGGCACAACAGCGCCAACAGCAGCAGCTTCAGGCGCGCATGACGCACGCCCTCCGCCCGTTGCCCGCGCAGCGCCTCAGCCATTTGCCGTGGCCCAGTCAACCCAACCGAACTGCCAGGTCGCCAGGATCAACAGGCCGAAAACAATGCGGTACCAGGCAAACGCCGCATAGCTGTGGTTGGCAATGAACTTGAGCAGCGCACGCACAGCGATCATGGCAAAAATGAACGAAGTCACGAAACCAATGGCAAACACCGGCAGGTCGCCGGGCTGGAACAGGTCACGGTACTTGTAGCCCGAATACACCGCCGCACCCACCATGGTCGGCATGGCCAGGAAGAACGAGAACTCGGTCGCCGCCTTGCGCGACAGGCCAAACAGCAGGCCGCCGATAATGGTGGAGCCAGAGCGCGAAGTACCGGGGATCATCGCCAGGCACTGGATAAAGCCAATCTTCAGTGCATGGCTCCAGCGCATGTCGTCCACGTGGTCTACCTCCACACGGTGCTCGCGGCGCTCGGCCCAGAGCATGATCACACCGCCCACCACCAATGCTGCCGCCACGGTGATGGGGTTGAACAGGTAGTGGTGAATCAGGTCGGCGAACAGTACGCCCAGCACCACCGCCGGCATGAACGCCAGCAGCAGGTTACCGGTGAAACGCCGCGCCGTGGGCTGGCTGGCCAGGCCGAAGACCACCTCGAAGATCTTGCCGCGAAACTCCCACACCACTGCCAGGATCGCCGCCAGCTGGATGATGATGTTGAAAGCCATGGCCCGTTCGCCGCCAAAACCGATCAGGTCGGCGACGATGATCTGGTGGCCGGTACTGGAAATCGGCAAAAATTCCGTCAGCCCTTCGACCACGCCTAAGATGATTGCCTGGAAGGCAGTCCAAAAATCCATTATTCCCCCGATGGAGCGCTGCTCATTGCAGGCCCCCTAGTTCTTGATTTGCTTGAAATAGCCGCACGCGGCCCGGCTGTTTTACAGCGACTGTTGGGCGCAACGCCAGTAGAAAAGTTCACGCGGCCTCAAGGTTTCATCTTGCGCGGCCGAAATCCTAGCAGAGCGCCTTTGCAAGCGCGCTATGCGGCCTGCTGCAGACTATTACAAAGATATCACTTAGCCATAAGTCGAGTGGGGGGCTGGCGCAAAGCATGCTTGGATGCACCTGAATAAAAAGAACAATGCGGGAGTTCCTTGATGAAGAGCCTGAGATCGATGTCGATCAGCCGTCGCTTGTGGCTGATCCTGTTGGTGGCTGTGGCCATGCTGGTGGTTTTGGGCCTGCTGATGCTGCGCCAGATCCATGGCGACCTGTACCAGGCCAAGGCTGAAAAGACCCGCCATGTGGTGCAGACCGCAGCCGGTGTACTGGCCTATTACCAAGGCCTGGAGGCGGCCGGCACGCTCAGCCGAGAAGCTGCCCAGCAACAGGCACTGCAAGTGGTGCGCGCCCTGCGCTACGACCACGACGATTACTTCTGGATCAACGACCTTGGGCCGAGGATGATCATGCACCCGGCCAACCCCAAGCTCGACGGCCAGGACCTGTCAGCCATCCGCGACCCCGACGGCTTTGCCGTGTTCAACGAGATGGTCGCCCTGGCCCGCCAGCAGGACGCCGGGCCGGTCAACTACCGCTGGCCCAAACCCGGTGCCAGCGAACCTGTAGCCAAGACCTCCTATGTACAGTTGTTCAAGCCCTGGGGCTGGATTATCGGTTCGGGCGTATACATCGATGACGTGCAGGCCGAATTTGCCCGCCAGTTGCGCGATGCCTCGCTGGTCGGCCTGGGTATCGCCCTGCTGATGGCGCTGGTCGTCAGGCTGATTGCCCGCAGCATTGCCCGCCCCTTGCAAGAGGCCGTGCAGGCCATGGGCAACATTGCCAGTGGCGAGAGCGACCTGACCCGGCGCCTGGACACCCATGGCCGCGATGAAATCACCCACCTGGGCGAGCACTTCAACCGCTTCAACGGCAAGCTGCAAGGCGTGGTCGGCCAGCTCCAGGGGGCGGCCCACGCCCTGGCCCAGTCTGCCGGGCACGTCGGTGACAATGCCGGCGCCGCGCAACAGCATAGTGCCCAGCAATCGTTGCAGATGGACCAGGTGGCCACCGCCGTCAACGAAGTGACCTACGCCGTGCAGGACGTGGCCAAAACCGCCGAACAGGCCGCCGAAGAAATGCGTGCCGCGCAGCAGCAGGTTAGCCATGGCCAGCAGGCTATCCACGGCAGCCTGGCGCAGATCGATCGCCTGTCGCTGACGATCGACCAGGCCGAGCAGGTGATCCGCGACCTGGCCGGGCACAGCACGCGCATTGGTGGCGTGCTCGACGTGATCCGCTCCATCGCCGAACAGACCAACCTGCTGGCGCTGAACGCTGCCATCGAGGCCGCACGGGCCGGTGAGCAAGGCCGTGGCTTTGCGGTGGTCGCCGACGAGGTACGCCTGCTGGCCCAGCGTACGGCACAGTCGACCGCCGAGATCCATACCATGATCGAGCACCTGCAAAGCCAGTCGGATGCCGCGGTCAAGGCCATCGACACCAGCAGCGAGGCATCGCGCCAGACCGTCGAGCAAGCCCGCGAGGCCGGTGCCAGCCTGGAGGCCATCAACCAGGCCCTGAACAACCTCACCGCGTTGAATGCCTCCATTGCCAGCGCCACCTTGCAACAGTCGCATGTGGTTGAGGAGATCAACCGCAATGTGCTGGATACCGCCGGATTGTCCCAGCAGACCGCTGATGCGGCGCGGCAGTCCAGCGATGCCGGGGTGGCGCTGGAGCAGTTGAGCGAAGAGCTGGAGCAGTTGCTGCGCCAGTTCCGGGTATAACTTAAAAAAGGCGACGCGGTCGTGGTGGGAGCGGGTTCACCCGCGAAGAAGGCGACGCGGTATATGGCACCGGCTACGCCGGTGTTCGCGGCTGAAGCCGCTCCCACAGGGTTCCTGGCCAGCTTGTAGAGTTGGCACAAGACAATTGCTCCCTCAAGTTCGAGCGCATCCCAGCCCCGACGCTATACACCTTCACTCTTCGACCCGCTACAATCGCGCCCCTCCCCCGCAGTCTCCAAGGATCGCCGATGTCCGGCCTTGAACTCATCGCCGCCGTCCTCGGCGTCACCGCTGTCTGGCTCACGGTCAAGCAGAACGCCTGGTGCTGGCCGATAGGCCTGGTCATGGTGCTGATCTATGGCTGGCTGTTCTACGAGGTAAAACTGTACTCCGGCATGCTGCTGCAATTGGCCTACGCCATCCTGCAACTGTACGGCTGGTGGCAATGGAAGCGCCCTGGCCACGCCGAAAATGCCCGCCAGGTCTCCCGCCTGCAGCGCCCGGCACTGTTCACTGGCCTGGCCGCCGGGGTGCTGCTAAGTGCCGCCCTGGGCGCCGCCATGGCCAACTGGACCGACGCCGCCCTGCCCTGGCTGGACGCCACCCTGACCGGCTTCAGCCTGGTGGCACAACTGTGGATGGCCCAAAAGCGCCTGCAGTGCTGGCCGCTGTGGGTGGTCGTAGACATTGTCTACGTCGGCCAGTATCTGCACCAACAGCTGTATTTCACTGCCGGCTTCTTCGCCGTGCTCACTCTGATCGCCGTGCGCGGTTGGCAGGAATGGCGCCGTGACCCGGCGCTGGTGCAGCCATGAATGCGCAACAGGCCATGAAAGTCCTGGTGTTGTGCGGCCCCGAATCCAGCGGCAAAAGCTGGCTCAGCGGGGTGATCCAGGCGCATTTCGGCGGCGTGGTGGTGGCCGAGTACGTGCGCCACTTCATTGACCGGGAATGCCGCGATACCTGCTACGCCGATATCCCTGCCATTGCCCGCGGCCAGTTGGCCTGGGAAGACCACGCCCGTGAGCAAGCGCCGCCGCTGTTGATCCTCGATACCCACCTGCTCAGCAACATGCTCTGGAGCCACGCCCTGTTCGATGACTGCCCGGCTTGGCTGGAACAGGCATTGCTGGCACGGCATTACCACCTGCACCTGGTGCTAAGCCCGCAAGGTGTGGATTGGGTTGCCGATGGCCAGCGCAGCCAACCCGAGCTAAGCGAGCGCCAACGCTTTTTCGACGACAGCCTGCAGTGGCTGAAACGGCATAACCAAGCGCACCAGATAATTGAGGGCAATTGGCCGCAGCGCCAGTTGCTGGCCCTGCAGGCAGTGGCTAAGCTCATTGATAGCGATATGCCAGCCTGCCCCACCGAGTGTTAAGCCACTGACACACCCCGGTGGGGCAAACCCCCCGAAAATGCGGGGCTTCACCCCGTTCCGGGGGCAGTGTCAAGCTCGTGATACACACCTGCAAAAACCCTTCCAGTCAAGGCTACTGGTGGCTTAGCCAGTAAAGCTCGCGGCTGCCTGTTTCACCGCTGAGACAGAATCCGTCGCAGTTTGTCATCCATCTGCCTTAACTGATTGATCTGAAAGTCATTCTCAAAAGCGGCACACCTTCTGCTCTCTTCCTGGCATCGCTGAACAGGGCCAGCGCACAAAGAAGGAATTGCCGTCGTGAGGAAAACTGACAAAGGCCTTTATCACCTGCTGCTAGCGGGTTGTGTACTGGCATCGCTGAGCCTGACAGCCCAGGCGGACAAGGGGATCATCATCATCACCCGCGATGTACAGACGCGCAACGCGACAGTACCGCCCCTGATCCCTGACCCGAACCCCACCACGGTCAACGCCAACCCTTCTGCCCATGTGCTCAAACAAACCAACGAGCTGAGTGACGGTGACTTCGCCACCATCAGCAGTGGCGCTGGTATCAGCA
Organism: Pseudomonas sp. TWI929; assembly: GCF_039673335.1. NCBI lineage: Bacteria > Pseudomonadati > Pseudomonadota > Gammaproteobacteria > Pseudomonadales > Pseudomonadaceae > Pseudomonas > Pseudomonas sp. TWI929. The sequence continues at coordinate 41,713 of NZ_JBDJLK010000001.1, forward strand.
ACATGATCACCCAGCAGACCAACAACCTGGGCGGCAACCTTGGCAACCAGTCGCAATTGCCCAACCTGTCGGGTGGTCGCGGAACGGGGTCGGGCAATGGCATCTCGAACATGGTCAACTCGAGCGTGCAACGCGGCCTCGCGCCGTTGCAGATTCTGACCGGCGGAGGCAAGTGAGATGAAGCACACGCTGCTGATTCTGGCCGCCCTTTGCAGTGCTCCGGCCTTTGCGCAATCCCTGGTTCCCGTCATCAACAACGCCGACATCGACAGCTCCGGCGCCCGCTACCAAGGCAACTTCTCCGTCAACCAGGCCGCTGGCGACCAGCAGCAACAGGCCAATGCGCGAGCCATCGCGGTCGGGCCAGAAGCGAACGCCAGTACCCAGATACGGCAACGCCTGAACACGCCCGCCGACCCCAGGATGGACGCCCGCTCGACCATCCAGGGCAACGCCTTCAGCAACGGCAGCGGCGCACTGGGGGTCAACCAGAGCGCCGGCGCCAATACCCAGCAAGCCAACGCACTAAGTATCAGCATTGGTGCACAACCGCAAAGCATCGACGACAGCGTCCTCATGCAACAGAACGTGGCGCTGCTCAACAGCTCCGGCCCAACTGACACCACAACTGGCCATCGCCAGGTCACTACCAGTGACCAGGCCTTCACCGGTAGCCGTGGGGTGGTTCAGTTGAACCAGAGTGCCGGGGTGGGAAACCGCATGGCCAACACCTTGAGCATACGGGTCGCGGATTGACCCTTTCAGTTAAGAACAACACTTAACCTAAATAGAGTACGGAGAATCACCATGAAACCCTCGATGGCAATCAAGCCTCTGGTTTTCGCAATTGCTGCGGTCATGGCTGTTGCTGTACAAGCTGCTGATCAGAGCGACCGGCGTGGCGGGCACCACAATGGCCACCATAACGGCCAACACACGCCTCCTCCAACCAAGATCCCTGTGTATGCCACTGCCAACGCCATGGACAGCCAGCGCAGCACCGGTAACAACATCTTCAACGCAGGGACCATCAACGAGGCCGAGATGAGCGAATCGGCCACTGGAGCTAGCGGCAACGTTGGGGTCAACGTGGCAGCCGGTAACGGTAACCAGCAGGACAACGCTGCAGCTATCGCCAACGCGTCCTCCGAGTCGAGCCTGGATAACAGCTTCGTGTTCGGTTCTGCCGAAGCCACTGCCGAAGTTCGCCAGTACAGCAACAACAACCGGGTCGACAACTGGTCCACCCAGTCTTCGGCTGTAATGAGCGGCTCGGCCGATGGCGCAGAAGGCAACGTTGGTGTCAACATCGCTGGCGGCGACCTGAACCAGCAGAAAAACACCATGGCCATTGCCAACACTGGCGCGCCACTGGGTAACGCAACCGCCACCGCCTCTGCCGACCAGAACGGCCCTGGCCTGACTGTGAACAACAACGCCGACCGCACCTATCGTGTGGACACGCTGACGTTCACTACCACCAAAAGCGGTTCGAGCTCGCGTGAAGGCACCTTCAACTCCAGCGATGACCGCAGCTCGTCTTCGAGCTTCAGCGTGGCCGGCTCGCAAAGCGCCAGCAACAGCGGCTCCAGCTCCTGGAACTCCAGTGGCTCTAGCAGCATGAACGCCAGCGGCTCCAAGAGCTCCAGCGCCAGCGGCTCGAACAGCTCCAATGCCAGTGGCTCGAATAGCGCCAGCGCCAGCGGCTCGAACAGCTGGAATGCCAGTGGTTCTGCCAGCAACACTGCCAGCTCGTCCAGCAGTGCCAGCCTGAACGCCACCCTGGCAGCCGCTGCCGATGCTACCCGTACTCACACCACCGATGACGGCCGTCGCGAACGTACTCGTACTGACAGCTTCGATGCCTCGCTGAACGCATCGCTCAATGCGTCGATCGACAAATCGCACGATAGCTCGTACGACTCGTCGTTCGAAAAAGCGTTCGACTCGTCGTTCGACAAGTCGAAAGAGTCTTCCTACGACCGCTCTCGCGACTCTTCGTACGACAAGACTCGCGAATCTTCCTACGAGAAGTCTCGCGACTCTTCGTATGAGAAGGCTCACGATTCGTCCTATGCCAATGCATCGGAGTCGGCATTCGAGAAATCGGGTGAGAAAGCCAAGCAATCCTCGAACGACGTGGCTAAGAGCTACAGCGAAAGCGACGCCTACGAGCTGAGCAACACCGTGTCCTTCCAAGTGCTGACCCCAACCGGCTGGGCCAACCCTGTGACCAACACTGCAACCCTGAGCGGTTCGGTGAATGGTGGCAGCGGCAACCTGGGCGTGAACGTGGCAGCCGGTGTCGGCAACCAGCAAAGCAACTCGCTGGCCATTTCCAACACCTCGTTCTAAACGCTGCGCTTGAGGCCCCCTTCGGGGGGCCTTTCTTCAACTGAACCAGAAGGCATCCGATCATGCGCATTTTCGCCTTGGCGTTTTTGCTGTGCCTGGCCAGCGTGAGCGAAGCTGCACAAATGCCGCTGTCCGTCCTGCCGGGCGGCGCTGTCGTGTTCAAACCTATCCAGAGCATACGGGAGCGCAAGTTCGCCGACCTGGTGCAACAGAAAACAGACTTCAGCTGCGGCGCCGCCGCGCTGGCAACCATCCTGCGCCAGGCCTACTGGCTGGACGTGGACGAACAACAGATCATCGAAGGCATGCTGGCACACGCCGACCAAGACCTGGTGCGCACCCAAGGCTTCTCGATGCTCGACATGAAGCGCTATGTGGAAAGCCTGGGCATGCGTGCCCGCGGTTACCGGGTAGCGCCCGACACCCTGCATGACGTGCGCATTCCGGTCGTGGTGCTGATGGACGTTCGCGGCTACAAGCATTTCGTGGTCATGCAAAAAGTAGACAAGGGCTGGGTATACGTAGGGGACCCGGTGCTGGGCCACAAGCGCTACAAGGTGGACGACTTCCTGAAGGGCTGGAATGGCATCATTTTCGCCGTCATCGGCCAGGGTTACGACAAAAGCAATGTTCTGCTCGACCCGCCTCTGCCATTGACCGCCAAAGGCCGCGTGAACAATTTCACGCCCGTCAAGGACACAGAGCTGTTGGACTTCGGCTTTATCAAAAGCGACTTCTTCTAACGACTACGACTCTTCTAACGATAAGGAGCATGACGCTCCGGGAGCATCCCATGAAGAATCCACTCTGGCTCGCAGTGGCTTGCCTGGCAGCCAGCCTGCCAATCCACGCAGAAACATTCAAACCCATTGAACTGAAGGATCAGGAATTGGCGAGCTTGCGTGGTCGCTACGTCATGCCGGGGCGTATCGTGAGTTTCGGCATAGTCATGTCCAGCACCTGGCAGAATGCCAAGGGGGACGTGATTGGCGCGACAAGCACCCTGCAGGTGCAACAGTCGACCATCAAGCCTCAATTCTATGTCTCGATGATTGACGAAAAAGGCACGGGGAGCGCCTCAGGCACCCCAGCTGCAGCTGGCACGGGCACCGTGACGGGCGGCAGCGGCCTCAACACCACCGAAGGTGTCACCCAGGTGGTGCGCGCCGCTGGCGACAATAATGCGGCTTACAACAACGTCGACATCAACGTGACCAAGGGCAACCAGGCGCCCGCCGTGCAGCCGCAAGGCCAGGCGCTGGCCGCCGGGCAGACGCTGGTTGGTGAAAACGGCGCAGGCGCGCTCAGCGTATCCGCCAGCGGCGTGGGCGTGCAATTCAATATCAATGCCAGCAATAACCAAGGCAGCAGCGTACAGCGCCTGGCGCAAGGCGGGCTGATGCAGAACTCCACGCTGCTCGGCAACGGCAACCGCGTCAACAACGTTACTTCGCTCAATGTGGTCATGCGCGAAAGCGTACCAACAGCCGCTTCGCTGAACGGTAGCCTGGACCAGCTCAAAGGTCTTCGTACCTTCGGATACTGATCTACGCTCAGTCTCATCAAAAGTAGTTGGAAGGGACGGCAACTCCATGCACCGATCTTTAACGCTCAAAGCTTTTGTGTGCTTGACAACCCTGGCCCCGGCCACATTGATCTACGCAGCTGCTGACCCTCAGGTCGAGGCCCTCAAGCAGGAACTGATCGAACTGAAACGTCGCTATGAAGCCCAGCAGCAAGCGCTGATGGTGCTGGAGCAGCGCGTGCGTCAGGTAGAGGAAGCCCCTGCAGCGCCGCAGCCCAAACGGTTGGTCAAGTCCCCCGCCGAAGGTGTCAAGGGCGCACAGACAGTCGCGTCTGGCGCGCCAGGCACCACTGGTAGTTCCTATGGCCAGGCGCTGACAGCCGACTCGGAGCCTGCGCAAAGCGTTTCCAACCTCTATGACGAAGCCAGCGGTTTCTTCGGCGGCGGCAAGTTCAGCTTCGAAACGGGCCTCACCTATACCCACTACGATACCCGGGCACTGGTGCTCAACGGCTTCCTGGCGCTGGACTCGATCTTCCTCGGCAGTATCAACCTGGACCGGGTCAAGGCAGACAACTGGACCCTGGACATGACTGCCCGCTACAACATGGCGCAACGCTGGCAGTTCGACATCAACGTCCCGGTGGTGTATCGCGAATCCACCTACTCTTCCGGTGGTGCAGGCGGCGCCGGGGCGAGTACTTCCGATGCCAGCGTAACCCGCGACCCGGAGATCGGCGATGTCAACGTTGGGGTTGCGTACAAGTTCCTCGATGAGTCCGAAACCTGGCCAGATGCCGTCGCCACCTTGCGGATCAAGGCACCCACAGGCAAAGACCCTTATGGCATCAAGCTGCGCCAGGTCGCGGGCAACGACAACCTGTCGGTGCCAGAAAGCCTGCCGACCGGTAACGGCGTCTGGTCGATCACGCCCGGCATCTCGCTGGTCAAGACCTTCGACCCCGCCGTGCTGTTCGGCAGCCTGTCCTACACCTACAACATGGAGGACTCGTTCAGCGACATCAGCCCACAGGTCAACAGCAAAGTGCCGGGTGACGTGAAGCTGGGCGACTCCTGGCAGATCGGCGGCGGTATCGCCTTTGCCCTGAACGAGAAGATGAGTATGTCGTTCTCGGTCTCCGACCAGTTTGCCAGCAAGAGCAAGATCAAACCCGATGGCGGCGAGTGGCAATCAATCTCCAACAGTGACTACAACGCGGCCAACTTCAACATCGGCTTGACCTTCGCCGCCACCAACAACCTGACCATCGTCCCCAACCTGTCCATTGGTCTGACCGACGACGCGCCAGACTTCTCCTTCAGCCTGAAATTCCCCTACTACTTCTGATACTTGCCATCGGCCAGGCCTGCGCAAGCGGGCCCGGCTTTTGGTTACCAGCCTTGTAGCCGACCGCTTTCCCTGCCCCGGCCTGATATCATCAAGCACAGACGCATGACGATTTAATGGCAAAAGGGAAGTTTTTGTGAAGAACCTGTCAGACCACTCACGTACCCGGCTTGTCGCCTTGGCGGCCTTGGTACTGGTGATCCCACTGGGTACGCGCGCCATGCTGGGCTGGTCCAACCCGTTCGGCTATCTGTCCGACCTCGCCCTCGGCAGCTTGCTGGTCTTGCTGCTGCACCGCCGGCCGTGGTGGCTGGCCCTGCCCGTGCTGCTGGCCTGGGCGGCCCTCTGGGTGGCCTCGGCCGAACTGGTGAGCGCGGTGGGGCGCTTGCCGACCAGCGCCGACCTGGCGTACCTGGTCGACCCGCAATTCATGGAGAACTCCACCGGCGGCGGCTTGGCCCATGCCTGGCTACCCTGGGCGCTGGGGGCGGCCCTGCTGGCCTGGATGGCGAGCGCCTGGCGCAGCCGCGCGCACCGCGGCCAGCCGCTGCCGCGCAAGGCCTGGGCCATTCCACTGCTGCTGTTTGGCGCCCATTGGGGCAGCCAGCAACTGGCACCTTCCGACGCCGACCAGTGGCGGCAATACAACCTTACCCACCAACTGATGACTGCCGGGGCCAGCAGCCTGCAGCGCCGGGTCGAAGGCTGGATGGGCCAAACGCAACCCTTCACCCCACTGCCCAGCAGTGGCCTGACCCAATCCGACCTGCACGGCCAGCGCCTGCTCGCGGGCCCAGGCAGCGCCCGCAACCTGCTGGTCATTACTGTAGAAGGTATCCCCGGCGCCTACCTGCGGCCCAACCGCCGGGCCCTGCACAGCCGCTTCGACGAAGACCTGATGCCCAAGCTTAGCCAGTGGGCCGAGCGCGGCATGAACACCCCGGACTACGTGCTGCACACCCACCAGACCATCCGCGGCCTGTACGCAATGCTGTGCGGTGACTACGACAAGCTGGCCAACGGCACGCCCAAGGGCGTGGAACTGCTGACCCAGAACGAACGCAACCAGGCCTGCCTGCCGGCACAGTTGCGCCAAGCCGGCTTCACTACCCACTACCTGCAGGGCGCCGGCCTGCGTTTCATGGCCAAGGACCGCATCATGCCGCACATCGGCTTCGACGCGGTGCACGGCCTGGAATGGTTCCGCAACAAGAACTACCTGGACTTCCCGTGGGGCAAGGACGACCGGGCCTTCTTCGAAGGTGCCCTGGACTACGTCGGCCAGCTGCAGAAACAGGACAAACCCTGGATGCTGACCCTGCTGACGGTAGGTACCCACCAGCCGTATTCAGCACCGGCCGAATACCTTGAGCGCTACGACACGCCGAAACAGGCAGCGGTCGCCTACCTGGACGACGCACTCGGGGCGTTTCTCGATAACCTTGAGCGCCAGGGCGTGCTCAAGGACACCTTGGTGGTGGTGACCTCTGACGAGTCGCACGGCATCGATGGCGTGCGCCTGGCCTCGTCCTGGGGCTTCAACCTCACCCTGGCGCCAGAGCAGGCACAGCTGCCGCACATCAAGCGTGGTACCTACGGCCATATCGACCTGGCCACCTCCCTGCTCGACTACTTTGCCCTGCCCATTCCGGTGGCGCTGGGTGGTCGCTCGTTGTACCGCGACTACGACACCGGCCGCGAGATGATCTCCTATACCAACGGCATGCTGCGCTACCACAACGGCCAGGGCGTGTTCACCGAATGCGACTTCCAGCAGCGCTGCCGGCGTTACGCCAGTGAGGGCTTCATCGCCGACCAGGCCCGCTACCTTGGCCCGGGCGACAGCTTGCTTGGCCAGCAGATCGGCGCCCTGGCCGGGGTACTCGATCAGTCCCTGATGCAAACCCCGCTCAACCTGCGCTACCAGTTCGGCGGCCCTTCGCCGATCAAACTGCGCAAGCGCATTCATGATGACTGGGCCGACAACCTGATCGGCGCCCAGTACCTGGAAATGCCCGAGGGCTCGCATACCCGCGTGCGGGTCAAGGTTCGCTCGCTAGACCCCAAGCGCGCGGCCTATATCCAGCTCAAGGCCAAGCAGCTGGAGCAGGATGTGCCGCTGGGCCTGCCTGCAGAGGTGAAAGTCACAGCAGACGAGCCACTGGAAATGGAATTCAGCTTTGACAACCCGACCGAGCGCAAGGCGTTTTCCTTCCATTTGCTGGGCTATGGCGGAGGCAAGGTAGAGGTCAGTGACTTCAGTGTGATCACCGCGCTGCCAGGGGAAGATGACACCGCAGATGAACTGGGCGAGGGGCATATCGCCCATTCGGGCTGAGTGCCGTACCACTCATCGCCCGGCCACCGGTGCCTGTCGATTCAACCTGGGCGTGCTCGACTAGTGTGTGAATCCCCCAGCGTGGAGACAGCACCATGAGCACAAGCGAAAGCAGGCACCCGGTGGTTTCCCGCAGCCAGTGGCTGGCGGCCCGCCGGCAACTGTGGCTGCACGAAAAAGCCTTTACCCACCACCGCGACGCGCTAAGCGCAGCCCGTCGCGCCCTGCCCTGGGTCAAGGTCGAACACGACTATCGCTTTCACGGGCCAGACGGCGAGCTGAGCCTGGCCGACCTGTTCGCGGGCCGCAGCCAGCTGTTGCTTTACCACTTCATGTTCGTCGAGGGCTGGAACGAGGGCTGCCCCGGTTGCTCGTTCCTGGCCGACCACTTTGACGGCGCCAACCTGCACCTGGCGCATCACGATGTGTCGCTGGTGGCGGTGTCACGGGCGCCCTATGCCGAGTTCCAGGCGTTCCGCCAGCGCATGGGCTGGCAGTTCCCCTGGTATTCATCAAGCGGCAGCGGGTTTAACGAAGACTTCGGCGTGAGTGTTGGCAGTGAAGGTGAGCGGCAGTACAACTATGAGCCGTATGACGGCAGTGAAAGCGAACTGCCCGGCCTGAGTGCGTTCTACCGCGAAGCGGACGGCAGCGTGTACCACACCTACTCAACCTATGCCCGCGGGCTGGATATCCTGGTCAACACCTACAACTTCCTCGACATTGCGCCACTGGGGCGCAACGAAGGCGGGACCATGGACTGGGTGCGGCACCATGACCGCTATGAAGGGCAGCCGGGAAAGCCGCATTGCTGCCACAACTAGGTTTGTTGCCATGGGGCCGCGAAGCGGCCCCAACATTTTCAATGTGGAGCGCATGTCCTTCAGCCGCGTACACCCAACATCCCGCGCTCGACGATGAAGTCGATCACCGCCTGCAGCCCCTCGCCCTTCTTCAGGTTACTGAAGGTCCAAGGCCGCTGCGGGCGCATGCGCTGGGTGTCGCGCTCCATTACTTCCAGCGAAGCCCCCACATAAGGCGCCAGGTCGGTCTTGTTGATTACCAGGAAATCCGACTTGGTAATACCCGGCCCCCCTTTGCGCGGGATTTTCTCGCCTTCGGCCACGTCGATCACGTAGATGGTCAGGTCGGCCAGCTCCGGGCTGAACGTGGCACTGAGGTTGTCACCGCCACTTTCTACGAAGATCACTTCCAGGTTGCCAAACTTGCGCGCCAGCGCTTCGACCGCCGCCAGGTTCATCGAGGCGTCCTCACGAATTGCCGTGTGCGGGCAGCCGCCGGTTTCCACGCCAACGATACGTTCAGGCTCCAGGGCGCCCGCTTCGGTGAGGATGCGCTGGTCTTCCTTGGTGTAGATGTCGTTGGTGACCACGGCGATCTGGTAGTGATCGCGCATGGCTTTGCACAGCGCTTCCAGCAGTGCGGTCTTGCCAGAGCCGACCGGGCCGCCGACACCGACGCGCAGGGGTTGTTGATAGCTTTGCATGCAGGCAATCCTCAGGAACGGAATAAACGGGTGTATTGGGTTTCGTGACGCGATGAGGCAATGGCCAGCAGCGGCAGGCCACCACCGAGCTGGTCATCGCCCAGGGCCAGTGCCTGGTCGAGGGCCGCGGGCAAGTCCGCACCCAGGTCGCGCAGCAAGGTCTGGGCAGCTTGCTGGCCGAACGGCACCAGCTTGACCCCGGCCATCACCGCGCCTTCCAGCCAGGCAAAGCCGTGGCCCAAGGCCAGCTGGCGCAGCGGGATTGCCCAGTGCGCGGCCAACCAGGCCATGCCGCCCAACTGGGTAAGTTCAAGGCTCGCGCGCCAGGCCGGCGCCTGGCCCAGTTGCCAGCCGTCGAGCAGCCGCGCCAACGCTGCGCCGCGTTGCTGTTCTTCCAGGCGCAGCTCGGCAGTTTCGCGGTTGGCCAGCAAGAAGCGGCTCCAGTGGCCGAAGGCTTCGGCATCCTCGGCTTGGCAGGCGTGGTACAGGCGCGCCAGTACCGGCCAGTCGAGGCAGGCCAAGGTGTCCTGGACCTGTTCACGCTGCCAGGCAGCGAAACCGTCCACGCCCCGTACCCAGCCCGCCTCCACCGCCCACTCCAGGCCTTGCGAGTAGGTGAAGCCACCCACCGGCAAGCCGGGGCTGGCCAGCTGCAGCAGGCGCAGCAACGCCAGGTCGCTGTTCATCAACCGGCCAGCACCAGCGCGGCGCCGGCCAGCAGGCCACCGCCAAAGGCTTTCTGCAGGCCGCTGTGGCGGCGCAACAGGCAACCGACCGCGAAGCCGGCCGCCAGCAACAGGCCGCTTACCGTCACGAAGCCGGCGCTGAACTGCCAGAACGCACTTGGCGTGGCCTCCACGCCATGGGCCCAGCCGTGAAACAGGGCGAACACCGGCATGGCCATGGCCAACAGCAGTTGGCGGCTGGGCAACAGCACCGCCCCAGCAGCCACCAGCAGCGACGCGGCAATCAGGGTTTCCATGCCCAGCACGTCACCGAACAGGTGGCCACACACTGCGCCACCGAACATCGCCGCCAGGGTTGCCAAGGGCAGCGTCAGGCTGCGCCGGGTCAACGCGGCGAGCACGCCGGTGCCCAACAGCATCAGCAAGTGATCAAGGCCAGTCAGCGGGTGCAGCAGGCCATCCTGCAGCGGGTTGCTGTCGTGGCCAGGGTGGGCGAAAGCCGGCAGGGCCAGCATCAGCAGAAACAGGGCGAAAGTCTTTTTCATGGGTTGCTCCAGGGCAGTTCAGGAATGGGCAGGCAGGCGTACAAATGGGTGATCGTGGCCGTGGGCATGGCTGTGGCCATGCGCTGCGCTCTGGTAGGCACCGGCTTCGGGTTCGAACGGTGCTTGTTCGGCTTCTACCGTCAGCCCCAGGCCACGCAGCATGTCGTCCAGCACATGGTCGTGCTGGAAGCGCAACAGGCCAGGCTCGATCTGCAGCGGCACATGGCGGTTACCCAGGTGATAGGCTGCGCGGGCCAGCAGGTGCGGGTCGGTGCAGCGCACCGTGGACACCGCTTCGGGCGCTGCCAGTACGCGAATCAACTGGCTACCTTCGGCATCAGCCAGCAGTTCCCCCCCACGCAGCAGGTGGCCGCGCTCGAGCATCAGCCCTGCCTCGCGGCCATCGTCCAGGGTTACCCGCAGGCGGCTCTTGATGCGGCTGTCCACGTCCAGGGTGACGGTGCCGCTGACAGCCAGGGTGCCGGGGTCGGTGATACGGCGGGTCAAGACAATCATCTGTGCTCCTTCAGAACAGGAAGTAACGCTGGGCCAGCGGCAGCTCGCGGGCCGGCTCGCAGACCAGCAATTCGCCATCGGCACGCACCTGGTAGGTCTGCGCATCGACTTCGATCAGCGGCTGCAGGGTGTTGTGGACCATGTCCGGCTTGCGTACCCGGCGGCAGCCGTGGGCCACACCTATCAGGCTGCGCAGGTTCAGCTCCTCGGCCAGGCCGCGGTCCATTGCCGCCTGGGGCAGGAAGGTCATGCGCGTGGCATGCCGCGCCGCGCCCAAGGCGCCGAACATTGGCCGGTAGTGCACCGGCTGAGGCGTGGGGATGGAACCGTTGATGTCGCCCATGGGCGCGGTGACGATCATCCCGCCCTTGATCACCAAGGCCGGCTTGACCGCGAAGAACGCCGGCGCCCACAGCACCAGGTCGGCCAGCTTGCCGGCTTCCACCGAGCCCACTTCGTGGCCGATGCCATGGGTGAGTGCCGGGTTGATGGTGTACTTGGCGATATAGCGCTTTACCCGGAAGTTGTCGCTGTAGCTGGTATCCGGTGCCAGCGGCCCACGGCGCAGCTTCATCTGGTGCGCGACCTGCCAGGTACGCAGCACCACTTCGCCAACCCGGCCCATGGCCTGGGAGTCGGACGAGGTCATGGCAAAGGCGCCCATGTCGTGAAGGATGTCCTCGGCGGCGATGGTTTCGCGGCGGATGCGTGATTCGGCGAAGGCCACATCCTCGGCAATGCTCGGGTCCAGGTGGTGGCAGACCATGAGCATGTCCAGGTGTTCGTCCACAGTGTTGACCGTGTACGGCAGGGTCGGGTTGGTCGAGGACGGCAGCACATTGGCCTGCCCCGCCGCGCGGATGATGTCCGGCGCATGGCCGCCACCGGCACCTTCGGTGTGAAATGTGTGGATGGTGCGGTCGCCAATCGCCGCCAGGGTGTCCTCGATGCAGCCAGACTCGTTGAGGGTGTCGGTGTGGATCGCCACCTGGATGTCCATTTCCTCGGCCACACCCAGGCAGCAGTCAATGGCTGCGGGTGTAGAACCCCAGTCTTCATGCAACTTGAGGCCGACAGCACCGGCCGCGATCTGCTCGCGCAACGCTTCAGGCCGCGAAGCATTGCCCTTGCCCAGCAAACCGATGTTGATCGGCAGGCTGTCGGCGGCCTGGAGCATGCGCGCCAGGTACCAGGGGCCGGGGGTGCAGGTGGTGGCGTTGGTGCCGGTGGCCGGCCCGGTACCGCCGCCAATGAAGGTGGTAACACCGCTGTTCAGCGCCTCGTCCACCTGCTGCGGGCAGATGAAATGGATATGCGAATCGACGCCACCTGCGGTAACGATCTTGCCCTCGGCGGCGATCACTTCGGTGCCGGGCCCTACCGGCACGTTGACGCCTGGCTGCACATCGGGGTTGCCGGCCTTGCCGATCACGGCGATGCGCCCGTGCTTGATGCCGATATCAGCCTTGACGATGCCCCAGTGGTCGATGATCAGGGCGTTGGTCAGTACCAGGTCCATGGCCTCGGCGGCCAGCATCTGGCCCTGCCCCATGCCATCGCGGATGACCTTGCCGCCGCCAAACTTGACCTCTTCACCATAAATCGTGAAGTCCTTTTCTACCTCTACCCACAGCGCAGTGTCGGCCAGGCGCACGCGGTCACCCACGGTGGGGCCGAACATGTCGGCATAGGCCTGGCGGGAAATCCGGCTCATGCCCTGCCCTCCAGTGCGCCCATCACCTTGCCCTGGAAGCCATAGACCTCGCGCTTGCCGGCGTAGGCCACCAGTTGCACGGTACGCGCCTGGCCTGGTTCGAAACGCACGGCGGTGCCGGCCGGGATGTCCAGGCGAAAGCCCAGGGTTGCTGCGCGCTCGAACACCAGTGCTTCGTTGACTTCGTAGAAGTGGTAGTGCGAGCCAACCTGCACCGGGCGGTCGCCGTGGTTGGCCACGCTAACGCTGACCGTGTCACGGCCACTGTTCAGCTCGATGTCGCCAGCGGCGACCTGGATTTCACCTGGGATCATGCGGCACTCCTTGGCGGTTTCAGACGATGGGGTCATGCACGGTCACCAGCTTGGTGCCATCCGGGAAGGTTGCTTCAACCTGCACGTCGTGGAGCATTTCGGCGATGCCGGGCATCACCTGCTCGCGGGTCAGTACCTCGCGCCCCAGGCTCATCAGCTCGGCGACGGTGCGGCCATCGCGTGCCCCCTCCAGCACGGCGGCACTGATCAGCGCCACGGCTTCCGGGTAGTTGAGCTTCAGGCCACGGGCCAGGCGCCGTTCGGCCAGCAGCGCGGCGGTGAACAGCAGCAATTTGTCTTTCTCTCTCGGGGTCAGCTCCATGGCGCTCTCTCAGGTGGCCCAGATACGCGGCGGGCAGGCTGGCAGGCCGAGGACGGCCGGGCGCAGCACATGCCACAGGCGTTGCAGGGTGTGTTGCAGGTGTTGGTTGTCATGGTCGAGCAGGCGGATCACCAGCAACGACCCAAGCAGGGTTGCGCCGGCTGGATTGCCCAGCTCATCGAGCAGCGGGCGAACCTGCTCCAGCACGGCCTGGTCGGCAGGTGCGGCGCAAAAGGTGGCAAGCAACGGGTGCCCGCCCAGCTTGCCCAGTTGCCCGCCTTCGATACGCAGGCGTTCATGCAGGCCGGTTTCGTTGGGCAGTTCAATGTGCAAACGGCTGTCAAGGGCGCCCTGGTCGAAACGCTCGTTCATCACCGGGCGCCCCAGGCACAGGGTTTCCCAGGCCAGCAGGCGGGCGCCCGGTTCGAGGGTGAAGCGGCTGTCGAGGCTGGCGCGGGCGCCGGAAAAGAAAATGCTGTCTTGTGGCAGCCATTCCAGAGTGCTGCCGGCGGCCAGATGAAAGCGCTGGGCCAGCCTCGCCGTCGGGCCGATGCTGCGGTAGAACTTGCTGGCGCCGGGCATGGTCAGCAGCGCATGGCTGCCCGTTTCCAGGTGGATGTCCAGCTCCAGCCGGTCGCCAGCGACGATGCCACCCGGTGGGTGCAGCACGTAGACGTGGCACGCTGCACCTTCCGGGTAGAAAGGCCGCTGCACCAAAAGAGGTCCGAAATGCCGCCACGCACCAAGGCGGGTCACATCATCGCGCCTGACAAAGCGCAACTGCAGGTGGGCGCTCCAGCCTGCATCGTCCTGTTGTTGTTCGATCTGCTCCGCTAGCGACATCCTGCGGCCCCTGAAATCCGTGGCCTGCTGGCCGTTTAGAGGGTCCGGCGCGGGCAGCTGTCAGCGCGCGCGGCCTGACCACTCGATCAAATTCGCAGGCTGGATATAGCAGGTTGCGGGCCAACTCCGCAGGTGAAGGCAGATGAAACTTTTGTCGCGGCCGCTCTGGCATCGGGCATACAGGGGTATGGCGCACAAAGCGGGGGCGCGCTCAGGCCCTGTTTCGGTGCCAGACAGACAGAGTGTTGGGGCCGCTTTGCGGCCCTTCGCGGGCTCGCCCGCTCCCACAGGCAAACCTTATCCTTCAACCCTGTGGGAGCGGGCAAGCCCGCGAAGGGCTGCAAAGCAGCCCCAATCGATATCAGTAATCGAAACGGTCCACGGCACGCCGACGTTCGTTGTCGTCGCGCCGGTCGTAGATTGCGGTGGTCTGGATGTTGGCATGGTGCGCCAGCTTCTGCGCAATCGACAGGTCGTGCTCCTCGATCACCCGGGTGATGAACGCCCGGCGGAAGTCATGCGGCATGATCTTCACCCCAACCTGCGCGCCGCGCTGGCGGGCAATGTAGTAGATGGCATGCTTGGTGATACGCGCCCGGGTGATGTGGCTGCCGCGGCGGATGCGGTTGAACAGGAACGGGTCGTCCTCGGCACCGGCCGGCAGGTCCTGGCGGCGCAGGTCGAGCCATGCCTGCAGTTTCTCGAAAGCCCAAGGTGGTGCGTACTTGACCAACTGGTGGTTGCCCTTGCCCACCACCTGCAGGCTGCGGGCCTCGAAATCGACCTGCTCAAGGTTGATGTCGACCGACTCCGACTTGCGCATGCCAGTGCCATACAGCAAGGCAATGATCGCCGCGTCGCGCACGCCTTGTGGGCGCGGGTCGGCTGCGCACACGTCCATCAACTCGCGAATCAGGCTGCGCCGCAGGTTGCGCCCGGGCGGCAGGCGGGTGCCAGTGGCCGGCTTGACCTCGCGGATGCGCAGCAACTGCTCGTGGTCAATCAGGCCCTGGCGCCAGGCTTCGTTCATCACCCCGCGAATGGCGTTGACGTACAACGACGAGCTGTTGGGCGCGTAACCGTCGGCACGCAGGGCCGCCACCAGGGCAATCACGTGGCCGGGCTCGAGCCGATGCCAGGGCACATCGACTATGTTGCAGTCGACAAAGCCCAGCCGGTCGGCGGCGTCCTGAAGGATGTAGCGCATGGTTTGCTGACTGGATGGGGCCAGGCGGGCCATGTACTGCAGCAGCGGATTTTTCGAGAGGTCGGACAAAACGTGAATCCTGTAGCGTTGCGCCAGCCGGCAGCGAACCGGCTGAACCCTGAAGCGAGTCAATACGACATAACAGCAAGTCCCAATGACAGCATCACACGCATGTCATTCGGACCCGAAGAGGTGCCATCACCTTGATATTCAAAGGCTTTGAAGCTGGCACGGATCGTGATCTTACCCCAATTGAAGCCTACTGAACGAACCAAGGACTGCCCATGCTCGTGCAACCTATCGCTTCACGCCCACGCCAGGCCGTCTGGGGCCTGGGTTTTCGCCCATTCTTCCTGGGCGGCAGTTTGTTTGCGCTGGTCGCCTTGCTGTTATGGGCCAGCGTACTCGCCGGGGTACTGGCCCCCACGCCGCCCGGGGGCATGCTCGCCTGGCACCGCCACGAGATGCTCTACGGCTTTGCCGCCGCCATCGTCGCTGGTTTCCTGCTGACCGCCGTGCAGAACTGGAGCGGCATCCCGGGTTTGAGCGGGCGGGCGTTGCAAGGCCTGTTCCTGCTCTGGTTGCTGGGCCGGGCAAGCTGGTTCCTGCCACTACCCGCTGGTTTGCTGGTGCTGGTCGAAGGCAGTTTTCTACCGCTGGTGGCGCTGTGCCTGGCGCGGCCAATCGTGCAACGGCGCCTGCGCAACAACTACCCGATCGTCGGCCTGGTGCTGCTGATCGCCGCTTGCCAATGGCTAACCCTGGCCGGCTGGCTACGCCAGGACGAACTGTGGCAGCGCCGTGGGGTATTTGCCGGGCTGTGGCTGGTGACGGCGATGATGACCGTGCTCGGTGGCCGGGTCATTCCGATGTTTACCCGGCGTGGCCTGGGCAACATGACTGCGGCCCCTGCCCGCCCGTGGCTGGACCGTGCCTGCCTGTTGCTGAGCGTGGCGGTACCGCTGGCATTTGCCACCGGCCTGGCCGATACGCCACGTACCAGTCTGGCGGTGCTGTTCTTTGCCCTGTTCGCGCTGCACTCAACCCGCTTGGCGCTGTGGCACGACCGTGGCCTGTGGCGCGTGCCGTTGCTGTGGTCGCTGCACCTGGCCTACGCCTGGATCGCCCTCGCCTGCCTGGGCATGGCACTGTGGCACGCCGGGGTGAAACTGAACCCGAGCCTGGTGACCCACGCCCTGACGGTTGGCGCCATGACTGGCCTGATCCTGGCGATGATGGCGCGGGTCAGCCTGGGCCACACCGGCAGGCCATTGCAGGTGCCGACCAGCATTGCCTGGGCCTTTGCCCTGATGCAACTGGCGACGTTGGCGCGGGTGGTGTTGCCACTGTTCACACCGCTGGGCATCAGCCTTTCGGCACTGTGCTGGAGCCTGGCGCTGCTGCTGTTCATTCGACACTACCTGCCTATCCTGTTGCGGCCACGGGCAGATGGCATGCCGGGCTAGGCTGCAGAGCAGCCCCGGGGTTTCAGCGCAGAGGAAAAAATTGCTGGGGCTGCTCTGCAGCCCTATCGCGACACAAGGCCGCTCCCACAAGGGTCAGTGAGGGCCCGGAGATCGATGCATGGCATCAGGGACAATCTTTAGCAGGCGGCCACCAGCCCGGGAACATCTGCTGCACCCGGGGCTCGGCGAAGCGTTCATCGATCAGCACCAGCACACCCCGGTCCTGGTCGCTACGGATGACCCGGCCCGCCGCCTGGATGACCTTGCGCACGCCCGGGTAGAGGTAGGCGTAATCGAAACCCGCACCAAACTGCCGCCCCAGGCGCTGCTTGAACTGCTCGTTGACCGGGTTGACCTGGGGCAGCCCGAGGGTGGCGACGAACGCGCCGATCAGGCGCGTACCGGGTAAGTCCACCCCTTCCCCGAATGCGCCGCCCAACACCGCAAAGCCTACCCCACGGCCATCCGCGACAAAACGGTCGAGAAACGCCTGACGGGCTGCCTCGCCCATGCCCGGCTCCTGCGCCCACTGGGGAATCTGCTCATACCGCTCGGCCAGCAGCTCAGCCACCTGTTGCAGGTATTCGAAACTGCTGAAGAACGCCAGGTAGTTGCCCGGCATCCGCTCGTACTGCTGGGCAATCAGCTCGACGATCGGTGCCAGCGAGGCCTGGCGCTGCTGGTAACGGGTAGACACCTGGCTGGCTATTCGCACCTCCAGCTGTTCTGCGCAAAACGGCGCCGCCACCTCCAGCCAGGCAGTATCGGCCGGCATGCCCAGCAGGTCGCTGTAGAAATGCCGCGGGCTCAGCGTGGCGGAAAACAGCGTCACACTGCGCGCCGCCTGCATGCGCGGCGCCAACAGCCGCGCCGGGGTGACATTGCGCAGGCACAGGGTGGCCAGCCGCCGATTACGTGGCCCCTGACGCTGGCTGATGTCGAACATGAAGTGCTCGTCGAACAGTTCGGCAACCCGGCTGAATTGCAACGCCTGGTAGAAGAACTGCAACACCTGCGGGTCCATTTGCGCAGGCGCCTGGTTCATCTGCTCCTGGATCAGGCCGATGCATTGCTGCAGGGCACGCAGCAAGCCTTCCGGCAGAGCCTCGCTAGCCTGATACGGCGCAAGCTGTTCTTTATACAGCGCGTTCCATTGCCGGTTCAGCCGGTCCAGCGCACTGACCAGCCCATGCGGTTTGCTCTGGCGCAGGGCCAGCAACTGGCCCTGGTCGAGGCTGGCGCTGTACATGCCACGCCCGCGCTCGACCAGGTTGTGCGCCTCGTCCACCAGCACCGCGACCCGCCACTGGTTGAGCTGGGTCAGGCCAAAAAGCAAGGCATGGGCATCGAAGTAGTAGTTGTAGTCGGCGACCAGCACATCCACCCAGCGCGCCATCTCCTGGCCCAGGTAATAAGGGCATACCTGGTGCGCCAAGGCGACCTCGCGCAGGTTGGCGCGGTCGAGCAAGGGCAATGCTGCCGCCGCCTCGCGTGCTGCCGGCAGGCGGTCGTAGAAGCCTGCGGCCAACGGGCAGGACTCGCCATGGCAGGCCTTGTCAGGGTGCTCGCAGGCTTTGTCACGGGCAACCAGCTCCAACGTGCGCAAGGCCGGTTGCGGCGAAGCATCGGTGACCTGGCGCATGGCATCGAGGGCCAGTGCCCGGCCCGGTGTCTTGGCCGTGAGAAAGAACAGCTTGTCCAGCTGCTGCGGCACCATGGCCTTGAGCAGCGGGAACAAGGTGCCGAGGGTCTTGCCGATGCCGGTGCTGGCCTGGGCCATCAGGCAGCGACCAGTGCTCACCGCCTTGTACAGGGTTTCCGCCAGCTGCCGCTGGCCCTGGCGGAACTGCGCATAGGGGAAACCCAGCGCTTGCAGGCCTTGGTCACGTTCGGCAAGGCGCCGCTCCTGCGCCTTGGCCCAGGCCAGAAAGCACTGGCACTGGGTTTCGAAAAACGCCTGTAGCTCAGCAGCCGTGTGGTGCTCGCTTAACAACGTCTGGTCATCGCTGTCTACGTCCAGGTACACCAGCGCCACCTCGATGGCCGGCAGTTGCCGTGCGTGGCACATCAGCCAGCCATAGACCTTGGCCTGCGCCCAATGCAACTGACGATGGTTGGCCGGCTGGCGCGCCAAGTCGCCACGGTGCGTCTTGATCTCTTCCAGGCGGTTGCTGGCCGGGTCGTAACCGTCGGCGCGGCCGCGTACCTTGAGGGTTTCGAACTGTCCTTCGAGGGTGATTTCCGATTCATATCCCGCAGCACGCCGCGCCACAACCCGTTGGTGCCCTTCGATGCCTTCCTGGGCGGTGGGCGACGGCGTGAAGCGCAGGTCCAGGTCACCGACCTTGGCGCTGAACTCGCACAAGGCGCGCACGGCCACGCTGTAGCTCACGCCGTTTCGCTCCAGCGCACATGGCACACCGCGACGGGCAAGCCGTGCGCTTGGCAGAAGTCCAGCCAGCGTAGCTGGTTGTCCTGCAAGCGGTCCCCGGGCCCCTTGACCTCGATCATGCGGTAGCGGCCCTGCCCGGGCCAGAACTGGATCAGGTCGGGCATACCGGCACGGTTGTTGCGAATGTCCTGCAACAGGCGCAGGAAGCACTGCTTCAAGTGGGCTGCCGGCAGGCAAGCCAAGGCTTGCTCAAGCAGCTCATCGCTGAGCATCGACCAGAATACGAACGGTGACTGCAGGCCCTGCTTGGCGACGTAGCAGTCAAGAATGGCCTGGTGATGGCTGCCATCGTCAAGCCGCCCCAGGCAGCGCTCGAACAGCGCACTGCGCCGCTGCTGGAAGTCGCTGTCGTGCAGGTCCTGAGGGGCGGCCTGGAACGGGTTGAAGAACGCCCCAGGCACCGGGGCGAAGATCGCTTCCCAGCACAGCAGGCCGAACAGGCTGTTGAACAGGGTGTTCTCCACGTAATGCACCGGACCACCGCCTTCGGCCAAGTGCTGGCGCACCGCTTCCTCTACACCCAGCGCGGCGTGTTCCCGTGGCAGTTCAAGTTCAATAAGCTCCAGCGGGGCAATACGCTGACGCCGTTGTGGCGGGCCGCCTAGCTTGCGCGCCAGGCGTGGCAGCAAGCGTTCCAGTGCCTGCGCTTCCAACGCGTTGGCGGGCGCCGCTGCCAGTTGCAGCGCCAACGCATGGGCCTGGGGCCATTGCTCGCTGCGCTCCAGTACCCGTACCTGCCGGATACGTGCCTGGGCATGGCTGCACTGTGTGTAAATGGCCATTGCCTGCTCCCAATCGCCCAGGCGCTCACATTGCTGGCCGAGGGCAAACTGCAGGCGTGCATGGCGCCTGGCCAGCCACGGGTTGTCACTGTGCAGGCCTTGCATGGCAGCAACGATCGACCCAGGGTCATCGCCCTGCTCCAGGCGCTCGGTGCACTGGTGCAAGGCCATCGCCAAGTCGATATCGGCACGTTGCTGCAGGGCTCGCGAGCCGGTGCTGAACGGCACCTGCTCGTAACGCAGCAAACCCAGGTCGGCGAGGACAAAATCCGACCAGTCCTGGTACAGGTTGCCGAAAAACAGCAGACGCATGCGGTCGCACAGCGGCTGCAGGCACCACTGGAAAATACGCACGCCACTGTCCGGAAACCACTCGGCCAGGGAACGGGCCGTCAGCCCCAGGGGTTGCAGCTGCGCCAGCAAGTCATGCTTGGCAGCCTTGGGCCGGCCCAATTGGTTGGCAAAACAACGGGCCAGTTCGTCTTTGCGCAGCAGGGCGAACAGTTGCTCCAGTTCCAGTTGCTCAGGTTCACGCACCCAACCGAGGGCCTGCAGTGGCTGCAGGGCCAGCACGGTATCGCCGATTTCGACGTAGTCGAGCCGGTCACTGCGGAACAGCTCGCCCTTGCGCATGACCATGCGCACCATCATGGCTTGGGCCGGTGCGGCAAGTTGGGCAAATGCATGGATGAAGTCCAGCTCCTGAACATCGAGCAGGTCTTCGTAGCGCTGTTCGACCCACAGCAGTACCTGGCGGAAATTGTGCAGGTAGTAGAACGGGTCGTCGACGGAATGGGCGATCACTGGGAGAGTCAGGTAGCGGAAACAGGTACTGGTTATACATACAGACCACCCTGCCTGACAAGAGCCGTGGGTCGCATCACTGACAGTGATCGGTTTTGGGGGCTGCTTCGCAGCCCAATCGCGACACAAGGCCGCTCCCACAGGTACTGCGCTGCTGCCAAACCCAGCGCGATACCTGTGGGAGCGGCCTTGTGTCGAGATTGGGGCGCAAAGCGCCCCCTCAGGACTCACATCTGTTCAGTCGCTGCCGCCATCTCCCCCGCTTTGACCTTGGCACTGCCAATCGGCGCCTGCAGCAGCAGGAAATACGCTACCGCCGAACACAGCGCCACCACCGCACTGATCATGAACGCCGTGGTAAACGACCCCGAGTACTGAATGCTGAAGCCGGTAGCGATCGGCGCCACGGAGCCGGCAATGTAGCCGCCGAAGTTCTGGATCGAACCGAACGAGGCCACCCGCTGGCTGTCGACGATGGTGTTGACGATCATCCAGGCGGTGGCACTGGCCATGTTGATACTGAACAGTGCCAGGCACAGCAGGATGATGCAGCCAGTCAGCCCGGTGACGAACGACAGCGGCAAGGTGAACAGCGCCGCCAGCACCAAACCGGTGATGACACTGAACTTGCGGCTGCCCAGCACGCTCAGGCCACGCTTGACCAGCCAGTCACAGAAGCGCCCGGCCACGATCGTGCCCGCCGCGCCAAAGCCATAGGCCAGCGACACCACCCAGGCAGTCTTGTACAGGTCCAGGCCGTGCTCACGCTCGAAATAGCCCGGCAGCCAGGTCAGGTGCAGCCAGAGCATGTAGATCACGCCCATGAAGCCCAGCACCGCACCCCAGGTACTGCGGTGCTTGAACAGGTCGAGCCAGCCGGCGAAGTACGAGGCCTTTGGCGCCTGTGCAGCAGCTGCCGGAGCCTGCTGCTCACTGGGCAGCGGCTTGCCTTCAGCCGCCAGTTCCGCCAGGTAGCGTGCCTTGCTCTTGTAAAACGTCAGCCAGCACACCGCCAGCACCACACCAATTGCCCCGGTGATGATGAACATGCCGCGCCAGCCGAAGTTGACCATGAACAGCGTCAGCAGCGGTGGCGCCAGGCACGGGCCGAGGCAGGTCGAGGACCAGACGACGCCGGTCGGGGTGCCGCGCTCGTTGGCATCGAACCACTCCGACAGGGCCTTGGCCGCCGACGGGAACATCGGCGCCTCGCCAATCCCCAGCAACACCCGCAGGCCCATGAAGCCGGCAAAGCTGCTGACCATGCCGAAGGCCGCCTGGGCTACCGACCAACCCAGCAGCGAAGCACCGAGGGCGATCTTGCTGCCGAGGCGGTCGATGATCATGCCCATCGGCAGCTGGGCGAAGGCATAGGCAATGGAAAACGCCGACAACAAGATGCCCATCTGTGACGGGCTGATCATCATGTCTTTCTGGATCGAGGTGTTGGCGATAGACAACGCACTACGGTCCAGGTAGTTGACGATGCCGATCAGCAGCAGGAACACAACGGTGACGCGTTGGTACTTCTTCATAGGGTTCATGTGATGACCTTTATTATTATTGTTGCCGCGCTGTCAGCGCCCTGGCGATCCCTCATTCATGCTGCGCCTTCCCTGGCGCAGCGCGCCGCTCAAAGCTGGCGCGCGGTGGTTGCAACTTGCAGCAGGCCACGGCGGCCGAGGCTGTCGATCAGCGAGCGCAGGCCAAACTCCCACTGCGGTGCCTGGTCGCTGGTGGTGACGCGGTTGCACAGGGTGCCCAGTTGCGGGTTGCTGATGCTCACCACGTCACCCGGTTTATGAGTGAAGCCATTGCCCGGTTGGTCGCGGTCCTGCTTGGGGGCGAACAGGGTACCGAGGAACAGCACCAGGCCATCAGGATACTGGTGGTTTTCGTTGAGGGTTTGCTGCACCAGGTCCTGCGGGTCGCGGCTGATCTGGCGCATGGAGCTGCGCCCGGCAAGGATGAAACCGTCTTCGCCTTCAACCCGCAAGTCCACCTCGGCATTGCGCACATCGTCCAGGCCGAAGCTTTCGTCGAACAGGCGCAACAGTGGGCCCAGTGCAGTGGAGGCATTGTTGTCCTTGGCCTTGGACAGCAGCAAGGCGCTGCGCCCTTCGAAGTCGCGCAGGTTGACGTCGTTGCCAAGCATGGCGCCTTTGATGCTGCCGTCGCTGGATACAGCCAGCACCACCTCCGGTTCCGGGTTGTTCCAGCTCGACTTGGGGTGGATGCCAATGGCAGCGCCGTGGCCGACCGCCGACAGTGGCTGGGCCTTGGTGAACACTTCGGCATCCGGACCAATGCCCACCTCCAGGTACTGCGACCACAGGCCTTGCTCCACCAGCACCTTGCGCAGTGCTTCGGCCTGGGCGGAACCCGGCACGATCTGCGACAGGTCAGCGCCGATGCGGCTGGCGAGGGTATCACGGATGGCATCGGCCTTGGCCGGGTCACCCTTGGCCTGCTCTTCCACCACGCGCTCCAGCAGGCTGGTGGCGAAGGTTACGCCAGCAGCCTTCACTGCCTGCAGGTCGATAGGCGCCAGCAGCCACGGTTGGTGCAGGTCGCGTTGGGCCGGGTCGCTGTTGCTCAGCAATGCTGGCAGACCGATCAGCGGCTGGGCCAGCGGCAAGGCGCGCAGGTAGGCCACCGGGTCGGCCACTTCCAGCAGGGCCGAGACGGTCGCCACGTGGGTGCTGATATCGTATACGGCACCGGCCTTCACCAACACCACCGCCGGCCCCTGGCCTGGCAGCCAGACCCGCCCTACCCAGCTGCCGCTGTCGAATACGCTGGCATCGAAGCTCAGCGGCAACGGTTGATTGGCGTTCGATCGATCAGTCATCTGTGTACCCTTACTGTGAATCATTGGGAAAGTGCCGGCAGTTGCAGCTGCACGGCCAAGCGGTCAAGGTCAGCCACCAGCTGGGGTGAAAGGCTCAGTCCCTGCTCCAGGGCTTGCCGGCGCAGCGCCAGGCCGGCTTGCCCGGGCAGGCGCACCGGGCGCTCGGGGTCCAGTGGGCGGCTGGCGAGTACCAGCCGGCCAAGGAAGCTGGTTTCGTTGGTAAACGCCTCCAGGCCACCGAAGAACCGCGGGTCGATAACCACGGCTGTGGCCGAGGCGCCCCACTGCTCTGGCTTGTCCTTGCGGCCATGGCCGGCCAGCCCCGAGGTCAGGGCCTCGACCAGCAACGCCAGGGCGAAGCCTTTGTGGCCAAAGGCCTGGCCGCCGAGGGGCAGGATGCTGCCTTGCGGGCTGCTGAAGAAGCCGCGCGGGTCGTCAGTCAGTTGCCCGTCATTGCTGACCAGCACCGGGTGCGGCAGCCGGCTGCCGGCATCGCGGCACTGGCCGACCAGGCCAAGGGTGACGGTGGACATGCTCACGTCCAGCAGGATCGGCTCACCCTGGGTTGGAATGCCCGCAGCAATCGGGTTGGGCGTGTAGACCGGGTCGATACCACCGTGGGCGCAAACCAGGCCCACCGAAGGGTCCGACGAGTACACCAGCGCCACCAGGCCCTGGTCGGTGTATGGCTTGAGGTAGGCTGCCAGGCAGCCGATATGCGAAGCGCGGCGCACCACGGCAATACCGATACCGTGTGCAGTCGCACCCTTTGCCGCGCAGTCCAGGGCGCGGCTGACGCAGTACGGGCCCAGCACGTAATGGCCATCGAACAGGCTGGAAATGCCACTGCCCGACACCTGTTCCAATGCCTGCGCACGGGCCTTGACCTGGCCATCGAGCATGCCGCCAATGTAGCGGCTGACCAGGTTCAGGCCATGGGTACGGTGGCCGAGCAGTTCGCCCTCGAGCAGCACTTGGGTCACTACCTGGGCGACTTCGGCATCGGCGCCGGCTTTTACGAACAATTGCTCGACGAAGGCGGTGAGCGCTTGCACGTTGTAATGTGTGGCTGGAGTCATTGCGGTTACCTCGAATAGGGGTGGGAGCGATTGATCAGGTCACGGCACCGATTTGCCAGGGCACGAATTCGTTCTGCCCGTAGCCGTGCTGTTCACTCTTGCTGCGCTCCCCAGAGGCAATGCGCAGCATCTGTTCGAAGATGAATGCACCCCGTTCCTCGATGCTGGTGGAACCATCAGCGATGCCACCGCAGTTCACATCCATGTCTTCTTCCTGGTGCTCGAACACCCGGTTGTTGGTCGCCAGCTTGATCGATGGCGCCGGGGCGCAACCGTAGGCCGAGCCACGGCCGGTGGTGAAGGCGATCAGGTTGGCCCCGCCCGCGACCTGCCCGGTAGCAGAGACCGGGTCGTAGCCGGGGGTGTCCATGAACACCAGGCCCTGGGCACGCACCGCCTCGGCATACTGGTAAACGTCGACCAGGTTGCTGGAGCCGGCCTTGGCCACTGCACCCAGGGACTTCTCCAGGATGGTGGTCAGGCCGCCAGCCTTGTTGCCGGCCGAGGGGTTGTTGTTCAGCTCGGCGTTCATGCGCTGGCAGTAGTCTTCCCACCAGCGGATGCGGGCGACCAGTTTTTCGCCCACCTCACGGCTGACTGCGCGACGGGTCAGCAGGTGCTCGGCACCATAGATTTCCGGGGTTTCGGACAGAATCGCAGTACCCCCAGCCGCCACCAGGCGGTCGACGGCATTGCCCAGTGCCGGGTTGGCGGTGATACCGGAATAGCCATCAGAACCGCCACATTGCAGGCCGACCACCAGGTGCCGCGCACTGACTGGTTGGCGCTGCACCTGATTGGCCTCGGCCAGCAGCGCCTTGACCTGTTCGATGCCGGCAGCGATGGTTTTGGAGGTGCCACCGAGCCCCTGGATGGTGAAGGTGCGCAGCTGGGCACTGGCCTGCAGGCCCTGGGTTTCCAGCAGGCTTTCGATCTGGTTGGTTTCGCAACCCAGGCCGATGATCAGCACAGCGGCGAAGTTGGGGTGCACGGCGTATCCGGACAGGGTGCGACGCAACAGGCCCAGGGCTTCACCGCTGGGGTCGACGGCACAGCCGGCACCGTGGGTCAGTGCCACCACGCCGTCAATGTTCGGGTAATCGGCCAGCGCCTCGGGGTGGATGTCGCGGCGAAAATGATCGGCCACAGCGCGGGCCACCGTCGCCGAGCAGTTCACCGAAGTGAGGATACCAATGTAGTTGCGGGTAGCCACCCGGCCATCGGCGCGCACGATGCCCTGGAACTGGGCTTCGCTGCCCGGCTGGCTGCGGGTGTCGACACCAAAGGCATAGTCACGGGCGAAATCACCCATCTGCACGTTGTGCACATGCACGTGGTCGCCGGCTTCGATGGCCTGCGACGCAAAACCGATGATCTGCCCGTAACGACGCAGCGGTTGCCCCTGCTCTACACGTTCAGTGGCAACCTTGTGGCCCGAGGGAATTGGCTGGCGCACGGTAATCGCCTCGGCGTCCAGGCGCAGGCCTTGCGGCAGGGCCTGGCGGGCGATCAGTACATTGTCTAGCGGGTTCAGGCGGATGACGGCAAGGTCACCGGATTTGGCTATCAGTTGCATGGGACCTCTCTGGGCGGTGCGGCTGACTTCTTGTTATGACGCTGCCCGTACATTGCCGGGCGAATCTGCGACCACTGTAAAAAGCCTTGCGCAACATTCCCAATGAGATGATCCGATCGAACGATAACCGCGCGTTATCGCAAGGTGGTAACAGGCCGTGCTTATCAATCGCCTTTGATGGCCACTGGGGCTGCTACGCAGCCCATCGCGACACAAGGCCGCACCTACAAGGGCCAGTGCTGGCTTGAAGAGATATGCCTGGCAACCATCGAACGCGGCAACATGAGGCAGAGTTACTGCGCACGCAGGTAATGCAGCAAAGTGTCCAGGGCAACCGAGTTGGGCCGTGAGCGCAGGGTCAGCACGCCCAGGTTGGCCATGGCCAACGGCAGCTCCACCTGCAGGATGGCGACCATGCCATAACGCGCGTAGTGCTCGGCCACGTCATTGGGCACCACCGCAATCATCTCGGAGGCTTCAAGCATGGCGGTGGTGGCCAGGATCGAGGCGGTTTCGACGATATCCAGCGACTGCACCATGCCGCCAGCCTGCAGCGCACTTTCAACGCGGCGGCGCATGGGGCTGCCAATGGGGTGCAGGATCCAGGTCAAGGCCACCAGATCGGCCAGTTGCAGCATGCTGGCCTCTGCCAACGGGTGCCCGGCGCGGGCAATCACCCGCATCTGCTCTCCGCCTTCGAACAGTTCAATGTTCAAGTCCTGGCTGTCGCTCTGGTCTGGCAGGCGCCCCACCACCATGTCGAAGTCGCCACGCAACAAAGCCGGCAGCAAGGTATCGCTGGTGCCGACTTCCAGCGAAATACGCACCTTGGGGTGGTCGCGCTTGTAGGCCAGTACCGCCTTGGTCAGCACACCGGGCACCGGGCCCATGACGCTGCCCACCCGCACCAGCCCCAGCGCCCCGCGCGCCAGCTCAGCGATCTGCGCCTGCGCGTGATCGAACTCATGCAGCGCGTTCTGCGCATAGCGGATCATCACTTCGCCATACAACGTCGCTTGCATGCCCCGTGGCAAGCGCTCGAACAGGCGCACGCCCAGGCGCTCCTCAAGCTGCTGCAGCAACAGGCTGGCCGCCGGTTGCGTGGTGTGCATCGCCGCAGCGGCGCGGCGCAGGTTGCCGAACTCGCCCAAGGCGTTGAGCAGCGTGATCTGGCGGCTGGAGATTTTCAGTGCGCCAAGGCTGGCAGGCGCCTGGGCGCTGTCGAGAGGCAAGCGAGACATATCGAATCCGATATCGCTGATTAAGAATTGGCGATTATGCCTGTATCGCTCGACAACCTACAGTCAGGTCTCCCAGTGCTTGAACAGAACAAGAGCCCACCATGAGCATACGTATTACCCACCTCAGCGTTCGCGACATCCGCTTCCCCACATCGCTGTCGCTGGATGGCTCCGACGCCATGAACAGCGCCCCCGACTATTCGGCAGCCTACGTGGTGCTGCACACTGATGCCGAGGCCCTTGAAGGCCACGGCCTGACCTTCACCATTGGCCGCGGCAACGAGATCTGCGCGGCGGCGGTGCAGTCGCTGGCGCCGCTGATCGTCGGCCTTACCCTTGAGGACATCACCGCCGACATGGGCGGTTTCTGGCACCGTTTCACCGTCAGCGACAGCCAGCTGCGCTGGCTAGGCCCGGAAAAGGGTGTGATCCACCTGGCCACCGCCGCCATCATCAACGCCGTATGGGACCTGTGGGCCAAGCACCAAGGCAAGCCAGTGTGGAAGCTGCTGGCCGACATGTCGCCCGAGCAGTTGGTGCGCTGCCTGGACTTCAGCTACGTCACCGACGTGCTCACCCCCGAAGAAGCCATCGCCCTGCTGCGCCGCCAGGCACCGGGCAAGGCCCAGCGCGAGGCGCAGATGCTGCGCGAAGGTTACCCAGGCTACACCACCGCGCCGGGCTGGCTGGGCTATAGCGAAGAAAAGATGCGCAAGCTGGCCCGCGAGGCTGTGGAGGACGGCTGGACTCACATCAAGCAGAAGATCGGCGCAAACCTTGATGAAGACATTCGCCGCGCCAGCATCCTGCGCGACGAAATCGGTTGGGAACGTACCCTGATGATGGACGCCAACCAGGTATGGGGCGTCGAGGAGTCGGTTGCCAACATGCGCCGCCTGGCCGCCTTCGCGCCACTGTGGATCGAAGAACCGACCAGCCCGGACGACATCCTCGGCCACGCCAGCATTCGCCAGCGCATCGCACCGATTGGCGTCGCCACCGGTGAGCATTGCCACAACCGGGTGATGTTCAAGCAGATGTTCCAGGCCGGCGCACTGGACTTCTGCCAGCTGGACGCGGCACGCCTGGGTGGTTTGAACGAGGTGCTGATCGTGCTGCTGATGGCGGCCAAGTACGACATACCGGTGTGCCCGCACGGCGGCGGCGTGGGGCTGTGCGAATATGTGCAGAACATCGCCCTGTTCGACTACATCGCGGTGTCTGCCTCGCTGCACAACCGGGTACTGGAATACGTCGACCACCTGCACGAGCACTTCATCGACCCGGTGGTGATCCGCCGCGGGCGCTACATGCCGCCACAGCGCCCGGGCTACAGCATTGAAATGCATGCCGAGACCCTGGAGCGCTACCAGTACCCCAATGGCGCGGTGTGGCTCGACATCAACCGTTCCTGAACCACAGACCTGTGGCGTACCGCCTTTGCGCGGCGCGCCACCAGTACTTTCACGGGGAAAAAACAATGACAATCCTCACCGGTACTGCAGGGGCCTGCGCCCCTGCCACCACCGAGCAGCGCCTGAATAGCCTGCTGCTGCGCAAATTGATGCCACTGCTCATCGTCGTCTACGTGATGAGCTTCCTCGACCGCACCAACATCGCCTTGGCCAAGGCCAGCATGGGCATCGACCTGGGCCTGTCGGCGGCGGCCTATGGCCTGGGCGCCGGCCTGTTCTTCCTCACCTATGCCCTGGCCGAAGTGCCCAGCAACCTGATCATGCACCGGGTGGGCGCGCGCTTCTGGATCACCCGCATCATGATCACCTGGGGCCTGCTCTCGGCTGGCATGGCCTTCGTCCAGGGCGAAACCTCGTTCTACGTCATGCGCCTGTTGCTTGGGGTGGCCGAGGCCGGGCTGTTCCCCGGTGTGATGCTGTACCTGACTTACTGGTTCGACCGCGAACAACGCGCCCGCGCCACCGGTTATTTCCTGCTGGGTGTGTGCCTGGCCAATATCCTCAGCGGCCCGCTGGGAGGCGCCCTGCTGGAGATGGACGGTGTGCTGGGCTGGCATGGCTGGCAATGGCTGTTCGTACTCGAAGGCCTGCCCGCCGTGGCCCTGGCCTATGTAGTGTGGAAGAAGCTGCCTGATGGCCCAGGTTCGGCGCCTTGGCTATCGGCCGTCGACGCCCAGGACATCGTACGCCGGCTGAACGCCGAGCGCGCTGGCGCACCGCAACAAAGCAAGCTGGGGCAGATGTTCCGCGACCGGCAGATCTGGCTGGCGATCGTGGTGTACTTCGTGCACCAGATCACCATCTACACAGTGATTTTCTTCCTGCCGGGCATCATCGGCACCTATGGCGCACTAACGCCTTTCCAGGTCGGCCTGTTGACCGCCGTGCCATGGATTGCCGCCGCCATCGGCGCCGCCACCTTCCCACGTCTGGCCACCTCGCCACGCCGTTGCCGCACCCTGCTGTTCTTCGGCCTGCTGACCATGGCAGCCGGCTTGCTGCTGGCGTCGCTGGCCAACTCGTTCATTGGCCTGCTCGGGTTCTCGCTGACCGCCCTGATGCTGTTTGTGGTGCAGTCGATCATTTTCGTCTTCCCCTCCAGCCGCCTGAGCGGCAGCGCCTTGGCGGCCGGGCTGGCCTTCGTCACCACCTGCGGCCTGTTGGGCGGCTTCGTCGGGCCGTCGGTGATGGGCCTGATCGAGCAGACTACCGGCAGCACCCGCAATGGCTTGTGGATCATTGCCGCGTTGCTGGTGTTGGCAGCGCTGGTCAGTACCCGCTTGCGCCAAGGGCAGGAACAACCACATCGCGGCTAATGGGCGTTGTCCTGCCCGACCGCATATGCAGTACCTGTGAGCGGCCTTGTGTCGCGATGGGCTGCAAGGCAGCCCCAGGGTTTCAGCGCAAATGCTCAAATTGCTGGGGATGCCGGTGATGGGCTGCAATGCAGCCCTTCTGCCACTCAACGGGTAAGCCTGGCGGGCCGCCCGCAGCGCGGGTCCAGCACCCGGGCCAGGCGCTCTACCGCCTGCTGCAGATCTGTAGCCTGCTCCCCTACCCAGGTTAATGCCAGGTACTGCTGATACCGCCCCTGCAAGCTGAACTGCACGCCCGGCATTGCCTGCAATGCTGAACCTGCAATTGCTGAGGCAATGTCATCCCACGGCAGTGACTGGCGAAAGTGCACCCACAGCACTCGCCCACCGTGGGGCATTTCCAGCGCTACCAGGTTGCCGAACTGCAACTCCAATGCACGCGCCAGGCATTGCATGTGCCTTTGCAGGTCGGATCGCAGCCGCTCCTGCTGCATCTCGATCTCACCTTTGCCCAGCATGTGGGCAAGCGCTTGCAGGCGCAGCGGTGCAAGCCGAAACGCACGCTCGGCGAACGCCTCGCCCAGTACTGCATCGTGCCCCAGCACATAGGCGTAGGGCGCCTCGGCCCCCACTGCCGCCTCGAACGCCCCCATCACCAACAGCCTGCGAGGGTCAACCCAGTCGCGCAGGCGCGTACTCGGCGGCCCGCTGTAACAATGCTCACTGTCCAGATCGTTTTCCAGCAGCCATACCGCGTGCTGGCCAAGCAATTGGCCAAGCTGCTGCTGGTAATGCGGCGATACCAGTCGCCCCTGCGGCATGCCAAGGCATGACGGCATGACCAGCATGCACACCGGTTCACTGCCTAGCAGCCGGGCCAAGGTGCTCAGGTCCGGGTTGCCGCAGGTATCCGCTGGCACTTCCAGCACACGCATGCCGGCACGCGCCAGGGCGCGCAGCACTTGCCAGCAACAGGGCGAGTGCACCAGCACGGTCCCCCCTTGCAAGGCCAGCGCTGCAAGTACTGTTTCGAGTAAAGACTGCACATCAGGGGCAAGCTGAACATCTTCGGCACACCAGTAGCGGCTTGAGCAGCGGGTATAACGCTCAGCCACGGCGTGGCGCAGACGGGCGCTGCCGTGCTCTTGCCAAGGGGCAATGTTGTGCACGCGCTGGCGTGCCAGGCGCCGCTCGTGGGTAAACAGCGCCCGCTCCAACAATGGCGGCGCTGGCAAAGCTGCCTGCCCCGCCACGGGCGCAGCCCCGCCTTTTGCATCGTGCTGTACGTAGTAGCCAGACCTCGGCAGGCAGTGTACGCGCCCCTCCTCCTCCAGCAGGCTGTAGGCGCTCTGCACCGTGGCCAATGACACCTGCAGCCGCCGGGACAACGTGCGCAGCGACGGTAAACGGCATGGGCCACCGTTTGACGCTTGGTCGATCAAGGCTTCCAGGTAGCGATACACCTTTCGATAGGCGAACTCGCCGGGGATCGATCGCGCCATCAGGGCCGCCCCGTAAAACCACGCCGCTGCCCCGACGGCCGACGTGGCAGCAGCCTCAGGTGTACATCGCGACGGGCCAGGTTGCTGAGCACGCGCCAGGCGGACAGCGGCAAGCGCCCCTCATAAATCGCACGCAGTTGCCCCAGTGTCAGGCCGCTGGTGTTCACCAGCCAATCTTTCACTGCATCAGGGCAGGGTTTGCCTTGCAAGGCCCGATGCAGATAAGGCAACGCCACCAGCATGTCGGCGTGCCGGCACTGCAGAAAACGTTCAAGGTTTTTGCCCTGCCTGGCGAACGGGCCGAACATCAGGCATACCAGCTGGGCCTGGTTGATGCCGTAGGCTTTGCCGAGTTGTATCTGTTGCACATCGCGCTGGTTGTTGCCCCCCGCCTGGTCCGCCAGCCGTAACGCTGGGCGACTGGCCTGCGGCTCAAGGCAGCGTGCGCGCAGGTCATGCAATTGTGCCAAGGCCAGCGGATCGACAAATGCCGCCAATGGCCAGGCATCCTCGGCACACTCGAACCGATTACCTAGCATCAGGTCAAGCTGCTGCTCTTCGAGCAGGTGCGGCAGCAAGTCATCAATGGCCATCACCCGCAATGGCGCACTCTCTGCCGCCACGCTGGCCAGATGTTGCGCATAGGCGCCCAGCGGGCCCCCAACAGCGCCGTGCAGCCGGCTCAGCCCGTGGGCCAGTGCCGCCAGGCACTGATGCGGCACATGCTGGCCACGCCCCCCTGCCAGGCGTAGGCTACGCCGAGCCCAGACCAGGTAGCGGCGCCTCTGGCGCACGGGCATGTCGGTGATCAACAGGTCTGCAGGTGCCTGTGCCCGCAGTGCAAAACCCACGGCATCTGCCAGCTCCAGATGCAAGCGACTGCCCAGCAAGGCTTCGGGCCTGACATCGACCAGGTGGCCGAACATCAACATGGCATCCCTCGCCAGCAACCAGCGTTCGGGGGCTACCGAGGGCCGGCTGCTGAAAGGTACCACTTCGCGCCCCTCGATCATTTGCAGTTGCACCCGCGGATCGTCCTGCATGAACAAGGCATTGAAGCTGCGCTCATGCCCCTCCAGCGTGGCGCTACTCACGGCGGGCAGGCTGACTACCAGCACCCGTAACTGAAAAGTTACCGGCGCGCGCAGGGCGATGCTCAGTTGTGCGGCGCGCAGCATGGCCAGCAGCCGGGTACTGCGGCGATCGTTGCCTTGCAGGACCATCACGCGGAATGTACCGATGTACTCGGGCCCACCTGCGGCAACCAGCAGCCGTTGGATCAGTAACTGCAATGAAGCACGCTGCGCCTGAGACATGTGGCCAAGCAAGCGTTCTAGCACTTGCTGGTAGATATAGTGCATTGCCTGATCGTGAATAGCAGTCACGAAATCACCTCATCAACTTCTTGCAGCCAACGCACGCCGAGCAAAAACCTGAGCGCTAACATGCACTGCACTTATCCAGAACAAATTTGCTACAACCAACTAGAAGTAATGACGTAACCGGTCACTGTCGCCAGGCCATGGAAAAAAACGCACCACTGCGGCGTTCCGCCTTGCACAGCCCTGGCTTTGGCATTGCCGTACTCATCCCGCGCTCCTTGCGCAAACTATCACTGGGCCATTATCGAGGGATATAAAGTGAATAGTAGATACAGATCAGGGTAAAAAAG
This sequence comes from Pseudomonas sp. TWI929, assembly GCF_039673335.1. NCBI lineage: Bacteria > Pseudomonadati > Pseudomonadota > Gammaproteobacteria > Pseudomonadales > Pseudomonadaceae > Pseudomonas > Pseudomonas sp. TWI929. Next base: position 75,149 of record NZ_JBDJLK010000001.1, read on the forward strand.
CCATTCAGCAAAGACGAGAGTTCACATTGAATTTCAGGTCAGAATAGTTCAAGCGGAAATTGTTGGCTGCATATTTCAACAGCGCTTGATTGCATCCAATTAGATGTAGTCCGATTCTGATTTTATTGTAGGAACGTTCTTACTTTTTATATTTCCATGGCGCCCTATCAAGCACAAAAAACCCGGGACTTGGCCCGGGTTCTTCAGTAACACATACAGCTGTCAGTGTTGCGCCATGTCCAACACCACACGCCCGCCGCACGGGCATTGGTCCATGTAGCGATGCGCCTCCACCACCTGCTCGAACGGGTACACCTTGATGATCTGCGGTGTCAGCAACTGGTCGGCAGTAAACTGGTTGATGTCGCGCAGGGCGCGCTGCAGCGCCACCTGGTCCTGGCTTATGCCCAGCTCCGGCTTGCCGGTGAAATTACCGATGCAATGCACGTAGAACTGGATGTTCTTCTGGAACGCCGCGCAAGCCGGAAACGGCGTCTGGTTGCCGCCTTGCAAGCCATACAGCACCAGGCTGCCACGCGGTGCCAGCACATCACCCAGCAGCGACATCTGCGGCCCGCCCATACCATCGAGGACCATGTCCACGCCGCGGCCATTGGTGTATTTGCCAACCTGCAGCAGCAGGTCCTGCTCTTCGGTGACAATCACCTTGTCGGCGCCCAGGCTCAACAAGTACTCACGCTGTTCCGCATCCTTGGTAACGGCGAACACCTTCAGCCCCAGGGCCTTGCCCAGTTGCACAAAGGCAGGGCCGGCGCAATGGCTGGCATCGGTAACCAGCGCGGTTTGCCCGGCCTTGGCCCGGGCCAGGTCGACGTAGGCGAAATAGGCGATCAGCAGCGGCGTGTAGTGCACGCTGGCCTCGATCGGGGTGAGCACAGCCGGGTAACGGGTAATGGCCGTGCGCGGCAGCACGATCACATCGCCATATACCGGGTGATCATTGGCACTGGTGGCCGGGAAGCTGGCAACCCGGTCGCCCACCGCAATGTCCTCGACCCCTTCGCCGACCGCCATGACCACCCCAGCCATCTCGTGGCCGATCCCCGCCGGCAGGTGTGCCTGGGACGGTGCCAGGTTCTGGCGCCAGAGCACGTCATACCAGCTGACGCCAACCGCCTCGACGCGGATCTGTACCTCGTCGGCAGCGGGTGACGGTTCGGCCTGCTCCTCGCAACGGAGCACATCGGCAGCGCCGAACTTATGGAAACGGATCATGCGGGACATCGCATACCTCGCCTTTGTGAACCTCTAATTACCACTGACTTTATCCGGGCTTTGCCAGTTAGACCATCAGTGGTCATTAATAGTCGACATGCTTGTCATCGATTGGGCACCTGACTTTCCCTGCGATTGGTCCCCCTAAACCCGTGCAGGGTAACAGCCTTTGGCCTTAAGATTCACCCCTGCCCCACTTTAGGCGAAGCGCACCGATGAATCGAAACGACCTGCGTCGCGTAGACCTCAACCTGCTGATCGTATTCGAAACGCTGATGCACGAGCGCAGCGTGACCCGTGCCGCGGAAAAACTGTTCCTCGGCCAGCCGGCCATCAGCGCGGCGCTGTCGCGCCTGCGCAACCTGTTTGACGACCCGCTGTTCGTGCGTACCGGCCGCAGCATGGAGCCCTCGGCGCGGGCTCATGAAATCTTCGCCCTGCTGTCCCCGGCACTGGACTCGATTTCCACCGCGGTCAGCCGCGCTGCCGAATTCGACCCGGCCACCAGCAATGCCGTGTTCCGCATTGGCCTGTCGGATGACGCCGAATTCGCCCTGCTGCCTCAGCTACTCAAGCGTATCCGCGCCGAAGCACCGGGTATCGTGCTGGTGGTTCGCCGGGTCAACTACCTGTTGATGCCGACCCTGCTGGCCTCGGGAGAAATTTCGGTGGGTGTCAGCTACACCAGCGAACTGCCGGCCAATGCCAAGCGCAAGGTGCTGCGCCGCAGCATGCCGAAACTGCTGCGGGCCGATAGCGTGCCCGGCAGCATCACCCTGGACGACTTCTGCGCGCGGCCGCACGCGCTGGTGTCGTTTGCCGGTGACCTGGCTGGGTTCATCGACGAAGCGCTGGAAGAAATTGGCCGCAAGCGCCATGTGGTGTTGGCGGTGCCGCAGTTCAACGGGTTGGGGAGCTTGCTGGCAGGCACCGATATTGTCGCTACCGTACCGGATTACACGGCCGATGCGCTGACTGCAGCCGGTGGCTTGCGGGCCGAGGACCTGCCGATACCCGTGCGCAGTTTCGAGTTGCACATGGCCTGGCGCGGGGCGCAGGACAACGACCCGGCGGAGCGGTGGTTGCGGTCGCGGATACAGATGTTTTTTGGAGATCCGGATAGCCTTTGAGCGAGCTCCACCGATATCCAGAAAAACCCGTAAATACAGTCACATAGAAAGCAATAATTAATCCGTCCCGATGCATCGAATTCCACCCCGTTCTGACGTGTCTGGGGGTAAGTGGGCCGCCTGACGGCCCGCTCAGAACACCAGGATGTTCCTGCCAAAAACGGCGCCCTGTCATGCTACGCCCCGTTTCGACAGCGCTTCATGTGTATCAAATGAAGTGTGTCGAAACTCGGCCGACGCCATTGATCTCCGCAATGAAACTGTCTCCACGGTTGACCGGGACCATCGGACCGAGCGCGCCACTGAGGACGACATCGCCCGCCTTTAGAGGCGTCCCTGCCTTGGCCATGACCCGGGCAAGCCAGACGACTGCATTCAGCGGGTGCCCCAGGCACTCGCTCCCCGAGCCGGTGGACACCGTTTCGCCGTTGCGTGTCAGACTCATCCTGCAGTCGAGCAGATCCAGGTTGCCAAGCTGTCTGACCGGGCCACCCAGCACGAAGCAGCCACAAGAAGCATTGTCAGCCACGGTATCGGTAAACCGAATATTCCAGTGTTCGATACGACTGTCGACAACTTCCAGCGCCGGTATTACCCAGCGGATCGCCTCGAATACGTCGCTGTGAGTGGTATCAGCATGCGGAAGGTCGCGCCCAAGTTGAAAGGCAATCTCCGCCTCAATTTTAGGTTGGATGAAACGTGCGTGGTCTAAATGCCCGTTGTCCCCGTAACACATATCGGCGAACAGCGTACCGAAATCAGGGCGATCGACTCCCAGTTGTCGCTGGACACTGGGATTGGTCAAACCAATCTTGCGTCCGATGATACGCCGACCAGCGGCAACGCCCTTTTCGACGTTGATTTGTTGAATACGGTACGCGGCCTCGCTGTCCCCATCGCTCAGTTGACTACGAATCGGAGCGATTGGCCGACCGCTTTCTTGAGCTCGTATTAGGCTTTCGGCCAAGTCATTCAGGTCTGTCATTTCTTTGTACCTTGTCGTTTATTGATGGGCCTGCAAACAAACCCTGGGCGCGCCAACTTGATTGCGACTTTTCCGAAAGTCAGCAGCGCACCGGGAGTTTGTCAGAGGCCCCTCCTTGCAAATAGAAGTCGTTTTTGGAGCGTTAGTGATGGCGAATTATGTACGGGACGTGCTCAAGGCATCCGGCATCGAGGACGATCAGAATATCCAGGCGATACCGACCATCGGGCCGGTGAGCGTCATATCCGGCTCATCGTCCAGGTCCTGTTCAAAACGACGGTAGGACACCATCGCTCCCAGATTTGGAGTGAGCATGGTTTTCAGGCCAACTCGAACTTCCTTGGCATTACTGTGCTTCAACTGAAAGGCACCGAGGTCGCCAAAGACAACGAGCGGGAACTTATCGGCAAGCAAAGTCACCATATAATCTCCGCCGGCATGAACACCTATGCCGAAGTCGCTGCCATCGGCAGGTAGGCTTTGAAACTTCAACTTCTGGCTGAAGCGCTCAACGCCAATGAAAGCCTGCCCTCGCTGAAAGCGCTTGCGCGCCCCAACGCCCAAGCGCAGCTCTTCGGCCTCCACTCTCTCTTTGACTCCAGGAGCAAGTTTCAGGTCGAAGCTGGGCTCCTCATACTGGAAATAACCGTACAGCCAGCCCTTTCCCAATTCTCCGACCAAGCCTCGCGCATGACCTTCTCCATTGGGTGCGGCACCTTTATTGTTTACATTCGCATCAGTGTAATAAGCACCCAGCATGCCAGTTATCGGCGCTTGTTCGTCGGCAGCTGCCTGCCCCAAAAGTCCCACCAGCAAGAAAATAGAAAGAAATTTTGTCATTGTTATGCCTTTCTTTTTTAAGTTGTGTGTGTGTGCGATGCTTTATTGCTGGTGCCTGGCCAGCAGATCCAGTGCCACGTCGACGATCATGTCTTCTTGACCGCCGACCATGCGCCGCTTGCCCAGTTCGACGAGGATATCGAGTGTCTTGAGGCCGTATTTGGCCGCCGCCACTTCGGCGTGGCGCAGGAAGCTCGAATAGACCCCGGCATAACCCAGCGCCAATGTTTCGCGGTCGACCCGTACCGGGCGATCCTGCAGGGGGCGGACCAGATCGTCAGCCGCGTCCAACAAGCAATACAGGTCAGTGCCGTGGTTCCACCCCATGCGCTCGGCAGCGGCAATGAACACTTCCAGCGGCGCATTACCGGCACCGGCCCCCATACCTGCGAGGCTTGCATCGACGCGATCGCAGCCCTCTTCCACCGCCACGATGGAGTTGGCCACGCCCAGGCTCAGGTTGTGGTGGGCGTGCATGCCGGTCTGCGTACGCGGGTCAAGTACCGCCTTGAAGGCACGCATGCGGTCACGGATGTCGGTCATGTTCATCGCACCACCGGAATCGGCCATGTAGATGCACTGCGCACCGTAGCTCTCCATCAGCTTGCCCTGGGCCGCCAACTGCTCGGCCGGGATCATGTGGCTCATCATCAGAAAGCCCACCGTGTCCATACCCAGTTCGCGGGCATATTCGATGTGCTGTTTCGATACGTCCGCCTCGGTGCAGTGCGTCGCTACCCGTACCGAGCGGGCACCCGCGTCATAGGCCTGTTTGAGGTCGTGGACGGTGCCGATACCTGGTATCAGCAATACGGTGATACGGGCGTGTTCGATTACATCTGCAGCAGCTTCGATCCATTGCAGATCGCTGTGGGCGCCAAAGCCGTAGTTGAAGCTGGAACCCTGCAGGCCGTCACCATGGGTCACTTCGATGGCATCCACTCGCGCCTTGTCCAGAGCGCGGGCGATGTCCTGCACGTTCTGGATCGAATACTGGTGGCGAATCGCGTGGCTGCCGTCACGCAGGGTGACGTCGGAAATATAGAGCTTTTTGCTAGGATCAAAGGTCATGATCAGTTCCTCTGCCGTTGATCATCGACAGCGCCATGCGCTCGGCGGTGGCCAGCGCTGCCGAGGTCATGATGTCGAGGTTGCCGGCGTAGGCTGGCAGGTAATGGGCGGCACCTTCGACTTCGAGGAACACCGAAGTCTTCAGTCCCGAGAATTGGCCATGCCCGGGGATGTTCAGCGGTGCGTTTTCCGGGATCACGTCAAACTGCACCTTCTGTTTCAAGCGATAGCCCGGCACGTAGGCGTGCACCGCAGCCGCCATTTCTTCTATGGACGCTTCTACCTCGGCCTGATCGACCATTTCGGACAGCACAAACACGGTGTCGCGCATCATCAGCGGCGGCTCGGCTGGATTCATGATGATGATCGCCTTGCCTCTGGCCGCCCCGCCGATCACTTCGATGGCCTTGGAGGTGGTCTCGGTAAACTCATCGATATTGGCTCGGGTGCCTGGGCCCGCCGACCTACTGGCGATCGACGCAATGATTTCGGCGTAATGCACCTTGGCCACGCGGGATACGGCGGCCACCATCGGGATGGTCGCCTGGCCACCGCAGGTCACCATGTTGACGTTCCTCTGATAAAGGTTCTGCTCCAGATTGACCACCGGTACGCAGTAGGGACCGATGGCGGCTGGGGTCAGGTCAATCAGGCGGATGCCCGGTTTGATCGAACGCAAAAAAGCATCGTTCTTGACATGGGCGCCGGCACTGGTGGCATCGAACACGAAATCGATGTCGGCAAATTCCGCCATACAGGCCAGGCCTTCTACGCCTTCGTGGGTCGTGGCCACGCCCATGCGTGCGGCCCTTGCCAAACCATCGGATGCCGGGTCGATACCGACCATCACCGACATTTGAAGGTGCTGTGAATTGCGCATGACCTTGATCATCAGGTCGGTGCCGATATTGCCGGACCCGATGATGGCGACGTTGAGTTTCTTATTCATCGTTTATCTCTCTTGATCGAGAAACGCTCGCGGCGCTTGTGAGTGCCCCGCTTGATCAGGGACGCCAAGTCCCGGTAATACCCCGGTGTTTTCCGGGGCCTTACCGCCACTTGCAGGGATTCGAGCGTCAGTGCCCCTTGATAAAGGTGGTTACGAGATCGTTGAACTCCTCTGCATGCTCGATCATTGCCCAGTGCCCGCATTGATTGAGCAGTACCAAACGGGAATTGGGGACATGGGCAGTGAGCAGCAGAGAGGTTTCGTAGGAGACCACACGGTCGTCACGACCGTGGATGAACAGCGAGGGAACTTTGATGTCACGCAGTTTGCTCAGGTCTACCCACTTGGGCAGAGGTGCCCCCTTGGGAAGTCCTTCGACGTAATTTCGCAGGTGTTCCGGGCGTGCGAGGGCAGCATCGGAACGCGCTTTACACAGTTCTGGCGTGGCAAAGCGGGCCTTGTCGAAGCACATGATTTCAACAAGCGATTTCATATTTTCCGGGCTGGGCTCTCGGTAGGCATTGATCAGCACCTTGAGTCCTTCCGAGGGACCGTCGCCAGCCCCGAACAGCGTTGGCAGCTTGCCCACGGGAGGCCCCATGGTGACCAGATGGCTGATCCGCTCCGGGTGCTCGGTTGCCAACCTTAGCGAGGTCTGGCCACCCATAGAGTTGCCGACGAAGGCAGCTTTTTCGATACCGACTGCGTCCATGAATTGAATGGCGGCACTGACGTGGTCGAGCTGATCGACCGTCGCCGCATCTGATTCGCCCCAACCGGGCATGTCGACGGCATAGACGTGGAAATGCTCGGCCAGCGCACCGATATTGCCCGAGAAGTTACTCCAGCCGGTGGCTCCAGGGCCGCTGCCATGCAGCAGGATGACTGGGTGCCCTGATCCCAGTTCGTAGTAGCGCAGGTTCCAGTCCCGGGTCCGAATGCTGCGCGCGAGATCTTGCTGAGTGAAGGTGGACATGATGGAAATCCTTATAGATCGCGTCAGGGTTTGAGGGGCGTGGCGGCGGCCAACAGCGCGGAAACGACTTCCGGTGACCGGTGGCCCCAGCTGTGCAGCCTGTCGAGGGTTTTCACCTCCCAGGTGGCGTCATCGACCCGCAGGCCGCCCCACCCGTATTCGAGGCTGAACCCCGAGGGCGTGAGCACGTAGAAACTGAGCATCTGGTCGTTTGGATGCTGGCCCAGGGTCATTTCGATAGGTTGACGGGCATCCAGGCAGCGATCGTATGCAGTACCGACATCGCAGTAGTCGCTGACCTCGACCATGATGTGGTGGATTTTCTTCGCAAGCGGTATCTCACCCATGGCCAAGCTGTGATGGCGCTCATTGCAACGCATGAAAATCAGGTCGGCAAAGATGCCGGGCGCCACCTCTTCGATGATGATGTCGCTGGTTTTGAAGCCCAGCAGGTGTTCGTAGAAGGCCAGATAGGTTTCGCGGGAAACACCGTGAGCCGCGAGCACTTCGTGTCCGGCGCCGCCGTCGCCGGTCACAAACCTGCCCTTGATACGGGTAGATACGAAGGGGGTGTCGGCATCAGCGAAGCCGGTGACCAACTCGACCCGGTTGCCCATCGGGTCTCGGGTGTGGAACAAGCGCTTTACCTTGCGGCGCTTCAACAGCGCCAGGTCGCCTTGCGTCACGTCGAATCCGGCGTCCCGCAGCTTCGCCACCAGTTGATCGAGCGCAGCGTCGCTTGCAACTTCGAATCCACTTGCCACCAAGTCTTCGGCAGTTCCAGCCTGAATCATCCAGCGATAGGCCTTGTGGTCCATTCGCAATGCGAGGCTGTCGTCATCACGCTCGGCGAGCTGCATGCCGAGCAACTCGGTAGCGAAATTTTCCCATGCGTCGAGGTCGCTGGCTTCGAAGACCACGTAGGCCAGTTCTTTGATATGCGCCATATTAAGGAGCCTTGAGAGTGTTGTTATGTTCAGGCGATCTCGGGCACAGCAAGGCCATGCGCATCGTCGGCGGCGACAAATTTGTCCGGGCGAACGGCAATCACTTTGGCGCCGTAACGGGCCATCCAGGGAAGAATGACGTGATCCAGATCCACCAACTCATGGGGAGCCTGGGTGTACTGGTCTTTCGAGCGGATCGGAATGTAGCGAGCACCCAAGGCATCCCAACCGCGCTTTTCATCGGCGCTCAGTACGCTGAGGGGGTCCACATCCGCGCCGAGCAGCACAAAACCTGGAGGAATCAGGCAGTCCGCTCGGGCAACTCGACCAACATTGTCGCCAATGATCGGCTGCGGCAGCATACGACCAATAATGCTGGTGCTGCTGCGCTCCCCGCGGAGCCAGCCCGCCTCCAACACTGGTGGGGCGACCAGTGGCGACTCATGAAGCGCGACTTGGCCTTCGGGCACCCGGTTGATGGCTTCAATTTCTTCCGGCGAGGCTTCCTGTTTGATGACTCGACCCAGGGCGACGGCCAGGTTGGTAAAGAACGTCACATTGGGGCGGCGCTCGGTTTCATAGGTATCCAGCCATGTTTCGGGCAGATCGCCTTTGATGACGGCGGCCATCTTCCAGCCGAGGTCATGCCCATCGCGCATGCCGCTTTGCATGCCAGCACCCGCCCACGGCGGCATCAAATGGGCAGCATCGCCGGCCAGAAAAACCCGGTCACGGCGCCATGTTTCAGCCATCCGAACATGGTGCTTGTAGAAGGCGTGCTGATGGATCTCCACATCCGCCTCTGAAACATTCAATGCCTGCAGCAAGGGCCACACTTCTTTCGAGGTGGGGTAATCGGCGGGAGTTTCACCCGCGCGAAGCGGGATCTCCCAGCGGTGATTACCAGCCGACAGGGCGATGTCCACTACGGGGCGGTCCCGGTCTGACCAGAACGTGAGAAAGTCCCGGTCCGGCCACCAGCGTTTCACGCGGCAGTCAATCACCACCCAGGTCACATCATTGGTATCCCCATCAAGCGGGATATCCAGCAGGCCGCGGCAAACACTGGAACCGCCATCAGCGGCAATGGCGTAGCGGGCGCGAGTGGTCTTTTCCTCACCGGTCTCGACATGACGGCTAGTAATGGTGACGCCATTGTCGTCTTGGTCGATGCCAACCACCTCGAAGCCAAAGTTGACCTGCAATTGCTGCCCGTATTCATCAGCACAGCGGCGCAGCTCTGCTTCCATGACGGGCTGATAGATGTTGTAAAAGCGAGGCTTGGTGTTTCGGGTTCCCAAGGTGCTGGGCGGATGCATGATCCGCATGATTTCGTCACCGGCATACGTTTGCCAGCGCAAGCCTCGCTGGGCTTCGATGACGCTTTCGATGCGATCGTCGATCCCCAACCCTTGGAAAATACGCATGGTCCAGTCGTTTACCGTTACCGCCCGGGCGCGAGGGTAGATCGATTGCTCGCGTTCAAAAGCAACTACGTTCACACCATGCTTGGCAAGTGTGAGGGCACTGACAATACCGGTGGGACCGTAGCCGATGATGGCTACATCGGTGTCGTACCGGGTGGAAGAGTCTTGTTGACGCATGTCATCACTCCGTCGGCGGTTCTACTTTATTTTTGTACCGATCGTTCGGTATTTAAATACTAGGCATGGATTTCCAGGAAATGCAATACCCAAAACACTGGCGTGGCAGATGCGAAATGGCAGCTGCCTTATGGCGCGCGGAAAGGTAAAATCCGGAATGATCACGACAAATTCCCGACGAGATCGGAAAGGCTTCTGTCGATGGAGGGGCTGACGATTAGGCCCGGTCTTTAACATTTTTTGGCGATACGCTATCGCCAAGTGGAGGCATGTCGACCAATGAGGTCAGAAAAGATCGTTCGGACGAACAACCGCCGAGGACAACGCTCACGCGAGGAAATCCTGGATGTCGCCTCTCGACTCATGGCGCAACAGGGGTATGCAGCTACTTCCCTTTCGGCACTAAGTAGTGAGACAGGGCTTCCAAAGAGCGCTATCTACCATCACTTCGAATCCAAGGCCCGACTGCTTTCCGCCGTCATGCTGCACAATGCCGAGCGGTTCTTCGGCGCGCTGGCCGAGGCTTATGCTCACCCGCCAAGCAGCGGCACAACGCATGAACGACTGAGCTGGCATCTGAAGCGCACAGGTGAAGTTTTCATGGCTCACCCGGACTTCCTTCGCCTGCATCTGATTTTGATCATGAGCGCCGAAGCGAAAGAGGCCGAAGTCGATACGCTGATTACCCAGGTGCGTTTGGAGGGCCGCTCGCACATGCACAGGATGATTTCCTCATCCTTCGCCGCTTACGGCCAAGAGGTCGCTCAGGTCATAGCCGACAAGCTTACGTACTTTGCCATAGCAGGTTTCGATGGCGCCTTCGTGGCGATGCAGGCAGATCCGCAGCGTCATCTTGCAGCGCAAATGCCGCAGCTTGCGCAAGCCATGGTTGTATTAGGCGAGATCTATGCCGCCCAACTTCGTGAAGATACCTGAACTTCTTCCCTCTTGGTTCACTGTAAAAGGCCCGCGAGCTGGCTCGACACAAATGGCTGATGCTCGCGATTGCTACGAGAAGGTTCACGGGGGGATGGTGAACACGTGGCACATCTCTCGTAGAGCACTGCGGATTCTAGTCATCGAACGTGAAGGCAGCGCTTAGGTCTCGCATGACCGCTTCCAACCCAGGCTGGGGGAGCAACGACCTGGCTCAAATTTCATAGGCTGCCGCGAAACCCGCTCCTATCAAGATCATTGCTGACATTACTGGCGGCTATGAGCATTCGCGAACGATCTAGGGCAATCTACGGAACCTAGGATTTGAGTCGACTGAACCAGTCGAGGAGTGCGTGGTGGTTAATCGTCTGCGGGTCTTCACTGAAAGTCAGTGACCACCTGGTATGGGGCACTCTCCCTACGGGAAACATTGGAAACATGCCAGGGTAATTTCGACAAAGCCCCACGTCGTCTCGGCATCACCGGATACATATCACGGAAACAGCGACGATCCACGCATACAGCCATAACCACCTGATCACCTGAAGAGAATTTCTAATCCTAATTCGAGACATCATTCAGGACCGCGAACGCTTACCGCTGCACAACCCATCATGATCAGCGAAAATGCCAATACCATCGGGGCAATACCGAAAGTATGAACCAGTGCTCCCAGTACCAACGGAAAAACGGTCTGCAGGCAGTTGTTGACGGTCATGGACAATCCTACCGACTCATTGACCCGTTCTGCCGGTGCTGCGTCATAAATCATTGCCAAGGAGACAGGCACACCAACGCCCAATGGCATCCCGAGAAGTAGGCTCAGAACGCTCAGGGTGATGACTTGATGGGCGAACGGTATCACTGCGTAAATGGCAGCGCCGATGATCATTGCCACCACCAACGTCGGTCGTGGTCTGGCATACCGGGTCAAGACGGGTGTGAAAAACCTGGAGATGAATGCGCCGCCGGCAAAAGCGCCGAGCAACCAGCCCGCCTCGATGGGAGCGATGCCATTGGCAACGGCATGCAGTGATATCACGAATGGGAAAATGGTCTGCGCAGCGAAGAAGAGGCTGCTCACCAGTATCCAGACCATCAATCCAGGCACACGTAACAGCGGATAGATGCCCTGACGGGCCAACTTCGCTACCGGCCCACGACGCTCGTGCCTGAAATGATGCAGACGAACACTGATCGCGAGAATGGACAGTACGGAGAACCCTCCCAGCAATGTGATTGCAGCGTTTGAACCATGATGCTGGTACATCGCCCCCGCCATTACCGGAGCCACGAGTTGAAACAGCGAATAGCTGAGGATCAGGTACCCCAGGTAACGCGGGCGCTGTGCCTCATTCGCGATTGAGCCGACAGCCCGGGTGGCAGCCATGTGGGTAAACACCGCGCCCGCCCCCACGAGCCCCGCGACGATCACAAGCGCGTACCTACTCGGAAAGACCCAGAACGTCGCCGTTGCGCCAACGATGAGCAGCGCGGCGCTCATGATCGGCATCAAGGTCCCCGCGCGGTCCAGCCAGCGCCCGAATGACACGCTAAGGACCATGGGAACAGCGGTGAACGCCGCGGCAATGACGCCCACGAGCGTAGCGCTTGCCCCCAACGAGAGCGCGATCAAGGGTACTACCAGGCGCGCAGAGCCCAGGGCAGAAATATTCAGCCCCGCGATCGCCAAGGTACCCATGAAATTCACCCTGTCACGGATACTCATCCGTTCGGGTCGATACTCCTGGATCTGTCCCATAAGACTTCGCTCCACTCCAATCCTGTCGAACCAGGCAGCAGCACACGCACGGGTACGAGGGCGGCATCTCGCCTCCACCCAGCCCCGTCAGGTATGGAAAAACACCACATGATGCTTGGCTATTGTTGTTGGATGGTTAGCGATTGCAGCGCGCGATCCAATTGGCATTGTATGAAGTGCCGCTTCTCAAGCAATGAATCGACCTTAACCTCTCGCAAGACCGCGTCCTTCCCCGCGAAGCGCGCAGCGCAGGACGTAAGGACCGGTTCATTTCGAAACGACAGGTTTGAAGATGTAGCCGCCTTCTTCAGTTGAGCAAATTTGACCGAACGAAGGTGTGCTGAAGTGAATCCCCACAAGCAATGTCGGCGTATCAGCGCACGCCGAGAGCAGCGCCTCCCTTGTCATCGTGGACTGACGCTGGTCATGATCACTCACGGTTGCCCACTGCGGCCTTGCGACTTGGCACGGGTGGTGAAACGCATCACCCGCAATGATGATGTCGCCACAGCCGCTATCGATCATGACGGCGATATGCGACTGGGTGTGCCCGGGGGTCGCCAGGATGGAGATGCCGTCACCCAGCTCACACGGTGCCTCGACGAGGTTCACCAGCCCAGCCTCGACCACCGGGTGGATGGACTCGCCAAACGAGACAGAATGCATGTCTTGCGGGCTCTGCTGAGCAGCCTCTAGCCAATACTCATACTCACCCCGGGCAAAATGGTACTTGGCATTAGGGAAAGTAGGCAGCCACCGGCCCTCGTGTAGATAGGTGTTCCAACCCACATGGTCGATATGCAGGTGGGTACACAAGACATCGGTCACTTGGCCACGATCGATACCGGCGTTCTCCAGCGCTTCGAGAAAACCGGTATCCATATGCTCCCATTCAGCGACCTCCGTGACGGTCTTGTCATTGCCGATGCAGGTATCCACGACCAGCGTGCGCCCATTCAACCTGACGATGAAACATTGAGAGAGCGCATTCAATGAAAAGTCAGCATTACGATAGGGAGGCTTCAACCATTCGATAGCCCGAATATTGTCAGGCGTCGTATCAGGTAGGAGCCAAGCCAGTTGCGGGCCTATTTCCAACTCGATGACCTGGAAGATTTCAGCAGCACCCATCTGCGTACGCACTACCTCTAGTGCCATGCCACATCCCCTTCAATGGGTCATTTCCAATGTTCAATGTTAGCGCCATGCAATGGCAATACACGCACACGCCTCACGCTCGAGCGTCAGGCGTGCGGCGATGAAGGGGTCATGCCAGGACGATGGTTTTCGACTCCATGAAGGCCAGCAAGCCCTCTACCCCACCCTCGCGACCAATCCCAGACTGCTTGAACCCACCAAAGCCGATCGAAAAGTCAGTGCGTGGCCCATTGTGCCCCACAGTACCGGAGCGAAGCTGCCGTGCCACGTGCAACGCCTTTTCACGGTCATTGGTAAAGACGGCGGCATTAAGTCCGAACGGTGTGTCGTTCGCCATGCGTATGGCATCCGCCTCACTGTCGGCGGGAATGACACACAGCACCGGCCCGAAAATCTCTTCCTGGGCAATGGCGGAGCGATTATCGACGTTGGCAAAGACCGTAGGCTCGTAGAAGAACCCTTTTTTCGGGTTTTCAGGGCGCTTCCCTCCTGTCACCAGCGTAGCCCCCTCGGCAACACCTTTTGCCACATAACGTTCCACTGTTTCCCGCTGACGCGCGCTGGCGAGCGGGCCGGAGGTCGTATCGTCGGCAAACGGGTCGCCGACGACAATCTTGCGCGCGATGTTAGCCAGCGCCTCGACCATCTGGTCGTGCTTGGCCCGTGGAACGATGACCCTGGTCAGGCTATGGCAGATCTGGCCGGTGTTATAGCCAAAGTAGGAGTTGCCCAAAGTGGCGGCGGCCGTTTCGATGTCATAGTCGTCAAGCACCACGGCCGGCGACTTGCCGCCCAGCTCCAGCGTTACGCGGGCGACGCGATCCCCGGCGATGGAGGCGATCCTGCGGCCTGCTCCGGTCGACCCGGTGAAGGTGATCTTGTCCACCCCCGGATGGCGAACCAACTCCTCGGACACATCCCTGTCCGCCGTCACGACGTTGATGACGCCTGGAGGCAGCCCGATCTCCTCGCAGATCTGCGCAAGCAGGTACGCCGAACATGGCGCTTCCGGCGGTGATTTGATGACCATCGTGCACCCGGCTAGCAGCGCCGGCGCGGTCTTGTAGGCCATCAACCCCGCAGGACCATTCCAAGGAATGATCTGCCCCACTACACCGACCGGTTCGTAAACGCGATAAGCCGGGTTTCCGGTCACCGACTGATGCGCCTCGCTGAAGGCAAAGCTCGACGCCATCGCCGCGTATTGCCGAAACGCGCCACTGATGAACAGGCCGATACGCGGTTGAGCGACCTTGTAGACAATGCCTGTTTCGATAGACCAGATGCGCGCGAACTCGTCATTCAACGCCTCGAGGCGCTCGGCAATTTTCTCTAGATAGACGGCACGCTCCTGTGGGCTCAGGCGCGGCCAGGGTCCCTCGTCGAAGGCTTCGCGCGCCGCGTTGATCGCCCGCTGCATATCCTCGGAAGAGGCTTTGGCCACAGTGGCGACGACCTCCTCGGTCGAGCAATCAAGCACATCGAAGGTTTCAGAGGTGGCAGGCACTACCCACTGCCCACCGATGAATAGCCGATCGGGGTGTTTCAGGGAAATGGTTCTTTTGGTCATGATGATCTCCATTGGGCACCAATGCGCCACTGAACGGGTTGGCCAGAACACAGGGCGGTCAGAAGACGATCACGCCCTTGCCGCCTGCCTGCTGGTTGAAATCGGCATAGGCCTCGCCGGCTTGCTCAAGGGACCACTCGCTGGAAAACAGCTTGTCTACCTCGACACCATGGGCCGCGATGAAGCGCGCACAGTCGCTCATGCCAACCTCCGAAACCGTGAATGAGCCCACCAGGGTTCGCTGCTTGCCAATCAGGTCCTTCATGACATCGAGACTCAGGTTGCCGCCCACCGACACCAGGGCAATCCGCCCCCAGATGCTGGTGCTGCGCACGGCTTGGCCACGGGGTATCTCACCACCGGCACACTCCATGGCGCAGGAGGCGCCTTTGCCAGCCGTGAGCCTGTGGATCTGCTCGACCGGGTCAACTCGGCTGGCATCGATGGCATGCGCGACACCAAACGCCTTCGCGTTCTGCACGCGTTCGGCGTTGATATCGACGCCGATCACCTCTACGCCCATGGCAGCCGCCAACTGCGCGGCGGAAAGCCCGACGGGCCCCAAGCCATAGATCGCCAGCGTGTCGCGCGCGGTGACGCCAAGGCGCAGCAAAGCGCCATAGGCCGTACCCGTGCCACAAGCGATGGCGGCACCGCCCTTGAACGAAATGTCTTGAGGCAGATGGATCAGCGAGGACACCGGGACCTTCATGTAGGTGGCATGCCCGCCGTGGTTGAGTACGCCATAGATGTCGGCGCCGTGATCGCACAGCTGGGTCCAGCCGCTGCGGCAATGCTCGCAGTGGCTGCACCCCTTGTAATGAAAGACGATGACCCGATCGCCGGGCTTGAAGGCCCATGCGTCGACACCGGCACCCACCGCAGCGATTACCCCACAGGGTTCATGCCCACCGATGATGTCGTCGCCGCGCATGCGCTCCTTCAGGCCGAGCATACCGAGAGCCTCGTGCATGCCGTGCCGGTAGTAATGCAGGTCGGTACCGCACATGCCGGACGCCTTCATCTCGATGATGGCCTCACCCGGCCCTGGGGTGGGGTCCGGGAAGTCCTTGACCTGGACTTCACACTGCCCCTTGAAAATCATGCCTCGCATTCAACGCCCTCAGCATCTGCTTGATTGTTGTTGGTGGTCAGGTGCTGTCGTTGCGTTCGAATATCCCCCTGTGCGCTTGCCAGGGAACGAAACACGCCGCGCATATGGCCAGCACCGGGACAGGCAATATCCCTCTGGCTTGAGGCTAAGAGCATCTCGGGCGTGGGGCAAACGCGATAAATCGAAGCGTCGATTCGTTCAGGGCGAAGCAGTTTCAGGGTTCGCCGGGAGCGAATCGGGGCTTGCGAATTCTTCAGCCGAAACAGCAGGCGCAATTGGTTGCTCTGCTTCATCGTTATCCCACTATCGCACCCGTGCACAACCACTGCCCGGGAGACATTGCGTACACGGTGATTCAACGAAGAGGAGTGACCCCGTGACCTGACAGGCCCGATCAACCCGACGACACCCAAACAGGAATAGAAACAACAACAAGATCATTCCAGTTTCAGAGGTACAGCCATGTTGTTCCGTTCGAAGACACAGTCAAAAACCCGTGCGCCTGCGCGGCCACCCGCCACCCAGACACGCCCGCTCCAGCGCCCTTCGGTACTTCAATGCGCGACGGTACTGACCCTTGCCGGTTTGTGCAGCGCGTTCCCCGCCGTGGCAGAGGACCAGATCAACCTGAAGTTCACTCACCGTTTCTCATCGAAACACTATGCCTGGACACACGGCGGTGGCGTATTCACCCAGGCGGTAGAGAAAGCCTCAAGCGGCAGGGTGACATTCGAAACCTACCCCGCCGCGCAATTGGGAAAAGACTATTTCAGCCTGCTCCGCTCAGGGCTGGCGGATATAGCCGTTTTCATTCCCGCGTATGAGTCGGACAAACTTCCAATGTCCACGGTTGCTGAACTGCCGAACATGTACAGCAACATATGCCAGGGCGTACGCACACTGGCGACCCTGGTCAGTGACAAAGGCACCATCGGCAAATCCGAGTACAACCGCCACGGGCTTCACGTGCTGTTCGTGACCCTGATGCCGCCCTATACCTTCATGACCTCGAAGCAACCGACCGCCAGCCTGGAGGCGATGGAGGGGTTGAAGATCCGCGGCGCCGGGGCGGCCATGACCAAGACGGTACAGGCCCTGGACGCGGTCCCCGTGCAGATCTCCGCATCGGAGGTCTACGAGGCGCTATCGCGCGGCACCATCGACGGCGCGGTCTACCCCTACAACGCGCTGACGCCCTACGCCCTCGAAGACCAGCTCAAGTACTCCGTCGACGGTGTAAGCCTGGGTGGAACGGCCGTGGTGTATGCCATCAGCAACAAAAAGTGGAACGCGCTGCCCGCGGATGTGAAAACCATCATGAACCAAGCGGCGCAGTCCACCCAGGCCTCGATGTGCCAATGGCTGGACGAGGAAAACGTCAGGATCAAGAACCAGATCGTCAGGGACAACGGCCATATCGTGACGCAGTTGCCCGCCGAGGACCTGGCCAAGCTGACGCTTGCCATGCAGCAGGTCAAGGAAAGCTGGGCGCAGGTCATGGATGCGGCCCATCACGACGGCAGTGCACTGCTTAAGGAGTACCACCAGCTGTCCGTGGCTTCAGAACACTAACCTGCCGCCTACCTGAGAGCCCTCCCATGAAAACGATAATTCAAGTATTCGAGAAGTCCAGCACGCTACTCGCGGGTCTCTGCCTGCTGATCACCATGTTGGTCATCAGCGCTGACGCGGTTGCCCGCTACATGTTCCATTCGCCCATTCCCTGGACGATGGACGTCATCAGCTATTACCTGATGGTGGTCATTTCCTACCTGGCGATATCCGATACGTTCCGGCATGGCGACCATATCCAGTTGGACCTGTTCCTTGCCCGCATGGGCCCGCGCACCAAGCTGATTGCAGATACCGTGTGCTCGCTAATGGCGACCTGTGTGTTCGTGGTGATTGCCATTGGCAGCACCCTCAGCATGATCGAGTCGTTTCAGGCAGACGAGTTTCTCACGGGGTACGTCAATTGGCCGGTCTGGCTGAGCTATTTGCCCATCAGTGCCGGCAGTGCCCTGCTGTCTTTGCGCCTGATCCATCACTGCTCGCTGCTATTGAGCAGTGGCCAGGATGCGTCTCTCGAACAACCCGAGGAAGCCTGAGATGATTGCTGCTGCTTTTTTCATTGCCCTGTTGCTGCTGATCGCCCTGGGTTCCCCCATCGGCTTTGCCATGGCGATCGTGGGCGGGCTTGGGCTTCTATGGGCCGGTGGTACGGATGCGCTGGTCATCATGCTCGGCTCGATGCCACGCGAATCGGCAGTGGTCTACGAGTTCGTGACCATCCCCATGTTTCTGCTGATGGCAGAGTTTGTACTCCGCTCGGGCGTGACCGACGACCTGTTCAAGGTCGGTGCGGCCTGGTTCGGTCGTATTCCCGGCGGGCTCGGTATTGCAACGGCCTTTTCCGGAGCAGGATTCGGGGCGATCTGCGGCTCTTCTTCCGCGGCTGCAGCGACCCTGTCGGCCACGTCCCTGCCGGCGATGCTCAAGCACGGCTATGAGCCGCGCCTGGCTGGTGGCTGTGTGGCAATTTCAGGGACCCTGGCGATGCTGATCCCCCCCAGCATCGCGATGGTGGTCTATGGCCTGATTGCCGACGTGAACATCGGTAGACTGCTGATGGCAGGGGTAGTGCCCGGAATCCTGGTGACCCTGACGATCGTCATCACGGTCTATACCCTGGTCAAGCTCGACCCTTCGCGCGCCCCGTTGTCGGAGCCAGTCGCCCTGACTGAGAAACTGCGCCTGCTCAAAAGCGTCCTGCCGGTGCTGCTTCTGTTTGCCGCGATCACTGGGGTCATCTACACCGGCATCGCAACGCCCACCGAAGCCTCCGCGCTTGGCGCATTGCTCGCGGGCGTGCTGTATGTCGCCCGCGGTCGCGCTTCCCTGCCCGATCTGCAAGGGCTGCTCGCACGGGCGGCGCGCACGTCTTGCATGTTCGCCATCATCATCTTGGGCGCAAAACTGTTCGCCATGGTGTTCGCACTGACCCACGTCACCCAGGACCTGATTGCCTGGGTGGGGGCGCTGGACGTGTCGCCCTGGACCATCATGCTCGGGCTGGTGCTCCTGTACCTGGTGCTGGGCTTTTTCATGGACCAGATGGCCATCCTCGTGCTCACCGTGCCCATCGTCGCGCCATTGGTGTCCTCGCTGGGCTTCGATCTGGTCTGGTTCGGCATCATCATGATCGTCGTCGCTGAGATCGGCATGGTTACCCCGCCGGTGGGCCTGAACTGCTTCATCGTGTCCAAGTATTCGAAGACACCGGTATCGCAGATCTTCAGAGGATCGTTCCCCTATGTGGTCACCCAGTTGGGCGCTATCGCGATCCTACTGGCCTTCCCTCAACTGACGCTCTGGCTGCCGCAGAACATGTAAGTGCTCCGGTGCGACGAAGTCTTTCGCCGCACCGGTTTCACCCAAGGTGCAACTTCAATACGACCGAATCAGGGCTTCGTAAAGCACAAGTTGGATCGGGCCGTGTCGGCGCCTACCCTTGGGTTTGATATTCATCAAACCTGCGCGGTGCGCGGCACCGCCAGTTTCGACCATGCAGTCAGGGGCTTTGGAGCAATGAACAATCTCGAAGGTAAAGTCGCCATCGTTACCGGTGGCACGGGTGGTATTGGCAAGGGTGTGGCATTGCAACTTGCCGCCCGTGGTGCCCGCGTAGTCATCAATGGCCGGGACGAAAAGAAGGCCCAGGCCGTGATCGAGCAAATCCGCGCCCTGGGTGGCGAAGGCTGCTTCGTTGCAGGCGACGTGCGCTCGAAAAGCGACATGCAGGCCGTGGCTGCTGAAGCGGCACGCCGTTTCGGGGGAATTGACATCGTGGTGCCCAACGCCGGAGGCAACGACGATGAGGCCCGGCAACCACAAGTGCGCGGCCCTTTTGCCGACATCGACCTGGAGCGGGTGACTCAATTCGTGGCGCAAGCCGTGGCAGCGAAGCTGCTGGTGGTGCAAGCCGCAGTGCCTTACATGCGCCAGCGCGGTGGCGGCAGTGTGGTATTCGTCACCTCCGAAGGCGGCAGGTCGCCCACCCCTGGCCAGACCGCCATCTCCACGTTCTCCGGCGGCTTGATCATGGCAAGCAAGGTGCTGTCCAAAGAGCTCGCCAGGGACAGGATCCGGGTCAACTGCGTTTGCGTCACCGTGGTGCGTGACACCCCGTCATGGGACGCCGTCCTGGGCCAGGACAGCGGTGCTTCCGAACAGCATCGCAAGCAGTACGAAAAGATCGTGGCCAGCAGCCCATTCGGCGTCGCCGCGCCCGGTGACATCGGGGGCGTCGTGGCCTTCCTGGCCTCCGAGGATGCCGCCTACCTCACAGGTGCCACGGTCAGCCCCACCGGAGGCCTGACCATTCATTGAGCCATCTGGCTCACCCGGCAGCAGACTGACAATTACAAGAACAGGAGCAATGCGGTATGTCGAATCAATGTGCCACTAATCCACCCCCGACCGATCACTCCACGCTGGTCGGGCCTTTGACCGGTGTGCGGGTACTGGACCTCACCTCGAATTTCATGGGGCCGTATGCCTCCCTGCTACTGGGGGACATGGGCGCGGACATCTGCAAGATCGAGGCGCCTGAAGGCGATACCACCCGCAACGTCGGCCCCAGCCGCAACAAGGGCATGGCGGCAATCTTCCTGCACCTGAACCGCAACAAGCGCAGCCTGGTGCTGAACCTCAAAACGCCCAGCGGCCTTGCTGCGATCAAACGCATGATCGCCACGGCGGATGTCCTGCTCTTCAGCCTGCGCCCAATGCGATGGCGCGGCTCGGGCTCTCCTACGAGCAGGTCCAGGCCATCAACCCGCGGATCATCTACTGCGGCGCATTCGGTTTTGGACAGCGCGGCCCCTACGCCGAGCGTCCGGCCTATGACAACCTGATCCAGGCCGCCGTTGGCGTGCCGATGGTACAAAGCCGCAAGACCGATGGCCCACCCAGCTATGTGGGCACGGCAATCGCGGATCGCATCGTCGGGATGGCCACCAGCAATGCCATCCTGGCGGCCCTGCACTACAGAGGGCAAACGGGCCAAGGCCAGTCGGTGTCGGTACCCATGTTCGAAACCTTCGCCCACTTCGTGATGGGCGACCACATGTATGGTCACACATTCGTGCCTGCGCTCGGCGACTGGGGCTATGCACGCATGACCAGTTCTGAACGGCGCCCCTTCCCCACATTGGATGGTTACCTGAGCGTGGAGATCTATACTGATCGCCACTGGCAACGGCTGTTCGAAGCCGTGGGCCGCCCGGAAATGGCCGAGGATGCGCGGTATCGTGACGTCCACAGCCGGGCGCTGCATATGAGTGAGCTGTACGAATTCCTTTCGCACACCTTCGAGACCCGAACCAGTGCCGAGTGGGTGAAGCTGCTCATCGAAGCGGATATCTGCGTGATGCAGATGAACACCCCTGAGTCACTGCTCGACGATGAGCACATGAAGGCCGTGAACTTCTTCGAAGAGCAGGACCACCCAAGCGAAGGTCGCATTCGCACCATTGGCCTGGCTCACGAATGGAGTGCCACCCCCGGCGCGCTCCGTTTTCCCGCACCGCGCCTGGGCGAACACACCGCCGAGCTGCTGCACGAATATGGCTTCGCCCAGGACGAAGTAGCAGCCGTATTGGAATCTGGCGGGGCACTGGCAGCTGCCGACTGAAGGCTCAAGCCGTATTCACTGATCACATGCTACGAGGTGCACGTTCATGGAAACTGTCCAAATTCCCAACCTGTACTGGAACATTTCCGCCGACCTGCACTTCCCGCCTGGCTTCGATGCCCAGAAGAAGTACCCCGCCATCATCAGTGCCCACCCCATCGGCAGTTGCAAGGAGCAGACGTCCGGCAACGTCTATGGCACAGCGCTCGCCAAGGAAGGATTCGTAGTCATCGCCTTCGACGCCAGCTTTCAGGGCGCCAGCGGCGGTGAGCCGCGCTTCATCGAAGACCCTAGCCACCGTGTCGAGGATTTCCGGGTGGTAGCCGACTACCTGACAACCCTGCCCTATGTAGACGAGCAACGCATTGGCGTACTCGGCCTCTGTGGCGGTGGCGGTTATTCGATCAATGCGGCGATGACCGAGCGGCGCATCAAGGCCGTGGCCACTGTCACCGGTGTGAACTATGGCCGCCTGATGCGCGAAGGGTTCAGTGGCTTTAACCCCGTCGCCCTGCTCGAATCCATCGCCCAACAGCGTACCGCAGAAGCCCGTGGCGCCGAGCGCCGGGTGGATGACCTGCTGCCGCCTTCTCCAGAAGACGCCAAACGCGTGGGCGCGACTGAAATCGACGTATTCGAAGCCACGGAGTACTACCGCACCCCACGCGGGCAGAAACCCAATGGTCTGAACCGCTCACTGCTCTCGCATCAGGGCAACGCCGTGGGTTGGGATGCTTTCCACCTTGCCGAAGTGTTGCTGACCCAGCCGTTGATGGTGGTGGTGGGTGACAAGGTCGGTGCATTCGGTGCCTACCGCGACGGCTGCGAGATCATCGGTCGTGCGGCTTCGAAGACCAAGGAACTGGTGGTGGTCGCAGGCTGGTCGCACTACGACCTTTATGACAAGCCAGAGCCGGTGAGCCAGGCCCTGGCCAGGCTGGTGCCGTTCTTTAGAGAGAACCTGTCCTGAGGCGATCGGGAAGGCACGTGCCTGGCTGAGCACGGCCCCAAGAGGCAGACCAGCGTAAAGAGAGACGGCCCCACTGGGTGCCGTCTCTCTTTACGCTAACAAATCCCCGCCAAAGTCAGGGCATTGCAGCGCGCCATCCCCCTCCCAGGGCTCGGAACAAATCCACTTGATCAAGCGCTACCTGTACATCGGATGCCGCCAGCTCTGCCTCGGCTGTCGCCAGCGTGCGATTGGCATCGAGACTGGAAAGGTACGGCGATTGCCCCGCCCGGTACAGACGGTCTTCGTCCACGGCCGCGCCTTTGGCATGGTCGCGCGCATCCCGCAGGTCAGCGTTGCGTACCAGCGCCCTTGAGTAATTGGTCAACGCTGTTTCGGTTTCACGCAATGCACCAAGCACTACACCGTCAAAATTCGCCAGCGCCGCCTCGCTGTCAGCTTCAGCAGCCTTGACGCGGGCACGAGCGCCGCTGTCCGGTATCGTCCAGCTCAGCAGCGGGCCGAAAGCGAAATGCGATGCCGACTGTTCGGCAAGCTCGCCAAATCGCCCCGCCAGCCCCGCCGATGCTCCCAGTCGGATGTCCGGGTACAAGTCTGCCATGGCTACGCCGATACGTGCGGTAGCGGCAGCCAGCTGGCGCTCGGCCTGGCGAACATCCGGGCGCCGGCGAAGCAGCGCGCCACCATCCCCCATGGGAATAGGCTGGGCCAGACGTGGCTCCCGCGAGCAGGCTGGCCGTTCATTGGAAAATTGCGCAGAGGTCTTGCCCAGCAGCGCAGCGAGTCGGTACGCAGCCCCATCCCGGGCGGCCTCGAACGGTGGCAGGTTGGCCCGCAGGCTGGCCAGCTGGGTGCGCGCCCGGTCTACATCGCTCTTGCTACCACTGCCCACCGCCACCAAGCGTTCGACCACATCCACGCTACGCGCCTGCAGCGCCAATTGCTGCTGTGCCACGGCCAGCTGATGCGTCGCCGAGCAGCCCTGTACATAGGCCCTCAGGGTCTGCGCCACAACTGCATTGCGCGCAAGTTCCAGCGCCGCCAGGGCACTGTCACTGTCGGCGCGGGCAGCCTGCTCGGCACGCGCCAGCTTGCCAAACAGGTCCAGGTCATAATTGATCGTCAAACCCATACCCGCGTCGTTCACCACGCCTGGGCGCACGCCAAGCGGTGACGATTCAAGGGCATCCTGGTGGCGACGTGCATCGGCTTCGATGCTGGCGTGTGGATGGCTGTCAGCAGTCACCGAGGCTTCCACCGCCAAGGCTTTGCGCAAGTGGGCAGTGGCCACCCGAAGGTCAGTATTGGCCGCCAATGCCTCGCGCACCAGTTGCTCGACTTCGGGATCATCGTAAAGCCGCCAGTGCTCAGGCACCGCTTGATCCCTTGCTCCAGGCGCCTGGAATGGCCCATTGGCTGCCTCCGTGCGCGCCAAAGCAATATCGGGCACCCTGTAATCTGGCCCCACAAGACTACAACCGGCCAAGGCCACACCGGCGATAACGGCAAGAATCTCAGGCTTCATCGTACCAGCTCCTGACGCACAGACACGGTAGCGGTGCGCCCGGCCACCATGCGCAGATCGCCAGGCACGTCGTCCAGCGCCACCCGCACCGGTACGCGCTGGGCCAAACGCACCCAGTTGAACACCGGGTTGACATTAGGCAAGAGCGCCTCGCCCGAACTGCGGTCACGGTCATCGATACCCGCTGCCACGCTCTGTACCTGGCCGTGCAGCAGACGGTTGCTGCCCATCAGGCGTATTTCCACTGGCTGGCCAATATGCAAACGCTCCAGCTTGGTTTCTTCGAAGTAGCCAACCACATGCAGCGAATGTTCATCGACAATCGAAAGCACTGGGCGCCCGGCGGTGATGTAGTCACCGCTACGCGGAACTTGGTCATTCACATAACCATCCACCGGGCTTCGCACTTCGGTGCGGGCCAGGTCCACCTGCGCCAGGGTCAACGCCGCTTCGGCTGCGGCCAGCGCGGCCTGGGCTTGCTCGACCCGGGTATCGCCTTCTTCCAGTTGCTGACGCGCCACCAGGTCGGATACCACATGGTTGCGTCGCGCCTGCCGTTGCGCCTGGCCCAGGTTCGCGCGCGCCTGCATCAGGTTTGCCTGAGCCTGCCTCACAACGGCCTGGTAGCGGCTGCGATCGATCGTAAACAGCAACTGCCCGCGCTTGATCAATTGGTTGTCTTCGACCGCTACCTGGGTGATCAGACCGGAAACGTCCGGCGCCACCTGCACCACCTCGGCTCGCACGCGACCGTCTCGTGTCCAGGGTGAGTTGCTGTAGTAGTCCCATAAATGGACCGCCACCGGGATGGCAATGGCCGCCAGCAGCAACGACGGGATGAAGGGAAGCAGGTTATGCAGCTTGCGGGTCATACGGGCCAATCCGATACCAGGAAAGTGGCAAGGCCTAGAACGAGCACGTACAAGGCCAGGTTGAAGAGAAAGGGATGCCACAGTCGTCGATACAGCCCCGACCGGGCCAAAGCCACTCGCAACAATGTACTCACGACATAGGCAATCGCCAGCATGGGCAACAGGCTGGGCAGATAGACACCGTACAGGTCGACTTCACCCAACATGGACGAGCACTCCAGATAAATCCGGTGCAGGTGCATCGGGGTAGCAAATGAGGCGCAGCTCCACCAGGGCGCTGCTGGCGTCCTGCTCAGCAAATGCGGTGCCCGCCAGCAACTGGCCCAAGGCCCGATCGATGAGCGGCAGCAGGCGACTGTCGGGGAGGCTCAGTCCCCCATTCTCGGCGCAGATCAGGAAGAACCGCCCAAGGCCGTCGAGCAGTTCCTCGACGGCACTGCGAGCGGTGTCATCGATCAAGAGCAGTTGCCTGCGCAGGTGCAGTAAGGCCAAACCCAGGCGCACTTCGGCCATACCATCGATGCCCGGTTGACGAGGCCAGGTCAGTTCCTGGCGATCATGAAGGCGCGCGGTGAGGCGTGGGTAGTCGTCGCCACCACACAGTGCTAGTTGGGCCAGCGACCTGAAGGTGGACTGGCGCAGCCGTGCCAAGGTTATTTCACGACCGAAGGGCCGAATCAGCATCGTCCACAATAATGCCACCAAGGCACCACCGATACTGGCCAGGCACCCCTCCAGGAACCCAGCGAAATCAGCCTGATATGCGCCATGTAGTCCGAGCGTGCTGCCGGTAAAGACAATCATCAACATCGCTTCGGTGCTGAACTGTGGACGTAGAATCAGTACCCCGAATGCCAGGCACGGCAGCATGAGACATGCCACCAGTGCCTCGAACGTCTCTACCTGAGGCAACACCACGAACAACAGCAGACCACCCAGCACACTGCTGGCCAGGTTAACGCCGAGAAAACGCAACATTCTCGGTGCAGGTTCGTCTAGCGCGCAGAACAGCGCACAAGCGACGATGCCCAACACCATGGCATTGGCCCCTGCCGTCCAGCCAGAGATCAGCCAGAGCAGGCCACAAAGGACAATGCCCAGGGCTACCGAGCTCGCATAGAACAGCACCAGGCCATGGTCCAGGTGATGGGCGTTCCCTGCCAAACGGTCATGGGGATACAGCAAGGGGCTACGATCCAGACTCATATCGATCAGGCGCTTGCGCAACTGCTGGCAATCATCGTTGAGTGCACGGAAGTGGGCCAGGCGTCGGCGTATGACCCACGCCAGGATCCCAGGCCAGTTCTGCCGTGGAGGGGCGTCGGAAAACTCAACGACAGCGTCTGCCGTTGCCGCGCCGCTCAGTTGATCAACCACCTGGCTGAGCTGCACCTGCAATAGCGGATCGAGGCTGCCCTCTCGCTGCAGCGCCTGGCGCATCGCCGACAGCGATGACAGCAGTGGCAGTAAGCGACGCATCCGCGAGCGCAGTTGCAACATCAGCGGCACAGCGTACCGGTGAGAGGTATCGAAACCCAGGTGGGTAGTCAACTTCTCCAGCGTCGAGAGTTCCACGACCAACTGATGGCGGCTGCCCGAGCCCGCCTGCCCTGTCATCAGTTCTTGAGCCCATATGGCCACATGGTCGAACCACTGCGCAAGACGCTTGCGGATCACCGGGCTGGCTCGCTGCACCAAGGCAACGCCAGCAACCAGGTTGGCGCAAAAGATACCAATCAGGATTTCTTCGGTTCTGGCCAGCGCGATGTCGAACACCAACTGGGGTGCATGCACTGAAGGAAAGACAATCAGCGGCAAGGTATAAGCCGGTAGGCGAAACAGGTACGTGCGAGGGCTACGATCGAGCATCGAAAAGAACAGAAACATCCCCGACCATAGCGCTACAGCGAGGATCAAAAACACCGGTTGAGAGCTTAGAGGCGGGACAAGTAGCAGGGCTCCAGCTGCACCGGTCAAGGTCCCGCCGATACGGTAGAGCGTCTTCGAGCGCATCGCGCCGAGCAGCGGTTGCGAGACAATATAGACCGTACCCATGGCCCAGATAGGATTGGCCAACGACAGGTCGAGCGCAATGTACAAAGCCAGCATCGAGGCAATGAACGTACGCAGGGAAAACCATAGATCTTCTCGGCTCGGCAAGCGAAGCATCATGGTTCTCGACTACCCGCGTGTCCGGCCAGGGCTGGGGATATCGTCGGCATCAAAGAAACGCCGGTGCCATAGGTTCGCAATACCTTCAGGGTCCGTCGCTGAAGCGGTTCCAATTGCTCGAGGCTGGCAACCATCAAGCAGCCTCCTGCTTCAGCTGTTTCCTGCGAGACATGATCCAGGCAGCACTTGCCATGATGATCAATGCCCATCCCCATACCATGAAAGCCACAAGGCCGTTTGCCGCCACGCCGATGACCATGGGGAAAACGGTCTGCAGGAGGTTGTTGGCGGACATTGAAATCCCTAGCGCTTCGTTCACCCTACCCGACGGTGCCACCTCATAGATCAGCGCCAGTGACACAGGCGCTCCCACGCCCAAAGGCAATCCCAAGGCACCACTCAACGTGATCAGTGACAGCGTGCCATGCGCTAACGGAATGACGGCATATACCCCTGCTGCCACGATCAACGCCAGGATCAATATCGCATTCGCGCTGACATGTTTGACCAACAGCGGCGTGAAGAACCTCGAAGTAAAGGTGCCAAAGGCGAATGCGCCCAGCACCCAGCCTGCCTGCGAGGCAGGGAGCCCGATTTGCGCAGTATGCAAAGACAAAATGAAGGGAAACAGAGTCTGATTCGCGGTGAAGACACTGCTGATGACGATCCACAGGCGCAGGTCGCTGATCCCCAGTAGATCGTACGTTTTGCGAGAGCCGCTGGCATTGGCGGCGCCTTGCCTTTCGTGCGTGTAGAAATGGGGCAGCGAACGGATACCAGCGATCGAAAAGACTGCGAAGAGCCCCAACACGGCAATGGCCAGGGTAGCGCCATAATGCTCGAAGGCATGCGTAGTAATCACGGGCCCGAAGAAATTGAACAGCGAATAGCTGAGTACCAGGTAACCTAGTGACTTTGCACGCTCGGCAACTTCCACCCCGAGCCCGACTGCACGTGTCGCTGCCATGTGCGTAAATACACCGGCGGTCCCGATCAAGCCGGCAACGGCCAACAAGCTGTATTGGCTGGGCATGGCGCCGTACAACAGGGCGGCCAGGACGATCATCATGGCCGAAAGCATGACGGCCGGCAGGGTTCCGGTACGATCCATCCACCGCCCGAACGGTACGCTCAGCAACATAGGGACCGCGGTGAACAACGCCGCGGCCACCCCTATCAAGAAGCTACTGGCCCCCAGGGATAAGGCGATCAATGGGATAAGCAGGCGGGACGATCCCAACGCGGCCATGACGAAACCAGAAACCAGGAACGTCCCTGCAAGTCTGGGCGTCTTGACCCGTTCAATCCGAGGGGACTGCTCATCGTCTATCGTGCGCATCTGCACTCCCCTCCCGCACCATCATGCAAAGACTCGCGTGTTGCTGGTTTCTTAGCGGGTTTGGGAAGCTGCATCTGTCTACCGTTGACCATCGATGTGAAAAACCACCTTGGCCTGGAGAACCCGGTACGCAAGGCAGTTCATGGAGAGGAAGGCCAGCACAATGCTGGAGGCAGGCATCACCTTATTCAATGCGTGAATCTCAAAGCGCCAATTCGATGGAATCGAACCACTGCAAGGACGTCCTGCGAGTGTCGAAAGGATGTTCAATTCGTCGGAGGTGAAGCTGTGCTTGCGAAATATTCATTTGTTCCGCACCCCGGCAAGACCAAACATCAGGCTGACGACAGGCCCAGACATTCCGACCTCCTATGAATACACCACACCTTGCAGTGCTCGACGCCCAGGCCCCCGACCTGGCTTCATTGATCCGCCCCGGCGATACCATCATGTGGGGGCAAGCCAACGCGGAGCCCCTGACCTTGATCCAGGCGTTGGTCAATCAGCGCCACGCGCTGGGCCGTGTACGCGTGTTCCTCGGTATCGGACAAAACAGCCTCCTCGAACCTGGACATGCCGACGCCATTGACTTTATGGCGTACTGCGCAACAGGCTCCAACCGCAAGCTGGCGCAAGCGGGTGTGCTGGATATCCTCCCGGCCCACTACTCCCAGTTCCCACGCCTGATAGAGCAGAAGACGCTGCGTATCGATGTGCTGATGCTTCAAGTACCACCCCCCGACGCGCTGGGCCGCTATAGCCTTGGCATGGCTCGCGAGTATCTGATTCCCGCACTGAAATCGGCGCGGGTGGTTCTCGCGGAGGTCAACGCCTCCATCCCCTGGACATATGGCGGCCCCTACCTGCAGGAGAAAGACTTTGACTTACTGATCCCCGCCACCCTCCAGCCCCACGCCACTGCAGCATCAGCCCTCGGCCCAACCGAGGTCGCGATTGGTCGTCATGTCGCCAGCTTCGTTGAAGACGGCGCCACCTTGCAGACCGGCATCGGCAATATTCCCGATGCCGTACTGGCGCAGCTACACGACCGACGAGAGCTCGGCGTGCACTCCGGCGCAATTGGTGACGGCATCGCCGAGCTGGCACTGGCAGGCATCATCACCAACGGCTGCAAGAGCATCGATGTCGATGTATCCATTGGTGGGGTGCTGATTGGCGGCGAGCGGGTGCGTCGCTACGCCCATATGAACCGAGCCTTGGAGCTGCGGGGCACGGACTACACGCACAACCCTCAGGTGCTGGGGAAGATCGACCGGTTTGTGGCGATCAATTCGGCTATCGAGGTTGACTTGAGCGGCCAGGTAAACTCGGAAATGGCCGGAGGTCGCTACCTGGGCGGTGTTGGTGGCATCGTTGATTTTCTGCGCGCCGCTCAATCGAGTCGAGGAGGCGTGCCAATCATCGCTCTGCCCGCCACGGCAGGTGGCCAGAGCAGAATCGTAACTGCGCTGTCGGGGCCTGTAACTGTGCCTCGAAGCGATGGCTGCGTCATCATCACCGAGCACGGTATCGCCGACCTACGCGGGCTCTCGCTCGCCCAGCGGGCAGCCAGGCTTATCACAGTGGCGGCGCCGGAACACCGCGAAGCACTCGAACGCCAAGTACACGCTGGTAATCTACCAGGCTAGCGATCACGAGGGTTGGCCGTGGACAGCAGTGTCCACGGCCAGAGAGATCAACCCTCCACAGCCCCTGAAGTACCCGCCAGGTACTCCAGCAGCGTACGAGCGGCCGGGCTCGGCAAACGCCCGTGGGGCGTCGCAATCGAGATGATGCGCTTGGCCCAGGGTTCAGCGAGATCGAGCACCGCGATGGTATCGAGCATGTCCCGGCTGACATGGCATTCTGGCTGTACCGTCACGCCGAATCCCGCCTGCACCAGGCTGATCGCCACCCCTGTACTGCGCACATTGAAGCGTGGCTGGAACTCCTGGCCCAAGCGTTTTGCCGCTACTCGGAACGCCGGCATCATGGCTTTCACTGCCACGATGTTTTCCGGTGCCAGATCTTCGAAGGTCACACTCTGCCGGCCCGCGAGCGGGTGCTCCCGTGGCACGATGGCTACCATACGGTCCTTGCGATAAGGGGTGACGTCGACACCGCTCAGGTCGATTTCGTGAGCCATTGCAAAGACACCCACATCAGCCTCGCCATGCGCCACCGTTCGCACGATCTCCGCATTTTCCACCTCGCTCAGCTGCAGCTCGATCAGCGGATAGTCGTGGGCATAGTTGCCCAGCTCACGCGCAAGGAACGGCGCAATGATCGAGCGTGCCGAAGCGACATGCACCTCGCCGCGAACCCCTTCGGTGAAGGAGGAAATTTCCGCCCGCATGTCATCCAACTGACCAAAGATAGAGCGCAGGTAGCGTACCAGCACCGCACCGGCCGGGCTGGGCAGTACGCCCTTGGGATTACGCTCCAAGAGTTTCACACCGGCAATTTCCTCAAGATCCTGGATTCTCTTCGTCGCTGTTGAGGCCGCGATATTCTCGCGAATCGCCGCAAGGCCAATCTGCTGTTCCTCCACAGCAGACAGAAACAGCTTCAAGGTAAACAGATCTACCTGGCGGATGAGGTGCATCTTGTTGAAAGTCATAGGCGCTCTGAAGGTGTGTGTATCGTCTTGTATTTATCATAGGGGGCAGTTGGGAACATTAGTCCGAGCGCCCTCTTTCACTGCTTCTCGCTAGTCTCGACTATACCCCTTCACTCGCCCTGCCGCTTGCCTATTGCTGCTTGATGCATCAACAGGGGCATTTTCTCAAGCCCTTTCGCTACGGGCGTTTGCGGCTGATTCAACCACGCTGAATCAGCGCTTCAGGAATGGTCACTTGAGCGACCAACTCAGCCCTTCAATAGTTACACCACGGACAAGAGCGCCATGTCCGTTATCCGAGAAAGCCCGCTGATCGTCGTCGGCAAGATCATTGCCGACGCGGGTACGCGTTCACCTGAAAAAAATAAGAAGAGGGTTGTAGTGTGGCCGAATCCAAGTTGTATCCGTTTGTTCTGATCATTGCGCTGAGCCCCATCGTCCCGATGACCGCGCGTGCTGACTTCGTGGCTGACAGCAGGCTAAACCTGGGCTTTCGAACGCTCTATTACAATAATGATTTTCGCGATAACACCAGCGGCCCATCCAAGACCGCTGAATTGGCACAAGGCTTCAAGCTCGACTACCAGTCCGGCTATACGGATGGCCCGATCGGTGTGGGCGTCAATGCGCTCGGACTGCTAGGCGTGACGCTTGACAGCGGCAGAGGGCGCCACCAGGGAAGTTCCATGATCCCATCGGACGGCGATCACCCTGCGGACGAATGGAGCAGGCTTGGCCTGACCTTCAAGGCCAGGGCCTCCAAGACCGAGCTGCTGGCCGGTTCGCTATACCCCAAGCTGCCCATCCTGGTCGCCAACGACGGCCGTTTGCTACAACAGCTCTTCCAGGGTGCGATGGTCACCTCCAGCGAATTTGACGGGCTCACCCTGGTCGCTGGCAAGTTGAACAAGGTTACCGGGCGTGGCTCGAGTGACCGTACCGGGCTGGCCGTTGGCGGCGGACGTGAGCAGAGCGACAGCTTCACCTTCGCAGGGGCCGACTACACGCTGGGCAGTAACCTTCTGCTTCAGTATTACCATGCCTCGCTGAAGGACTATTACCGTCAGGACTTCCTGGGTGCTGTGCATACCCTACCCATTGGCGAAACGCAGAAGCTCAAGACCGACCTGCGGTATTTCCGCAGCCGGGCGCAAGGGGCCAACGCCTCGGGTGATGCGGGTTATCAGGTGGCGGGCTTCACCCAAGGCGGCGATGGCGAAATCGACAACGATACGTGGAGCGCCACCTTCACCTATACCGTCAACGGGCACAGCCTGCTGGCCGGTTATCAGAAAGTGTCAGACAACAGTGCATTCGTCCAACCGAACCAGGCCAGCCTGAGCGGTGGTGTCGAGGCAGCCGGCTCCAGTACCTACCTGTACACCGACCGGCTCGCCTCCAACTTCACCCGTGCAGGCCAGGCCACACGATACGTACAATACGCTTATGATTTTGCCGCAGCCGGTGTGCCTGGCCTGAACGCTTCGATCATGTACCTGGACTCCGACTCAATCAAAACGTCCAGCGGCAGCGACCAGCGCGAGTGGGAACGTGACTTGTCACTGGGCTATATCATTCAGAGCGGCCCACTCAAAGGCTTGGGTTTCGTCTGGCTTAATGCCTTGCTGCACAGCGAGGCGGTACCAAACCAAGACCAGAATCGCTTACTGGTGACCTACACCTTGTCGCTGTTCTGAGCCACGTGGGTGCGGCCTGATGTCGCGAAAGGGCCGCACAGCGGCCCTCAGGTCTTGAAGTCGGCATAGCCATTGCTGGGGCTGCTGCGCAGCCCTTTCGCGACACAAGGCTGCTTCTACGGAGAGGGTGTCAGCTCAATCAGCTCAGCGATCGATCTGCCGGATGAAATCGATCGCCACTTGGCCAAAGGCATCGTTATCGTCGCCCGTCAGCATATGCCCCGCCCCGGCCACTTCGGTACTCCGGGCCTGAGGACACAACGCCAGAAATTCGCCGACCGCCTCACGCGTCAGCACATCAGAGTGCTCGCCGCGCACTACCAGCGTCGGCACATCAAGGCGATGCGCGCACTGGCCAAGCCTTATAGCCCGCTGGTTCAGATCGCCGCGGGCATCGAGAAATCGCGGGTCCCAGTGCCAGTAGAGGCGACCGTCGGGAGCTCGGCGCAGATTTTTCCCAAGTCCGAGGGGGCTTGCTTGGTTGCGCTTACCGCCACGGTAGTACGCAATGGCGTCGGCCGCTTCATCGAGCGAAGCGAAACCCTCGGCATGGCGCATCATGAAATCACGCACACGCCCTACGCCGCCGCCAGAGGATAGGTGGGCGACATCGGCCAGTATCAATGCTGCCGCCTCTACAACACCACCGCCCGCTGCCTGCAGGCTGGTCATGCCACCCATTGAGGCGCCGATCAACACGGGGCGCCCGGTGAGGGTGCGAGCCACACAAGCAAGATCCTGCGCCATGGCCATCTCGCCATAGTCGCCATCCTCCACCCAGCTCGAATCACCATGACCGCGGGCGTCGTAGGCCACCGCGTGAAAGCCGGCTTGTGCCAGCTGGCGTGCGGTATGTCGCCATGAATGCCGGGTTTGCCCCCCGCCGTGCAACAACACGACAGGCGCAGCACAAGGGTCGCCCCAGCTATCGCCGCACAGACGATTGCCGTGGGCGCCAATCCAGGTGTGCTTAGGGATAGGCGTGCCGGGAAGTGGGGAGCGTAGGGTCATGAGGTAAGAACCAAGGCAACGCGCCGATGGACGTGACTGCCGATTAACGCGGCATTGCGCGGCGCCCTCGCAAGTCGCTGTCGTCAGTCTCGTGATCAATCACCATCTTCAAGACTCTGGCAGATACCTCCAAGTCATGAATTCCGAAGCGCCACTTCAGGATTCGTCAAGTCGAGCGTCTTACGACGCCTGATCCATGTTTGATAGCGTGCGGATTCGATAAGTACAACAAAAACCAAGGAAGCGATATGAAGCTGCTCGCGCTATTGCATGTCCACCTCACCGCCCCGCAGGCAGAGGTGCACGATGGAAATCTATGACTATATCGTCGTCGGTGCCGGTTCCTCGGGTTGCGTGGTGGCGAGCCGTCTCAGCGAGGAACCAAAAGCCCGCGTTCTATTGATCGAAGCGGGTGGCAGCATGGAAGACTTCTGGGTCAATACCCCCGCGGGCATGGCCAAGCTCTTTGGCAGCGAACGCTTCAACTGGCGCTTCAAGACCGCGCCCGTGCCCACCCTCGATGGGCGCCAGGTGCAATGGGACCGGGGCAAGGGCCTGGGTGGCAGCAGCGCCATCAACGGCATGATCTACATGCGCGGCCAGCCCGAGGACTATGATCGCTGGGCGCAACTGGGTAACGCGGGCTGGGGCTGGGACGATGTGCTGCCTTACTTCAAGCGCTCGGAAAACAACATGCGCGGCGCCAACGCCTTTCATGGCGACCAAGGCCCCTTGTGCGTGACCGACCCGGTCGAGATCCACCCGACGGCACACGACTTCATCACTGCTTGCGTCAATGCCGGCATCGAACGCTCCAGCGACCTGAATGCCCCACCGTACCCTGCCGTCGGGGTTCGCCAGTACACGATCAGGAAGGGCCAACGCCACTCGGCGTACAAGGCCTTTCTCGCACCTGTACGCCACCGCCCCAATCTCGACATCCTGACCAACGCACATGTGGCGCGGATACTGTTTGACGGCGACGAGGCAACGGGTGTGGAAGTCAGGCTTCAGGGCCAACACCGCGCCATCACCGCCAGGCGAGAGGTGATCCTGAGCGCGGGCGCCCTCGCCTCGCCTCAGTTGCTCATGCTCTCGGGGGTCGGCCCTGCCGCGCAGTTACAACGCCACGGCATTGCCGTGCGCAGGGATTTGCCCGGCGTAGGCCGCAACCTGCAGGACCACTGGTATGCCTCAATGGCGTGGCGCTGCACGCCGGGCAGCTCGGTCAACCATCGCCTGACCGGCTTGCGTAAATACCTGGAGGGCGCGCGCTACCTGCTCACGCACAGTGGTTACCTTGCCTTGGGTGCCGCCCCTGTGACGGCGTATGCCAGAAGTGAAGCGGGCGAACGGGTCGACCTGCAGTTGTCCCTCAATCCTATGAGCTTTTCGGCTACCGCATCGGGCGAAGTCGCCGCCGACAACTACCCAGGCCTGTCCGCCTCGGTGGTGCTGCTCTCGCCCCGCTCGCGCGGCTATCTGGAGCTGGCAAGCGCCAACCCGCTGGACGCTCCGCTCCTTCACCCCAACTACTTCAGCGATGAAAGCGACATACGCCGGCACATCGCCGGGCTGCGCCAACTGCGCCAGATTCTGCAGACGCAGCCGCTTGCGCAACGGGTGGTCGAGGAGATCAATCCTGGTCCGCAGTGCACGAGCGACGATGAATTGTTCGACTACATCAAGCGATTCGGCGGAACAGGCTGGCACCCGGTAGGTACCTGCAAGATGGGCAACGACGGCGATGCCGTGGTCGACGCCCAGCTACGCGTGCACGGCCTTCGTCGGCTCCGAGTGATCGATGCTTCGATCATGCCAGTCATTCCCACGGGGAACACCAATGCCCCCTGCATCATGATCGGTGAAAAGGGTGCGGACATGATCCGCACCGACGCGCTTACCGCCCGTACTTTGGCAGCCTGACACCTCAAGGACCCCTAGCCATGACTAACCCAGGTCAGACCCTGAACATCCCCCATGCCGATTGCCTGTTTATCGGAGGGCAATGGGTCAAACCCTCCACAGCTGGCACCTTCGCGGTGCTCAACTGCGCGACCGAAGAAGTCGTTGCCCATGTGGCGAAAGCCGAGGAAACCGACGTGGCCTGCGCCGTGCTGGCCGCCCGACGGGCATTTGACAAAGGCCCCTGGCCGCGCTTGAGCCCCGCCGAGCGTGCGGGCTACCTGGAAAAGATCGCCCAACGCCTGGAAGCACTCAATGACGAGTTCGCCCGCATCTGGACGATCGAGTCCGGCATTCTTTACCGCATCGCTCAACCTCGCGTAGGACAATATCTAAGCGGTGCGTTCCGTCAGTATGCAGCGTTGGCCCACACCTACCCGTTCATCAAGCCCATCACTTCCGGCAGCGGTCACCAAGGCTATGCCGTGCAGGAGCCGGTGGGGGTCGCGCTGGCCATCGTACCGTGGAACGGTCCGGCGGGGCTGATCGCGTACAAGGTCGCGCCCGCCCTACTGGCCGGTTGCACGGTCATCATCAAGAACTCCCCTGAAGCCCCCTGCTCCGGCTACCTGTTCGCGCAGGTCTGCCAGGAGGTCGGGCTGCCACCGGGGGTGGTGAACATGGTGACGGCCGAGCGCGATGTGTCCGAGACGCTGGTCAGCAACCCCGGCGTCGACAAGATCACCTTTACGGGCTCCACTGCGGCAGGGCGGCGCATCAGCGCGGTGGCCTCGGAGCGCGTAGCACGCGTCACGCTGGAGCTAGGCGGCAAGTCACCCGCGCTGGTGTTGGACGACTACGACATAGGGGTCGCCGCCAAGGCCCTTGGTGCCCCGTATTTCAGCTACCTGTCAGGGCAGGTTTGCGCCAGCCTGACCCGGATCATCGTGCCTCGCAGCAAGCACGACGCGATGGTCGAAGCCCTGGTGAGCGCCGCGCGCGAAGCGGTGCCGGGCGACCCATTCGATGCCAGCACCACCATGGGGCCCTTGGCCTCTTCACGCCAGCGCGCCACCGTGGAGCGCCTGGTGGCCCAGAGCATCGCCGACGGCGCCAGGCTGGCGACCGGTGGCGGCAGGCCCAAGCACCTGCAACGCGGGTTCTTCTTCGAGCCCACAGTGTTTGCCCATGTCGACAATCGCTCCTTCGCGGCCCAGCATGAATTTTTCGGGCCGGTGCTATCGGTCATTGCCGCCGACAACGAGCAACATGCGATCGATATGGCCAACGACACCATCTTTGGCCTCAATGCCACGGTATTCACCCAGGATCCTGAGCGAGCCATGCAGGTGGCGCGGCAACTGCGCGCAGGTACGGTGGGCCACAACGCCTCACGCTATGACTTCTCGATCGGCTTCGGTGGCTTCAAGCAGTCAGGCATTGGCCGTGAAGGCGGCGAAGGTGGGCTCGAAGCCTTCCTGGAATCCAAGGCCGTGGTGCTCGATCTACCTGCGTCTTGACTCCCTCCGTACAAGCTCTGTCGCCCCTCCCACGGGGCGACAGGCCGGTCATCGTTTTGCATGGCGAGCGTCACTTCAATCTTCTCGAAATCAGACTTCAAAATTCGCAACTTGGTTTGCCGGGCTCTGCGGCCTAGCTTACGGGGTGTCTACTCAACAACATAAAAGGACCCCGGCCATGGCCAACTTCCTCGACCAATCGCAGCAGATGTGGCTCGACAGCGTGAACCGCTTCATGGACAACGAAGTCACCGTCGAATACATCCGCAAGTGTGACCAGAATCGCGATTACCCCTACGAAGCCTACGAAAAGATTGCCCAACAAGGCTGGCTGGGCCTGCTGTTCTCCGAGGAAGAAGGCGGCGCTGGCGGCAGCATCTTCGACTACGTGCTGATGTCCGAGGGCCTGGGCAAATACGGCTTCGACTTCGCCGCGGCCATCCTGGTGCCGACCTTCACCGCGATGAACATCGCCAAGTACGGCACCCAGGCGCAGCGAGACAAGTACATCCAGCCCTTCATCGAAGGCAAGATCCGCTTCTCGGTGTCCATGACCGAGCCCGACGCAGGTTCGGATGTTTTCGCCACCAAGACCCATGCACGCCGCAACGAAAACGGTGACTGGGTCATCAACGGCGCGAAGATGTTCTGCTCCGGTGCACAGGCCGACAACACCGTCATCGCAATGCTCGTGCGTACCGACATGAAGGACAAGCACGGTGGCCTGACCATGCTGCTGATCCCGAACGACACCCCAGGTATGGTCATCAACAAACTGCCTACGCTGTCTCGCCATGCTACCGGTACCACCGAGATCTTCCTGGACGACGTCATCGTGCCCGGGGATGCCATTCTGGGTGTCGAAGGCCAGGGGCACGAGATCATCCTCAACCACCTGGAGCTTGAGCGGTGTGCAGTTGCCGGCGCCTACACCGGCAACGCGCAGGAAGCGGTGAACAACGCCAACCGCTACGCACACCAACGCACCCAGTTCGGCCAGCCGATCTTCAACTTCCAGGTGCTCAAGCACATGCTGGCCGAGAACCAGACCCGCGTCGATGCGGCCCGCCTGCTGGTCTACCGCGCTGCCGCGCTCAAGTCCGAGGGCCTGCCCGCGCCGAAAGAGACCTCCATGGCCAAGCTGTACGCCTCCGAAACCCTCAAGCAATGCGCCCTCGACGGCATGCAGATTCTCGGCGGCTTCGCCAACCTGCCCGAGGCCGACATGGAGCGTTACCTGCGCGAGAGCGTGCAATGCACCATCGGTGGCGGCACCTCGCAGATCCAGCGAACCATCATCGCCAAATCCATGCGCCTGAACTAACGCCGTAGTCAGTCACCAACCAAGGAAACAGCCATGAGTCTGATCAACAACCAGATCAACCAGACCTTCGATGAACTGGAAGAAGGCCAGGTGTTCGCCTCCGGTGGCCGCACCATCACCGAAACCGATGTGGTGAACTACTGCGCGCTGACCGGCAACTGGATCGCGATCCATTCCAACACCGTCTATTCGTCCAAAACCCGCTTCGGCAAACGCCTGGTGCAAGGTGCCCTCACCTACTCCATCGCAACCGGGCTGGTGCAGTTCGGCCTGGGTTTCCAGGCCAACTACGGCATCGACAACATGCGCTTTCTCAAGCCAGTGCTGATCGATGACACCGTGTACGCCCGCGCCACCGTGATCGGCAAGAAGGTCAAGGACGATAAATACGGCGTGATCAAGTTCCTGATGCAGGTGCTGAACCAGGACGGCGATGTGGTGCAACAGGGTGAATGGAGCCTGTTGATGCTGCGCAAGCGCGAAGACCTCGATGCCCTGGTGGCCTCCACCCTGCCTACCCCGAAAGGCTGATTGCCATGAAAACCATTCGTATCGGCTCTGGTAGCGGGTTCTGGGGTGACAACCTCGACCCTGCCATCGAGATCGCCAAGCACGGCAACGTGCAGTACCTGGCTTACGACTTCCTCGGCGAGCCGACCATTCCACTGCTGCAGAAGATGCGGCAGAAGAACCCGGAGCACGGCTTCGTTCCGGCCATCCGCGCCGTGGTGCGAGGCGTGCTGCCGATCTGCCTGGAAAAAGGCATCAAGATCCTCACCAACGCCGGCGCGGCCAACCCCCAGGCCTGCGCCGACACCATCCTGGCAGCGGCAAAGGAGGTGGGCATTAGCCGACTCAAGGTGGGCATCGTCACCACCAACGACATCCAGCACAAGGTGGAGGAACTGCTCGACAAGGGTGTGCGCTTTACCAACCTGGACACCGGTGACATTGACCTGGGGCGGGTGCGTGAACGCATCGTCGGCTCCTACGTCTACTCCGGCGCTTATGGCTACGTGGAGGCGCTACAGGCCGGCTGCGACATCATCATCTCCGACCGCGCAACCGACGACGCCGCCATCCTGGCGCCGCTGGTCCATGAATTCGGCTGGAAATGGGACGACTGGGACAGGCTGGCCATCGGCATCACCGCCGGCCACTTGATCGAGTGCGGCGCGGCTTGCTCCGGCGGTATCACCAGCCTGTGGAAGGAGGTGCCAGAGCCTTGGAACATCGGCTACCCCATCGCCGAGGTCAATGAAGAAGGCGAGCTGTTCATCACCAAGGTGGACGGGACTGGCGGCCTGGTCAACAAGGTCACGCTGACCGAACACCTGCTCTATGAAGTGCATGATCCAGGCAACTACCTGATGCCCGAGGTCGTCACCGATTTCACTCAGGTACAGATGCAGGAAGTGGCCAAGGACCGTGTGAAGGTCTGGGGCGCCCGTGGCAAGCCGGCACCAGCCACACTCAAGGCCGGTATCGCCTACACCGACGGTTATATCGGCGAAGTCGAGTCCTCGGTGACCTGGCCGGATGCCGTGGCCAAGGCGCGACGCTCATTCGAGATCATCAAGAAGCGCTTCGAGATGGTCGACCTGAAGGCTGAGGAGGTGCGCTTCGACATGGTCGGTGTCGACTCCTGCCACTGGTCGGCTTCCCCCGAGCCCGACGAGGACATTAACGAGGTGCGCATCCGCGTGGCCGCCAAGTGCGCCAACCGTGCCGAAGCCAGCAAAGTCGCTCGTGAATGCGTGATGCTGATGGGCACTGGCCCCATTGGTTCCACCGGCCAGCTGAATACGCCCGCCCCGCGCGAGGTGTTCGCCCTCTGGCCCACGTTGATCGCACGCGAGCAAGTCGTACAGAACGTCGAGATCCGGGAGCTTTGACATGGCCAAGCTGCAACTGAAAGACCTGGTATATGCCCGCTCCGGCGACAAAGGCGACATCAGCAACATCGCCGTCATCGCCAAGGAGCCGCGCTTCTACCCCTTGCTGCAAAAGCACCTGACCGCAGAGCGGGTCAAAGCGTTCTTCGGCGAAATGTCCAAGGGCCCCGTGGAGCGCTATGAGGTGCGTACCCTGCACGCGATGAACTTCGTGCTGCGCAACTCGCTCGGCGGCGGCGCCACGCGCAGCCTGCGCATCGACTTCACCGGCAAGACCATGTGCCAGGCCATCCTGCGCATCGTCCTGGATGTCGATGAAAGCGACCTGCACCTGATGCATTGAAGGAGAACCGACATGGGCAACAAAGCCAGAATCATTGGCGTGAACATGGTCAAGTTCGCCAAGCCTGGGGCGCATGAGCCCTACGAGGTGATGGGCGCCAAGGCCATTCAGGGCGCTCTGGAAGACGCCGGCATCCGCTACGACCAGGTGCAGCAAGCCTTTGCCGGCTACGTCTATGGCGACAGCACCTGCGGCCAGCGCGTGGCCTATGGCGTGGGAATGACCGGCATTCCAGTGTTCAACCTGAACAACTACTGCGCCTCGGGTTCCTCTGCGCTGTTCCTGGCACGCCAGGCTGTAGAGGCAGGTGTCGTCGAGTGCGCGTTGGCGTTCGGCTTCGAGGAGATGCAGCCAGGCGCACTGGGCAGTGCCTTCACTGATCGCACGTCCCCCGTGGGCTGGATCCATGAGCGGCGCGATGTGCTGGCACCGCAACTGCCACAGGAGGCCCCGCGAGCGATCAAGGCATTCGGTGCAGCAGGATGGGAATACATCAACCGCTATGGTGCCAACCCGGACATCTTTGCCAAGGTGGCCGTGAAGACCCGTAGCCATGCCGTGAACAACCCCTACTCGCTGTTCAATAAACCTCTGACAGTCGAGGAGGTACTGGCGGCGGCGCCGATGTATCCTCACATGACACGACTTATGGCCTGCCCGCCCACCTGTGGTGCAGCAGCGGCAATCGTATGCAGTGAAGCCTTTGCCGCTCGCCATGGCATTACCAACGCAGTGGAAATCGTGGCTCAGTCGATGACGACCGACACTGAAGCCAGCAAGCTCGACCTGCTTAACCTGGTGGGTGCCGATATGACCCGCAGCGCCGCACAGCAGGTCTACGAAGCGGCCGGCATTGGTCCTCAGGACGTGAACGTCGTGGAGCTGCACGATTGCTTCACACCCAATGAGGTCATCAGTTATGAAGGCCTGGGGCTGTGCCCGGAGGGCGGCGCGGAGCAGTTCATCGCCGACGGGGACAACACCTATGGCGGCAAGTATGTCGTCAACCCGTCGGGAGGCTTGATGTCCAAGGGCCACCCGCTCGGTGCCACAGGCCTGGCCCAGTGCACCGAACTGGTCTGGCACCTGCGTGGCCAGGCGGGTAAGCGCCAGGTGGAGAACGCTCGGATCGCCCTGCAGCACAACATCGGCCTGGGTGGTGCCTGCGTGGTAACGATGTACCGGCGTACCTGACCGCGCCCCGACCGGGCCTGGCCACCAGGCCAAGTCCGGTCTCACGGCTAACCGGTGATGCCTTGATATCCAATAACAACAATCGGAGTAAGCGACATGGCAGGACCACTTGCCGGGGTACGGGTACTGGACCTGACCTCTAATTTCATGGGCCCCTATGCTTCACTGTTGATGGCGGACATGGGCGCGGATATCTGCAAGATCGAGGCTCCCGGTGGTGACCCCACGCGCGGCGTCGGACCTTGCCGCAACTCAGGCATGAGCGCGATCTTCCTTCACCTGAACCGCAACAAGCGCAGTGCCGTGCTGGACCTCAAGCACCCTGAGGCTGCACAAGCCCTCCAGCATATGCTGGCCTGCGCCGATGTGGTGTTGCACAGCCTGCGTCCCAAGGCAATGGCCAAGCTCGGGCTGACCTACGATGATGTGCGCAAGATCAACCCACGCATCATCTACTGCGGCGCTTTTGGCTTCGGGCAGAATGGTCCTTACGCTGACCGCCCTGCCTATGACGACCTGATCCAGGCAGCTGTGGGCATGCCAGTGCTGCAAGCGCGCAAATCTGGCCCACCCTCCTACGTCGCCACCGCCATCGCTGACCGAATCGTAGGCATGGCAACCTGCAATGCGGTAGCGATGGCACTCTATTACCGCGAAAAGACCGGGCACGGGCAATCTGTGGAAGTGCCGATGTTCGAAACCTTTGCGCACTTCGTGATGGGCGACCACCTTTACGGCCATACCTTTGAGCCGCCGATCGGCGACTGGGGCTACGCCCGCATGATGAGCGCCGAACGCCGCCCCTACCAGACGCAGGATGGCTACCTGGGCGTGAACATCTACACCGACCGCCACTGGCAGCGCTTCTTCCTCGCCGTCGGTCGCCCCGACATGGCTGACGACCCACGCTACGGCACGATCTTCGGCCGCACTGAAAACATCGGCTACCTCTACAAGTTCCTGGCCGACACCTTCGAAACCAAGACGACGGCGCAGTGGCTGAGCATCCTGACGGAGGCCGACATTCCTGTCATCGAGATGAACACTCCCGAAACACTGCTGCATGACCCGCACATGGAAGCCGTCAACTTCTTCCAGGTGCAACAACATCCGAGCGAAGGCCTGTTGCGCATGCTGGGTATCCCGCAACAGTGGAGCGAGAGCCAACCCGAGCAGCGCTACCCCGCTCCGCGCCTGGGCGAACACACGGTGCAATTGCTGACTGAGTATGGCCTGACGACAGAACAGGCCCAGCAGGTCGTGCTGTCCGGTGGCGCCGTGCAGGCCCCCATCGAGACGGCCAACACGTGAGCAAGGAGCCCCCAATGCAAAATGATCCCCGAGCTGACCTGCCCCTGGCAGGCATTACCGTGGTCGAACTGGGTGACAGCGCCTCTGCGCCATTCGCCGGCCACGTCCTCGCTGGCCTGGGTGCGCAGGTCTGGAAGGTGGAGCGCCCGGCCGGCGACTCCTCACGCGGCTGGGGCCCCAGCCAATGGAAAGGCTGCGGCGCAGCGTTCCACGCCATCAACCGGGGCAAGCGCTCCATCTGCCTGGACATCAAGGACCCGGTGCAACTGGCCACGCTGCATGACCTCATCGAGGGCCATGCCGATGTTTTCCTGCACAATCTGCGCCCAGGCAGTGCCGAGCAGTACCACCTGGACCCCGACAGCCTGCGCCAGCGCAAGCCTGAACTGGTGGTGTGCGAAGTCGGTGCCTATGGGCACCTGGGCCCGTTGAGCAAGCTGCCCGGCTACGACCCGTTGATGCAGGCGTTTTCCGGCATCATGACGCTCACCGGCGAGGACGGCCAGGCGCCTGTACGCGCCGGAGTCTCCATCTGCGATTTCGGCACCGGCATGTGGGCCGTGATCGGTATCGCAGCCGCCCTTGTGCGTCGTGAGCGCAAGCAGATCGGCGCGACCGTCAACAGTTCGCTGCTGGAAACCGCGATCGCCTGGATGTCCATTGGCATCGCCAACTATGCCGCCGACGGCAACCCTGGTGGCCGCCATGGTTCGGGCGTGGCCTTCATCGTGCCGCACCGTGCCTACGAGGCGGCAGACGGCCACGCCATCATCAGTGCGGCCAACGACACGCTGTTTGCCCGCCTGTGCGATGCCCTGGGGCATCCCGAATGGGCTACCGACCCCAAGTTCGCCACCAATGCCGGGCGCATCGCCAACCGCAAGCAGATCGACGGGCTGATCGGCGAGCGGATGAAACAGCACACTCGCGATCATTGGCAGAAACACTTCGATGCCCTCGGCCTGCCTTGCGCCTCGGTGCAAACCACCGAAGAACTCTATGCCCATGAGCAAACCCGTGCGCTGGGTATCCTCGGCAGAACGAGCGAGGACGAGATCGAGTTGGTGGGCATGCCTCTTTCCTTCGACCGCCAGCGTCCACCCGCCCTG
Organism: Pseudomonas sp. TWI929; assembly: GCF_039673335.1. Lineage (NCBI taxonomy): Bacteria > Pseudomonadati > Pseudomonadota > Gammaproteobacteria > Pseudomonadales > Pseudomonadaceae > Pseudomonas > Pseudomonas sp. TWI929. The sequence goes on from NZ_JBDJLK010000001.1 coordinate 119,929, forward strand.
GCCTCGGCCCCCGACATCGGCCAGGACAACACACGCCTCCACCAGTTGCTGCAAGGTGCCTGATCAACGCGGGCACCCGCGCACCTTCATTCCTCTTTGGATGGATTCATGAACAAGCAAGCTCAAGGCCCGTTGAAGGGTGTCAAGATCGTCGAAGTAGGTGGCATCGGCCCGGCCCCGTTCTGCTGCATGTTGTTGGCCGACCTGGGCGCAGAGGTAGTGCGCATCGATCGGCCTGCGGGTCATGATGGTGGCGCCCCTGTCGATGCCCGTTTCGACCTGCTCAATCGTAGCCGGCGCAGCGTGCAGATGAACCTCAAGCAGCCCGAGGCAGTAGATGCGGTACTGCGCATGGTGGAGCAGGCCGACGTGCTGGTCGAAGGCTTTCGCCCTGGTGTGATGGAGCGCCTGGGGCTGGGCCCCGAGGTCTGCTTGAGTGCCAACCCTCGCCTGGTCTACGGCCGCATGACCGGCTGGGGTCAGGACGGCCCGCTGGCCCAAGCGCCGGGGCATGACGTCAACTACATCGCGCTGACCGGTGCCCTGCACGCCATGGGGCGGGCTGGCGAGGCGCCGGCGATTCCACTGAACCTGGTGGGCGACTTCGGCGGTGGCTCGCTCTACCTTGCATTGGGCATCCTCAGTGCCCTGCTAGAGGCTCGTACTTCGGGCCAGGGCCAGGTGGTGGATGCGGCCATGGTTGATGGCGCAGCTTCGTTGATGACCCTGGTCTATGGCTTCCATGCCGCGGGGTACTGGAAGGATGAACGCGGCACCAACCGGCTCGACTCCGGCGCCCCTTGGTACAACGTCTATGAAACCCAGGACGGCAAGCACGTCAGCATCGCCGCCAACGAAGGGCGTTTCTACCGCGAAGCTCTGGGCGTGCTGGGCCTGAAGGAACAGGATCTGCCAGCGCAGCACAACCAGGACGGCTGGCCGCTGATGAAGCAGCGCTTCGCCGAGGTGTTCAAGACCCGTACGCGTGATGAATGGACAGCGCTGGCCGCGGGTACCCAGTCCTGCATCGTGCCGGTGCTGTCACTGGCCGAAGCACCGCAGCACACCCACGTACAGCAACGCGGCAGTTTCGTGGAGGTTGATGGTGTGCTCCAGCCGGCACCGGCGCCACGCTTTAGCCGCACCCCCGGGGCCATCCAGAACCCACCGCCTCACCCAGGCCAGGATGCCCAGGCGGCATTGGCCGACTGGGGCTTCTCCGCCGACGAGCAACAGCGCCTACGTGCGGCTGGGGCCGTGCTATAGGCCCGTCTTGCCTGGGCCGCCACGCGGCCCTTCGCGGGTAGACCCGCTTCCACAGTTCAAGCGTCGAATCCACGACATACGGCGCACCTGTTGGAGCGGATCTACCCGCGAAGGGCTGCCAACCCGCCTGGTTCGAAAACACGACATTGCCGCTGATCGAGGAGACAGCCATGCACATTGCCATCATAGGAGCCAGCGGTTTCATTGGTTCCGCCTTGCTTGCCGAAGCGCTCATGCGCGGTCACCAGGTCACGGGCCTGGTGCGTCACCCCGCGCGCCTGGAGGCTCACCCGCGGCTGACCGCGCAACCGTGCGATGTATACGCCAGCGCCGACCTGGTGCCCCTGCTACAGGGGTACGACGCCGTGCTGGTGTCGCTGCGCGGCCAAGGCGCGAACGACAACGGCGATCACTACATGACGGGGTTCCGCTCCATCGTGCAGGCCGCCCGTGATGCCCAGGTGACACGCCTGCTAGTCGTGGGCGGAGGCGGCTCGCTGGAAGTGGCGCCAGGCCTGGAGTTGCTCGACGCCCCAGGCTTCCCCGAGGAGCACAGGGGCCCCGCAGAGGGGCCACGCGAAGCCCTGAAACTGCTGCGCAGCGAAGCAGTGCTGGACTGGACCATGCTGTGCCCCGGCGCGGTCATCGCGCCTGGCGAGCGCACCGGCCGGTTCCGCCTCGGTACCGACCAACTGCTGGTCAACGACGCAGGAGAAAGCCGCATTTCGGTACAAGACTTCGCCCTGGCGATGATCGACGAGCTGGAGCGCCCGGCCCACAGTCGCACGCGCTTCACCGTGGGTTATTGAAGCCGAGAAACACCCAACTGCCGCGCAGCGGGCCACACCCCCGCGCTCCAGGAGCCCTGGCAATGAACGACGTTGAACGTGTCACCCGCCAGCTGTTCACCCCTGTCACCATCAATCGCCTGACCCTGAAGAACCGCCTGGTACTAGTCCCGATGGCCGTACTCTGCCCCGAACCCGACGGCCAGGCCAGCGACCAGACCATTGCCTTTCTGACGGCGCGAGCCAAGGGAGGCGTTGGCATGATCATCGTCTCCGCCTGCGCCTCCCAACGCTGCGCCGACGAATATGGCAGCCCCCTGCTGCGCTTCGACATCGAGGCGCATGTGCCTCGGCTCAAGGCCGTGGCCGATGCCGTGCACGCACACGGTGTGCCCATCATCGCGCAACTGACGGCCGCGTTCGGCCGCATGGGCTCGCCCAAGAGCCCCAAGCCGCTGATCTCGGCCAGCGCGAAGTCTGTCGCCATCCCCCAGCAGGCCTTGCCCAAAGGCTTGGTGGTTCCCGGTGGGCTGACCTTGCCCGAGCCCGAGCACGCGAGCATCGAGCAGATCCGCGAACTGCGCGAGGCCTGCATCGACGCAGCCTTGCGGGCGCAACGTGCCGGATGGGACGGTGTGGAGATCCCCGCCCATGGCAGCTATTTCCTGGCGTCCTTCCTTTCACCCTGGACCAACTGGCGCACGGACCAATACGGCGGCAACCCCGAGAACCGTGCGCGTGCAGTGGTCGAGATCGTGCAGGGCATCCGCGCCCAGGCAGGGCGGGACTTTCCCATCGGTCTGCGGATCAGTTGTGATGAGCCGGTCGAAGGCGGCCAGGGCCCGGAGCAGTTCGCGCAGATCGCCAAGTTGATCGTTGATGCCGGTGCGGACTATGTGGCACTGCTGGACGGTTGTTCCGAGCGACTGGATCGGATCTTCTCCGCCCGAGACGGCGGCATGGTTGAAAGCGGGGCGGCGCGGACCTTCAAGCAGGCACTGTCGGTCCCCATCTTGCTTCAAGGTCTGCACGAGCCTGGCAATGCCGCCCGCGCCATTGCCGGTGGTCATGGCGACCTGATCCTGCTGGGCCGCCCGCTACTGGCCGACCCGGACTGGCCAAGCAAAGTGCAAGACCGTCGGTACGACGCGATCGTGGTGTGCAACCGCGACAATTACTGCCTACACCGAACCTTGCTGAACCTGCCCGCACAATGCCCGCTCAATCCCACGTTCGGCAACGAAAGCCTGCGACGCAACCGGGCCTCCCCTTTGCAACGCCTGGCGGCCTCGGTGCGCGCGTTCGTGCTGATCAAACTCAGCGGCTCGGGCCGCTTCATGCAACTGGCCACACGGCTGATGCTGCGCAAAACCAAATGACCCCTACCCTCCCTTGTTCGAGGAGCATCCCATGACACCGAAACTGCGGTCCGATGAAGCGATCCTGGTACTGGGCGATCTGCAAAATGGCATTACCGACCTGCCTCTGACCGTTTCGCAACAGAGCCTCACGCGTTCCGCGGGGGCACTGGCGCGCCTTGCCGAGATCTTCGACATCCCCACCATCGCCCTGTGCATTCCCAAAGGCGAAGACACAGACCCCACCATCATTCCCGAGATCACCAACGCCCGCAGCACGTTCCAGCAGATCCGTCGAACCCGGCCCGACTCCTTCGAGAGCGAAGCATTTTGCAGCGCCCTGGAGGCCACAGGCCGCAATACTCTGATCTTGTGCGGTGTGGCCACCGAGATCGTGGTGCAGTGGCTGGCGTTGTCGGGCATCGCCAACGGCTACCAGGTGCACCTGGTGGTCGATGCCTGCGGTGGGCTGAGCGAACGTACCGAACAAGCCTCGTTGCGACGCATGGAGGCGGCAGGTGTGGTGATGACGTCCGTCGCCTCGCTGGCCGGGGAGATTTCAGGCGACTTTGTCACCTCGCCGGGTCGTGAAGCCATCGGCGTGGTCTATCAACTGATCGCGACCGGCTACGGCCGTTGATCTACCAGCCCAGGTAGCCACCATGCAAGCAAACCTTTCGTTGGCCTCTCACCTGCAGGCCTTGTTGCGTCCCGGCGATACCCTTTGGTGGGGCCAGGCCATGGCCGAACCCCTCACGCTCACGCGTGCCGTTGTGCGGCACCGGCACGCGCTTGCCCAAGGTGGACGATTGGGAATCTTCGCCAGCTACGGCAGCTCCGACACGCTGCGCCCGGAGCAGGCCGACGTATTCGACTTTGCCGGCTGCATCGCTGGTGGCACGCACCGCAAGCTCGCTGCGGCCGGTGTGTTCGATATCTACCCTGGCCACTACTCGCAGATCCCCGAGCTGATTCGCAGTCGGGCCCTGGCGGTGGATGTGGTGTTGATCCAGGTCTCGCCAGCCGATGCGCAGGGCCGCCATAGTCTGGGGCTGATTCAGGAATACCTGCCCGCCGCCCTGGAGCGGGCGCGCGTCATCATTGGCGAGATAAACCCGGGCATCCCCTGGACGCACGGCGGGGTGCATCTGCAGGCAGGAGACTTCGACCTGCTCGTCGATGCCGAATGTGCGCCCCTGGACGCCGAACGCGACGAACCCAGCCCGACCGAACAGGCTATCGCACGGCACATCGCCGCACACATCCAGGACGGTGCGACACTGCAGATCGGCATCGGCAAGCTGCCCGAGGCCGTGCTGGCGTTGCTGCATGACCGCCGTGACCTGGGCCTGCACAGCGGCGCGGCCGGCGACGGCATCGTAAGCCTGGCCGAAGCGGGAGTACTGACCAATGCACGCAAAGGCCGCGACAAGGGCGTCAGCGTGGCCGGCATCCTGATGGGCACCGAGCGCCTGCGTCACTGGGCCCATCGCAACCCCGCCCTGGCCTTGCGCGGCACCGAGTACACCCATGACCCGGCGGTGCTCGCCAGCCTGCAGCAACTGGTGGCCATCAATGGCGCGATCGAGGTGGACATCACCGGGCAGGTCAATTCCGAGGTTGCCGGCGGCCTGTATGTCGGGGGTGTGGGCGGCTCTGTGGACTTCTTGCGTGGCGCGGCGCGCAGCAAGGGCGGCCTGCCCATCGTCGCCCTGCCCTCCACGGCCAAAGGGACGACTCGCATCGTGGTGCAACTTAGCGGACCGGTGAGTACGCCGCGGTGCGACGCAGGCCTTATCGTCACCGAGCACGGCGTAGCGGACCTGCGCGGGCAGCCGTTATCACGACGTGTACAGCGCATGATCGATATCGCCGCACCCGAGCACCGAGCCGATTTACAACGTAAAGCCCATGAGGCCTTGCACCGCTGCGGCATGGTCCGCCAGCTGTAGATGATTAGCCGTACACCCGGCGCTATCTAGAACCCGCCAACACCAGCTGGCCAGGATGCCCAGCTGGTGTTGGCCGACTGGGGTTTCGCCGCCTAGGAGGCGCCGATCAAGCAACGATTTCAACCTTCTTGCTCACCGGAATCCACCCTGGTGCCGCCTCCACGGCTCGCAACAGGCCAGCGGGAATGGATAACACCGCGCGCTTATCCATATCCAGTTCCTGGCGGATTTGCGCACCGCAGCCCGACTGTGCCAAACCCACCCAGTCAGCGTTCATTACCAGACCCTTGCCTACACCTGCCAGCGACAGGCCCAGGTCCAGCGCGGCCTGAGCCTGCTTGGGTGTGCGCAGCATGCCTGCCGCAAGTATCGGCACGCGCTTGTCGACGTGAGCAATGACCTGCTCCACGGTAAGGCGGGAGTCCGCGCCCAGCGGGCGCGCTCCCAAAACGTCATTGAGCGAGACATGCAAATAGTCGATGCCTTCGGCAATCAGCCCATCCACCAGTGCGCAGATGTCCGGCACTCGATAGCCGCCATCTTCGCGTTCCTCGGGTGAGATGCGGTAGCCCAATACAAACGGCTCCTTGGCATGGGCGGCAATCACCCGCTTCGCCTCCCGCACCACAGCCAGTGCGAAGCGCATGCGATTTTCCGGTGAGCCCCCCCATTCGTCATCGCGCTGGTTGTAGCGTGGCGAGAAGAAGTTCTGCAACAAGAAACCGTGCGCGCCATGCAGCTCTATCCCATCGAACCCGGCTTCGATGGCCCGGCGGGTAGCTTCGCCGAAGGCACGCACCATCTCGAATATCTCGTCACCTGATAAAGCTCGGGGTGTCACATCACCCCGGTTGAAGGGGCCAGCCAGTGCATTGACGGCACTGGCACTTACCAGTTCACCTTCTGCTACCGCCTCCACCACCGCCTTGTTGCCCGCGTGGAAGATTTGCAGGACCGCCACAGCGCCGCCACTCTTGGCGGCCTCAGCCAGCCGTTGCAAGCTGGGAATGAAGCAGTCGTCGTAGGCGGCGAACTCGTCGGTGAAACCGATGCCGTTCTCCGTCACGTGCGTGCACCCCGTGATGACCATGCCCACGCCTTGGGCACGGCGGCGGTAGTAGTCCAACTCCGCATCCGAGATAGTGCCATCGGGGTTGGCAGACCACGTGGTCATGGGCGCCATCACTACGCGGTTGCGCAGCGTCAAGCCGCTATGGAGGGCGAAAGGTTGGAACAAGGTGGTGTATCCAGAAGTCATTTAGAAACCTTGGCGCAACGCAGGCGCCTCAAAAGAAAGTCACATGACCTTCAATCTGAGGCCAAAGCGTCCGCATGCCAAGATTTCCAATCTACACAACAGTATTCAGTCCAGATTGACAATGAGGCGTGAGAACGCCGCTCAGTGCCGACTTTTCTTCTTGGAAGGCGGCTGCCGCAGGGCTGACATGCCCTCGCGCTTCTCGACCAGGAAGTCAATTAAAGCACGCACCTTGGCGGGCATCTGCGCGCGGGTCGGCGCATAGATGTAGAAACCCGCGAAGGGCTTGCACCAGGGCTGCAGCACACGCACCAGCGCGCCCGATTGCAAATGTCGCTGCACGGCAATGTCGATATGCTGGATAAGGCCCACGTTCTGCAGTGCGGCGCGGATCATGCCGTCATCGTCGTTCGTGATGACGCTGCCCTGCGGCTCTACTGTGAAGGCGTGCCCGTCTTCTTCCGGTGCAGTGAATTCCCATGGCAGGATCGCACCACCCGGCATCCGAAACCGCAGGCAGTTGTGCTGCGCCAGGTCGGCGGGGGTGGCCGGTTGCCCATGGCGCTCGAAATAGGCGGGCGTGCCCACCACCGCCATCTCCAGCGCCGACGTGATCGGCACGGCTACCATGTGCTCGGCCAGGCTCTCGCCCACGCGGATACCCGCATCGCAGCCGTCGGCCACGATGTTGGCCAGTGCATCATCGGCGACCAGCTCCAGCTGGAGTTTCGGGTAACGGGAGCAGAACTCTTCCAGATGCGGCTCCAGCAGGGTTTTGGCCGCCACGCGGGAGGTATTCACCCGCACCAGGCCCGAAGGCTCATCGCGTGCGTCATGCATGGTGCGCACCGTGCGCTCCACCGCAATCAGCGCCGGATACCACACATCATAAAGCCGCTGGCCTTCCTCGGTCAGCGACATGTCCCGCGTCGTGCGGTACAGCAGCTTGACGTTCAGGCGCCGTTCCAGCGCCTTCACGTTCTGCGACAGATTAGCCCGTGAGACGCCCATTTCCGCTGCGGCCTTGGTGAAGCTGCGGTGATGGGCAACGTGCGCAAACCAGGCCAAGGAAGGCAGTAATGACGGATCCATGCGCTGCTCATTGTCAATTTTAAAATACAACTGTAGTACAGATTGATGGCTATGACGAATCAATCATCCAGCCTAAAGTGGCCCCATCGCTGCTTGGCCGCACGCCCTTTTGAGGAACGCGACCCGGCAACTTTCACTCAGCGGCCTATTAATGGCCACAAGGAGCCCATCATGCAAAGCGTCAAGATCAAGACCACCTACTGGGACATCGCAGCAGACCTGCACTTCCCGCCAAACTTCGACGAGAAGAAGAAGCACCCAGCGATCATCAGCGCCCACCCCATCGGCAGTTGCAAGGAGCAGACCGCTGGAAATGTCTATGGCAAGGCACTGGCGGAAGCCGGGTTTGTCGTCATCGCCTTTGACCGCAGTACACAAGGCCAGAGCGGTGGCGAGCCCCGCTTCACTGAAGACCCGGCCATGGCCGTGGAGGACTTCAGCCGGGTCATGGACTACCTGGTCACCTTGCCGTACGTGGATGCCGACCGCATCGGCGTGCTGGGCATCTGCGGCGGAGGTGGCTATGCCATCAACGCAACCATGACCGAGCGGCGCATCAAGGCCCTGGTCAGCATCACCGGTGTCAACTACGGCCGCCTGTGCCGCGAAGGCTTCAGCGGCTTCGACCCGATTGGCCAGATGGAAGCTGTGGCCCAGCAACGCACCGCCGAAGCCCGGGGCGAGCCGCTCAAGGTTGACCTGTTCGTCCCCCCCTCCATGGATGCGGTCGCCCAGGCGGGTATCACGGACATCGATGTTCTCGGTGCCACGGACTACTACCGTAACCGCTGCGTCAACGACAACGCCGGCACGCGCGGGCTGTTCTCGCGCCGGGCTGCTTCCGCCGGCTGGGATGCTTTCCATCTGGCCGAGACGCTGCTGACGACGCCGATGATGGTGGTGGTCGGCGACAAGCCGGGCGGCTTTGGTGCCTATCGCGATGGCCTGGAGATTTATGCGCGCGCCGCTTCGAAGGTCAAGGAACTGGTCGTCGTCGAGGGTACTTCGCACTACGAGTTGTACGACCAGCCGGCCCCTGTCGGCCAGGCACTGGCCAAGCTGATCCCGTTCTATCAGCAAAACCTCTGAGCGAGAGAGGCAAGATAGAGACCATCTTCATCACCGCCTGTTCGATACGAACAGGCGGGGGACGATTCGGGTCGCCAAGGCATTCAGCCAATGAATGAAGGAGTTACTGAAATGACCAAAGTATTGATTCTGGGCGCCAGCGGCCAGATCGCCCGATATGCCGTGCAGATGCTTGGCGAGCGCCAGGATGTCGAACAGACGCTGCTCGTGCGCGATCCCAAGAAACTGACCAGCACCGAACCCGCCAATGCCAGGATCGCCATCGGCGATGTGATGGACAAGAAGCTGCTGCCCCAGCTCATGGAGGGGCAGGACGTGGTTTATGCCAACCTGGCGGGTGATGTTGACCAGCAGACCGCGCACATCCTGACGGTGATGAAGGCCAAGGGCGTCAAGCGTCTGATCTTCGTGAACTCGCTGGGCATCTACGACGAAGTGCCAGGCACGTTTGGCGAATGGAATCGCAATGAAATCGGACAATACCTGCCGCCGTACCGTGCATCCGCGGATCTGATCGAGGCCTCGGATACTGACTACACCATCCTGCGCGCCGCCTGGCTGCAGGACGAGGACGAGGTGGACTACGAGATTACCAGCCGCGATGAGCCCTTCAAGGGCACCGAAGTCTCGCGCAAGAGCCTGGCCGCACTGGTGACCGAGTTGGTGAGGAACCCCAGTCTTCTACTACGTGCCAACGTGGGGGTGAACAAGCCCAACACAGACGGTGACAAACCCGCTTTCGTATAAGCGAGCCGTCTTCTCGACGCGATCGACCACTCGACTGTTTCGGCTCTGACCATAGTCCGGGCCAGCAGTATCAAGTCATCGGCGGTTCGATTCTTCAATGGTCACTGCATGAGAAAGCCCATGTCCGTACTGCACTGGATTCTTACCGCGCTGGCGCTCGCGCTGCTGTCGATGTTCGCCTACCTGTATGCTGTGACCTGGATCGAAAGCCGCCAGGCTCAGCAATTGGAAAACAAGCACCCCAACACATCGATCACCACGGCCATCGCGCCCTCCTCAAGAGCGGCAGTGGTGTATTTCTCACGCTCAGGGAACACTGCATTAGTCGCGCGTCATGTAGCACAACGACTCGATGCGACGTTGTTTCCTCTGGATGCGCCCGACTACCAGTTAGGTATGGGTGGCTTGGCGCATGCCGTCATGGACGCAAACACACGCAGATCGAAGCCCGAGGTACTACCTGACATCACCCCGCGCACCATCGACCTGAAACCGTTCGATACGGTCTGGCTCGGTTCGCCCGTGTGGCTCTATAGCCCCGCACCGCCGATTTGGGCGTTTGTCGAGCACAACCGCTTCGACGGCCAACGCGTGGTGCTCTTCAACACCTTCAACAGCCACATCGGCGATGACTATATCGTCAAGCTCAAGGCAAAGGTGATGGAGCGTGGTGCCCGGTCATTCGAGCATAAACATGTGCTGCGCGGGCGCATGACGCAGCAACTCACGCCCGAGCAGGTGCGGCAGGCCATTGATGAGCAATGGTTTGGCCCGCAAGCCGGGTCCTGAGTGCACCCACTACATCCTTGTCCAGGACAAGCTGGCTTCGGCCAATGCACTGGCAATCGAGCGCCGCGCGGGCGGCGCTGTCAGTCATCCCTGGTTTCGCGAAGAATTAAATCTTCGGGACAAAGTTTTGGGGCGTTGCAGGAATCGGTCAGGCTTCCTGGCAGTCCTTGCCCGCTGCTTCTGCCGTACCGAACCTGGAAACCGGGTTAGGAATAAAGGACACGACTACCGCCGCAATCACTGCTGGCAACGCGAAGGCATAGAAATTCCATTGATGGTCAAGGTTGGCGCCCACGATCCAGCCACCGATCATCGGCCCCAGGATTGCCCCCGCCCGCCCGATGCCCAATACAGCACCCACTGCCGCGCCGCGACATGAAGTCGGGAAATAGGCCCCAAGGAACCCATACAGCAAGGTGGTCGAACCGATGGTGCCAAGGCCTGCGCCAAACACCGCGCACATGAGCCAGAACGCATCGAGCTTCTGGCTCAACGCCAACAGCGACAGCGCGCCGATCAGGTAATACGGCACCACGACCTTCTTCGAGCCCACGCGATCCGCAAACACGGCGCCGGCCAGGTTACCGACGACCGCGCCCAGTTGGAGCACCATCAGAAACTGCAACGAAGACCCCAGCGGATAGCCCGCACTACGCATCAGATGTGGCAACCAGGTATTGAGCCCGTAGATAATCAGCTGGGTGCAGAACATACCGCAGATGAACAGCATGGCCACACCACGAAAACCGCTGGAAAATAGCAACCTGTACCCAATTTTTCCCTTTGCGACGGGTTGCATCTTGTGCTGGAACGCCTGCTCCTGCAGCACCTGTTCGAAGTCTATCCCGTAACGTTGTGCCAGCTTTTTCGCCTCTTCGAGACGACCTCGGCCAACCAGGAAGTTAACCGACTCAGGCAGTAAAAAGTACATCACTGGCAGAACCACGATGTACAAACCACCCAAGGCATATAGCGTGCGCCAACTGTGCTCCGGTAGCAGGGCGAGTGCAGCCAGTGCCGAAACGATACCTCCCACCGCGTAACCGGTCAGCATGATGCCGTTGTACAACTGGCGCCGTTGCCGTGGGGCGTACTCGATGGTCAAGGCCACCGCGCACGGCACCACACCGCCAAGGCCGATGCCACACAAAAAGCGAAACACGCCCAGTATCTGCGGCGACTGCGCGGTGGCGCACAAAGCCGAGCCCACCGAGAACCAGAGCACGCCAATCATGAGCAGGTTGCGACGGCCGAGCCGGTCGGTCAGCCACCCCGTCAACAGGAAGCCAACCATCAGACCGGCCAGCGTCCAGCCTCCGATCATCCCTGCGACCGCCGGTGTCATATTCCAGCCAGGTTCTTCCATCAAGCTCGGGACAGTCGCCCCATAGATGATCAGATCGTAACCGTCCGCCACGATCGTCAGGAAACACAGGATGACCACGAGCAGCCCGCTGCGAGTTGAAACCTTTGCTTGCCTCATTGCGCTTGCCTCCGGCCAGGCTCGGTCTCCCCTGACCGCACAGGACAAGGAGGACCGGACCCAACATTTCAGGTAATTGTTTTTGTTGTTCGATAGGTACCGACCAGAAGGCCGTCCCATCCGCGTGGCAAACCGTTCTTCGTGAGTCGCGACAAGCTCCCTGCCTATCGCTCCACGCGCTCGAAGATGGCGGCCAAGCCCTGGCCACCACCGATGCACATGGTCTCCAGGGCATAGCGCCCCTGGCGACGCTGCAGCTCATGCAGCACCGAGGTCATGATGCGCATACCCGTGGCGCCCACCGGATGGCCCAGGGAGATGCCCGAGCCGTTCACATTGAGCCGGTCCGGGTCGTTCCAGCCCCAACCCTTGAGCACCGCCAGCACCTGGCAGGCAAAGGCCTCGTTGACCTCCACCAGGTCCATCTGCTCGAAGCCAAGGCCGGTACGGGCGAACAGTTTGTTCACCGCCGGCACCGGTCCGATGCCCATGGTCGCCGGCTCGCAGCCGGCTGCCGCCCAGCTGTGCAGGTAGCCGATCGGCTCCAGGCCCAGCTCGTCCAGCTTGTCCTCGGCCACCACCAGGCAGGCTGCCGCGGCGTCGTTCTGCTGGGATGCGTTGCCGGCGGTGACCGTGCCGTCCTTGCTCAGGGTGCGCAGGCCGGCCAGTTTTTCCAGCGTGGTGTCGCCACGCACGCCCTCATCGCGGGTCACCAACAGCGGCTCGCCTCGCTTCTGCGGCACGCTGATCGGTACGATCTCGGCATCGAAACGCCCGGCCTCCCAGGCTGCCGCGGCGCGTTGCTGGCTGCGCGCGGCGAAGGCGTCGGAGGCTTCACGGCTGATGCCGTATTCGCGAGCCAGGTTCTCGGCAGTCTCGATCATCCCCGAGATACGGCCGAAGCGGTGCTCTGGCTGCGAGCGTTCACGGCCCCGGTCCAGACGGTCGTGCAGGGTCACGGACCCGGCCTTGGAGCCCCAGCGCATGTCGGTGCTGTAGTACTCGATGTTGCTCATGCTCTCCACGCCACCGGCCAGCACCACGTCAGCGGCGCCGGTCTGCACCATCATCGCGGCGCTGACCAGAGCCTGCAGGCCACCGCCACAACGGCGGTCCAGCTGCATGCCCGGCACGCTCACCGGCAGCCCCGCCTCCAGGGCGATCCAGCGGCCCACGCAGGGGGTTTCGGAGTTGGCATAGGACTGGGCGAACACCACATCATCGATACGCTCAGGGTCCAGTTTGGTTTGCGCCAGGATGGCCTTGACCACCTCGGCGCCCAAGCGCTCCACCGGTACACCGCGCAGGCTGCCGCCGAATGCCCCTACCGGGGTTCGGCGCGGTGCCACGATCGCTGCTCTTCTCATCGTCGTCTCTCCTCAGAGCGCGTCTTGCAGTTGCGGGACCAACTCGAACAGGTCGCCCACCAGGCCGTAATCGGCGACCTGGAAGATCGGCGCTTCTTCGTCTTTGTTGATCGCCACGATCACCTTGGAGTCCTTCATGCCCGCCAGGTGCTGGATCGCGCCGGAAATACCGACGGCGATATACAGCTGCGGCGCGACGATCTTGCCGGTCTGGCCGACCTGCATGTCGTTGGGGGCATACCCCGCGTCGACTGCGGCGCGCGAGGCACCGACAGCGGCACCGAGCTTGTCCGCAAGGGTGTACAGCAGGCTGAAATTGTCCCCGCTCTGCATGCCCCGACCACCGGAAACGACGATCTTGGCCCCGGTCAGTTCGGGGCGGTCCGACTTGGCCAGTTGCTCGCCCACGAAGCGGGACAGCCCCTTTTGGAGGCTCACCTCGACTGTCTCGATGCTCGCGCTCCCGCCTTCGGCCGCCACCGGGTCGAAGCCTGTGGCACGCACACTGATCACCTTGACCGGGGCCGAGGACTGCACGGTGGCAATGGCGTTACCCGCGTAGATCGGGCGCTTGAAGGTGTCCGGACTGACCACCTCGATGATTTCGGAGATCTGGTCCACATCCATCAGCGCCGCAGCGCGTGGCAGATAGTTCTTGCCATTGGTGGTGGCCGGGGCCAGAACATGGCTGAAGCCCTTGCCCAGCGACGCCACCAAGGGTGCTACATTCTCGGCCAGCAGGTTGGCGTAGACTTCGTTGTCAGCGACCAACACCTTGCTGACGCCCTCGACCTTGGCTGCCGCCTGCGCGACCGCATCAACCTGTTGGCCGGCCACCAGAACGGCGATGTTGTCATCGATTTTCCGGGCAGCGGCCACGGTATTCAGTGTGACGGCGCCCAAAGCGCCATTGCTGTGTTCAGCGATTACCAGGACGGCCATCAGATCACCTTCGCTTCGTTCTTGAGTTTTTCGACCAGCTCGGCCACGGTTTTCACCTTGATGCCGCCACTGCGTACCGCTGGGGCCTCGACTTTCAGGGTCTTGACTGTCGAGGTGATAGTGACGCCCAGCGCCTCTGGCGTCAGGGTCTCCAGTGGTTTTTTCTTGGCCTTCATGATGTTTGGCAGCGACGCATAGCGCGGCTCGTTCAGGCGCAAGTCAGTGGTCACGATCGCTGGCAGGGTCAATTCCAGGGTCTGCAGGCCACCATCGATTTCACGGGTGACGTTCAACATGCCACCTGCCAGTTCCACCTTGGAAGCGAATGTGCCCTGGGCATAGCCGGTCAGCGCGGCCAGCATCTGGCCGGTCTGGTTGTTGTCGCTGTCGATGGCTTGCTTGCCGAGGATCACCAGCTGAGGCTGCTCTTTGTCGACCACGGCCTTGAGCGCCTTGGCGATGGCCAGCGAACTCAGCTCGTCACTCGCCTCCACCAGGATGGCGCGGTCGGCGCCCAGGGCCAAGGCCGTGCGCAACTGCTCCTGGGCAGCGTTGGAAGCGACGCTCACCACTACCACTTCAGTGGCGATGCCTTGCTCCTTCAGCCGGACGGCTTCTTCCACTGCGATCTCGCAGAACGGGTTGAGGGCCATTTTCACACTGGTCAGTTCAACGCCGGACTGGTCCGCCTTGACGCGGACCTTCACGTTGAAATCGACCACGCGCTTGACTGCTACGAGGACTTTCATGCTTGAACATCTCCAACACAGCTGGAACGGGAAAGAATACGACGTGCTCGTTCGATCAGGGGGCGATCGACCATTGCGCCGTCAACTTGAACAGCGCCACCATCGCGGATGGCTTCCAAAACGCGGCACGCCCAATTGACGGACTGCGCGTCTGGCAGGAACGCTTCGATGATTGGGGCTACTTGGCGGGGATGGATCGCCAGCTTGCCGCCAAAACCCATTTCGGCAGCCGCCTGAGCATCCTGCAGAACCACATTCGGCTCATCGAATACTGTTGTGACCCCCTCCAGCGGCGATGGCAGGCCTGCCAGGCAAGACTTCAGCAGCAGGGCGCTGCGGAAGTAGCTCAACGCCTCACGGCTGGGTTGACAGCCCAAGTCCAGGGCCAAATCCAAAGAGCCGAACGCTGCCTGGACAACGCCGGGCTCTCTCAACAACCAGGCCAGATCCTCGAAAGCCGCAGCGGTTTCGATCAGGGCAATGATCGGCACTTGGCGACCTAGCAGGGCATGCACAAGGCGAATGTCTGCGGCAGTTTCGGCTTTTGCCAGCATCAACGCATCGAAACTGACATCGCGCAGTGCCGAGAGGTCTTCCTGGAAATGCGCGCTTGAACTGGCATTCACTCTGATAATGACAGGGACATTATCTATCCCGTGGTTGGCTACCGACTCCCTGGCCAATGACCTGGCGTTAGGCGCTACGGCGTCCTCCAGGTCAAGGATTACAGCATCAGCCCCGCTGTAGGCCGCTTTAGCGAAACGCTCAGGGCGATCACCGGGCACGAACAGGGGCGCCAACGGCGGGCGATATTCTTTCAACATGTCGCAGTTGCCTCCATGTTCACATTGCCATCTGCGTCTTGCGTCCACGCACGTAACCCTTCACCCAGCGAGCTACGGGATACTGCGGCGCGAAACACCGGGCCGGCGATAAGCGGTACCAAACCGCGATAATCAAAACGCGACGGCACCTTGCCCGCATGGCGTGCCGCCAGGTTGAATAGCAGGCTGGCCTGCAACGGCCCCTGTACGACCAAGCCTTGATAACCTTCCACTTCGGTGGCATAGGGCAGGTCGTAATGGATACGATGGGCATTGAAGGTCAGCGCCGAATACCGCATAAGCAGCGTGGGAGGCGTCTCTATCCAATGCTCCCATTCTCCTACCTGCGTGGCGCCGCCTTTGGGGGCGGGGCCCGGAGCCGCTGGGGCGCGGTAAACGATGTCCTGCCGTTCTCGGATCGCCACCCTGCCTTTGCAAGAAAGTTCGTGGTCAACAGTCACGAAGCACAGCTTGCCGCTACGGCCCTCTTTGAAACGAATGTCTCTTATTGTCGATAGTCGCCGAATCAGCTTGCCAATGGGCAATGGCTCCAGCGTTTGCACCTCGCCACCCGCCCACATGCGACGCGGCAAAAGTACCGGCGGCAGAAAGCCACCCCGCCGCGGATGCCCGTCCTCTCCCAGCTCTGCCATGCTCGCCGCTGCTGGACTGGGTGCAAGGCACCAATGCAGGCCTGGTGGTGCATACCCTTCAGCGTCCCAAAGATGCGGACCCAAGGTGGCGCGATAGGCCTCAAGCATCTGAGGACTGATGACCGCCGAACAACGCTCCTGTCGCCCTACCCATCCCTGCAATTGTCCAAGATCGAGTTCACTCATCACCTTGTCCTCAGAAAGAGCGCGGCATCTCGAGCAGGTGCTCGGCGACATAGCTGAGAATCAGGTTTGTGGAGATAGGCGCGACTTGATACAGGCGTGTCTCACGGAACTTGCGTTCTACGTCATACTCGTTCGCAAAGCCGAAGCCACCATGGGTCTGCAGACAGGCGTTGGCCGCCTCCCAACTGGCCTTGGCCGCCAGGTACTTGGCCATGTTGGCCGCCGCGCCGGCATTGCGGCCGCTGTCATACTCTTCACACGCGCGCCAACGCATCAGGTCGGCGGCCTCGATCTCGATATGGGCTTCGGCGATGGGGAATTGCACACCTTGGTTCTGCCCGATCGGGCGCCCGAAGACGACACGATCGCGGGCATAGGCACTGGCCTTTTCGACGAACCAGCGACCATCGCCGATGCACTCGGCGGCGATCAGCGTGCGCTCCGCATTGAGTCCATCGAGAATGTAGCGGAAGCCCTTGCCCTCTTCGCCGATCAAGCTGCTGGCCGGAATTTCCAGGTTGTCGAAAAACAGCTCGTTGGTCTCGTGGTTGACCAGGTTGGCAATCGGCTGGACAGTCAAGCCATTGCCAATGGCCTCGCGCAGGTCAACCAGGAAGATCGACATGCCATCGACCTTCTTCTTCACCTCCGCCAACGGCGTGGTGCGAGCCAGCAGAATCATCAAATCCGAGTGCTGTACCCGGGAGATCCACACCTTCTGCCCATTGATGATGTACTTGTCGCCTTGGCGCACTGCGGTGGTCTTGATCTTGGTGGTGTCGGTGCCGGTGGTCGGCTCGGTCACGCCCATCGACTGCAAGCGCAGTTCGCCACTGGCCAGCTTTGGCAGGTAATAGCGCTTCTGCTCTTCACTGCCGTTACGCAGCAGGGTGAACATGTTGTACATCTGCCCATGGATGGTGCCAGAGTTACCACCGCAGTGGTTGACCTCCTCCAGAATCACCGACGCTTCGGCGAGTCCCAAGCCCGAGCCGCCATATTCTTCCGGGATCATCGCCGACAGCCAGCCCGCCTCCGTCATGGCCGTGACGAAGGCTTCCGGGAAACCTTTTCGCTCGTCGATCTTGCGCCAGTATTCGGCGGGGAACTCTGCGCACAGGGCACGGACGCCCTCTCGGATGTCTTGGTAGTGCTCTTGAGTGTGTTTGGCAGTCATAAAACTCAACCTCATGAACTCGTTAAACCGGGTCCCAGCAAAAGACGTCCGCACTGACTTGCAGCGGGGTGAAAGAGCCGGTGAGCGCTGGCATGCCATGCTCTGCGATGGCCTGGGCAGTCCAGCCTTCGCCTTGCTGCACCGAGCGCACCGGGCGGTTCTGGCTCATCAGGAAGATTTCGTTGCGGCGCACGGTGAACACCTGGCCGTTCACGTCCTTGGCCTGGTCCGACAGCAGGTATACCGCCAGCGGAGCATTCTTTTCCGGCGTCATCTGCTTCAGCCGCTCGACCCGGGCCTTTTCTTCCGGCGTCACATCCGGAATCGCGCTGGTCATGCGGCTCCAGGCGAATGGCGCCAGGCAGTTGGAGCGCACGTTAAAGCGCTGCATGTCCAGCGCGATGGATTTGCTCAGCGCCACCATCCCCAGCTTGGCCGCCGAGTAGTTGGCCTGGCCGACGTTGCCGATCAACGCCGAGGTGCTGACCATGTGCACGAAGGCCCCGCTGCTCTGTGTGCGAAAGCGCTCGGCGGCGGCACGGCTGACGAAGAAGCTGCCGTTCAAGTGCACGTTAATCACCGACTGCCAGTCTTCCACGCTCATCTTGTGGAAGATCACGTCGCGGATGATCCCGGCGTTGTTCACCACGCCATCGATACGGCCAAAGCTGTCCATGGCGCAGGTGATGATGTTCTGCGCGCCGTTCCAGTCGGCGACGCTGTCGGTGTTGATCACCGCGCGGCCACCGAAGCCTTCGATCAGTTTCAGCGTCTCCTGGGCCGGGGTGGGCGAGCCGCCCTCGCCGCCCAGGGACACGCCCACGTCATTGATCACCACCGCGGCGCCGGCACGCGCCATTTCCACGGCGATGGCCCGGCCGATGCCGCCACCGGCACCGGTGACCACCACTACTTTGTTGTCGAGCATGTCGTTCTCTCCGTCGTTCGGTTACAGGCTGAGCATCGCCTTGGCCAGGATGTTGCGCTGGATCTCCGAGCTGCCGCCGTAGATGGTCGCGGGGCGTGCCTGGAGGAACAGGCCGGTTGGGTTGAGGTTGCCGTTGCCCTCGATCGGCTCCAGGTAGGCGGCATATTCCCCGGCGATCTCCAGCATGTAGTCGGTGATGCGCTGGAACAGCTCGGTCTGGTGCACCTTGAGCAGCGACACGTCGGCGCCCAGGTTCTCGCCCCGGCGCAGGCGCTCGGCGAAGGTCTCGAACAGCAGCTTGTGGTCGTCCAGGTCCAGGCGCAGGCGGGTGAGGCGGTCGCGGAAGCCCGGCTCGTCGTGAAGGCCCAGGTGCTCGCCGAGCACTTCCAGGCGGGTCAGCGCGTTGGCCGACTGCTTGGGCGAGCCGAGGAAGATGCGCTCGAAGCCCAGCAGCGCCTTGGCCATGGTCCAGCCAGCATTCATTTCGCCGACCAGGTTGGCCTTGGGCACGCGCACATCGTCGAAGAACACCTCGCACAACTCGTCGTGCAGATCGAGGTTGAGGATCGGCCGTACGGTCACGCCGGGGCTGTCCATCGGCACCAGCAGGAAGCTGATGCCTTCTTGCTTCTTCGCCGTCTTGTCAGTACGTACCAGCAGGAAGATCCAGTCGGCGTCGGTGGCCAAGGTGGTCCAGATCTTCTGGCCGTTGACCACCCATTCGTCACCGTCGAGCACCGCCTCGGTGCGCAGGCTGGCCAGGTCGGAGCCGGCGTTGGGCTCGCTGTAGCCCTGGCACCAGATGTGCTCGCCGGAAAGGATGCGCGGCAGGAAGTACTGCTGTTGCTCGGGCGAGCCGTAGCGGATCAGCAGCGGGCCGAGCAACATGATGCCGTGGTCCGGGGTACGGGCCACGCCGTGGTTCTCGAATTCCTCGGTATAGATCAGCTGCTTGGCCGCCGACAGGCCCATGCCACCGAACTCGCGGGGCCAGCCCGGGCATAGCCAGCCGTGTTCGGAGAGAGTCATGTACCATTCCTTGACCTCTTCCCAGTGCAGGCGCTTGGGCAGGTCGCGCAGCGCTTCGGGAAAGTGCGCGTGCAGGAACTCGCGAACTGCTTGGCGGAAGGCATCGTCGCTCAGGGCGTTGAAATCTGGCAGTTGTGTTGTGTCGCTCATGGTCGGGTCCTCAGGCGCTGGCCAGGCGTGGCATGCAGGCGTCGTAGCGACGACGGTGCTGGTCGGATGAGCCGTAAAGGTTGGCCAGGGTCATGGCCTTGCGCAGGTACAGGCCCACGTCGCACTCGTCGGTGTAGCCAATGGCGCCGTGCAGTTGCACGGCCTGGCGGGTCACCAGCAAGGCCGCATCGGCGGCGCGGGCCTTGGCCCGGGAAACGGCCGCGCGGCGTTGGGTGGCCGGGGCGCCGGCGTCACAGGTGGCCGCTGCCGCGTCCAGGCTGGCGCGCCACAGAGCCAGTTGCAGCTTCAAATCCACGGCGCGGTGCTGCAGGGCCTGGAAGTTGCCGATGGTCTGGCCGAACTGCTTGCGGGTGCGCAGATAGTCCAGAGTTAGCGCGAAGGCCTGTTCGGCGGCGCCCAGCAGGTAGGCGGCGGTACCCAGGGCGGCTTCGTCGAGGGCGTCGGCCAGGGCCTGGGCCTGCAGCGGCAGGGTTTCGGCCGGGGCGCTATTCAGGTGCAGGTGCCCGAAATGGCCGCCGTCCTGGGTGGTGACGATCTCCAGCTTCACACCCGGCGCATTGGCATCCACCAGGGCCAGGCCATCGGGGGTGCTGACCAAAAAGCCGTCGGCGCCAGCGGCCATGGGGATGCACAGCTTGCGCCCCCTGACCTTGCCGTTGTGCAGGCGAGTGCCGCCTTCAGCGGCTTCGAGGTTGTCGATCTGCTCTTGCAAGGCCGGCAGCAGCAGGTGCTCACCGCTCAGTTGCGCAGCAAGTTGCTCGCCATCGAGCAGGCGCGCCGCCAGCACCGCCGGTACGAAGGGCTCGGGCAGTAAGGCGGCGCCGAACACTTCCAGCAAGGCGCAGTACTCGGCCATGCCCAAGCCAATGCCGCCCTGAGCCTCGGGCAACGACAAGCCTAGCCAGCCGTTGTCGGCCATCTCGCGCCATACCGCGCCGTCGAACCCCGGCACCTGGTAGCGCAGGCCGCGCACCCGCGCCAGCTCGCTGGCCGGGGCGAACGCCACCGCGCTGTCGCGGATCATGCGGATGTTTTCCAAACGTTCTTCAGACGAATGCATATCGGTCTCCTGATAGCCTGGTGATGAACTCAGTTCTGGGTGGAGGTCGGGGCCAATGTCGCCAGGCCGTTGCTCACCACCAGGGCGTCACGTTCCAGGACACGCGCACGGAAGGAGCCGTCGCGCCAGATCTCGCTGCGAATGGTTTCCCCCGGCAGCACCGGCGCGGAAAAACGCAGCGCCATGCTGCGCAGGGCGCTGGCGTCATAGTTGCCAAGGGTCTTGAGTAGGGCGTGGCAGACCACGCCAAAGGTGCACAGCCCGTGCAGAATCGGCCGGCTGAAGCCCGCCGCCCGGGCCACGGCAGGGTCTGCATGCAACGGGTTGTCGTCGCCATTGATTCGGTAATAGAGGGCTTGCTCCGGCCGGGTGGTAAGGTCCACACAGAAGTCGGGCTCGGTGTCCGGCACCTGGTGGCTGCCGCGCAGTGGCGTGCTATCTCCACCAAAGCCTCCGCCACCGCGCAAGAAGGTCGTGCTCAGCGTGCTCGCCAACAACCGGCCATCCTCAGCGCTACGAACTTCCTTTTTTGTGTAGAGCAAGGCGCCCTGCCCCGGCCCCTTGTCAGCCACCCCGAGGATCTTGGTCTGGCCGATTACCTGCCCCTCCACGGGAAGCGGGGCATGCAGGGTAATTTCCTGCTCGCCATGCACCACACATTTGGGGTCCACGCCCGAGCGCGGGTCCCCCAACCAGAAGCCAGGGTGCCCAAGCACCAGTGCCATCGAAGGCATGGCGCGCAGGTCGCGACGGAAGTCGACATAGCCCAGTTGCCGCTCGTCCAATGGGTCACAGCCCACACCGACAGACAGCGCATAGAACGCCGTCTGTTGCCGGGTCAAGGTTTGGCGGACCACAGGGATCGGATAATCAAGCAGCTTTTCAATTTCGATGGGCATGGTGCCATCCCCTTGTTTTGTCGCTGTTCATGACTTGAGGGGATGTTTCAGCAAGCGAACTTCCAATTCAATTTACGAATTCGAAAGTGCCTCCTCGGTGAATCCGCATTGCAATTCATCAATCGTCAGGGGCCACGAATGGCCCACCCATGACCTGGCATTCGCATTGGTTCTGTTCATCGAATCGGAAGTGCCACTTGGCGTTTCATAAATTGAATTCTTGTATTACCTGCCGAATCATTCGACTCATGAGTCTGTGCCTGGGCATGCCTGGGCGGATATCGAATCGCTACAGAGAGGTCGAGCAGTGGAACGGGAATCAATGGAGTTCGATGTGGTCATCGTCGGTGCCGGCCCATCAGGGCTGGCCGCGGCTTGCAGACTGAAGCAGAAGGCGTTGGAAACGGGCCAGCAGATCAGTGTCTGCGTGGTCGAGAAAGGCTCGGAAGTCGGTGCCCATATCCTGTCCGGAGCCATCTTCGAGCCCCGCGCATTGAATGAGCTTTTCCCCGATTGGCAAGCGCTCGGCGCACCGTTGATCACACCGGTAAAACGCGACGATATCTACTTTCTGGGGGACGCAGAGCGGGCCAGCAAAGTCCCAAATTTCTTTGTTCCTCGTACCATGCACAACGAAGGAAACTTCATCATTTCGCTGGGCAACCTGTGCCGCTGGCTGGCACAACAAGCCGAAGCCTTGGGTGTGGAAATCTACCCCGGATTCGCCGCTCAAGAAGCACTGATCGATGAACATGGCCGAGTTTGCGGGATCGTCACAGGCGACCTGGGCGTGGATCGTGACGGTCAACCCAAGGCAGGTTATTACACACCTGGCATGGAACTGCGCGGCAAATACACCTTGTTCGCGGAGGGATGCCGTGGACATATCGGCAAACAACTGATCAAGCGCTTCGATCTTGACAGCGAAGCCGATGCGCAACACTACGGCCTTGGCATCAAGGAAATCTGGGACATCGACCCGGCGCGACACGAGCCTGGCCTGGTGGTGCACACGGCCGGGTGGCCGCTGAATGACGAGAACCCCGGCGGCTCGTTCCTCTATCACCTCGAAAACAATCAGGTGGTGGTCGGGCTGATCGTAGACCTGTCCTACAGCAACCCCCACCTGTCACCGTTTGACGAGTTCCAGCGCTACAAGCACCACCCGGTAATCAGCCAGTACCTGGAAGGCGGCAAGCGTGTCAGCTATGGCGCCCGGGCGATCTGCAAGGGTGGGTTGAACGCATTGCCCAAGATGGTATTCCCAGGCGGTGCACTGATCGGCTGTGATCTGGGTACCTTGAACTTTGCCAAGATCAAGGGCAGCCACACCGCGATGAAGTCGGGCATGCTTGCGGCGGAGGCCGTCGTGCAAGCATTACAGGCAGGACGTAGCGGCGACGAACTGTTTGAATATGTCGAGGGATTCAAGGCCAGTTGGCTGCATGACGAACTACTGCGCAGTCGCAACTTCGGCGCCGCCCTCCACAAGTTTGGTGCGATCGCAGGCGGCGCCTTCAATTTCATCGACCAGAATCTGTTCGGTGGCAAACTCCCGTTCACCCTGCGTGATACCCGCCCAGACCACAGTTGCCTCAAACCGGCCAGCGAGGCACTGCGGATCGAATACCCGAAACCGGATGGCAAGCTGAGTTTCGACAAGCTCTCATCGGTGTTTCTTTCCAGTACCAACCACGAGGAAGACCAGCCGGTTCACCTCAAGCTTGCCGACCCTACTCTGCCTATCAGCAACAACCTGCCCCTTTTCGATGAGCCCGCCCAACGCTATTGCCCTGCAGGCGTGTATGAAATCGTCGCGGCCGAAGAAGGCGACAAGCGCCTGCAGATCAATGCGCAGAACTGCCTGCACTGCAAGACCTGCGATATCAAGGACCCCGCCCAGAACATCACCTGGGTCGCCCCGGAAGGTACCGGTGGCCCCAACTATCCCAACATGTAACCTTTTCCCGACAGGACGCACACCATGAAAACACTCGCAGCTTTCCTCGCAGCCCTGGCACTGGCAGGTTGCTCAAGGGGATTTTTGGAGTCCCACTCCACAGGTTTCACTGGTGACAGTGAAAAGACCGCGCAGGCGTACGTGCAGTGCCTGGAGCCCAAGTGGCAAGCGCCGGCCACCTCGCTTTCAAAAACCAAGACGCCTACTGGCTACACACTGGAAGTGTCCGCTTTGCATATCGGCCCCATTGCTTTGGCCGTAATTCGTGAGCAGACACCGGGGATCAGCGTCGAAGTCTTCTTGCCGACGGCGCAGGGTCGGGCAGAACGGTGGGAAGAAGCTGCGAGGGCATGTTTGTAGCCCAACACTTTGTGGGCGGCGCAAGCTTGACCGACAAGGTGAAGCTTTCGCTCCTGCGACAGCGTCCGGACTTAAGGTGCTGAGAGCCGACAACGCCAGCGAAAACCTCACCAAGGTGGTCCAGCGGGCTCTGGTGCGTATCGCCAACAATTCGCCTCAGGTCCGAGGCAGCGACAAGGTGGCAGTCAGCCCACCACTGACACGGTTCTGCAGATGCACGCGCCCACCCAGACGGTCGACGATGGTCGCCACGATTGACAACCCCAGGCCGGCACCATTGGGGCTGTCACGGCTGTAGAAACGCTCGAAGACGCGCGTGAGTTCAGCCTCTTCGATACCCGGGCCCTCATCCTCGACAATCAGTTCGAAGCGATTATCCAGGCACCTGAGCAACACCGTGATGCGCCCTCCCGGGGGCGAATGCTCTACCGCGTTGGAAACCAGGTTCTGCAGCGCGATCGTCAACGCACCGGCATCAATGGCCAGATGATGATCACCTGGGCCAATGTCCAGTGAAGGCTCCAGGCCACGGTCCAGTATCCACGGAGTCAGTTCAGCCAGCGTTTCGGTGATCACTTCGGCCAGGTCGACTTCGGTTGTGGCGCGTTGCCCCAGCCGAGGCTCGACACGGGCCAGTGTCAACAACTGGCTGACCACCCGGGTTAGCCGATCGACCCCACCGATGAGAAAGCCCAGTGCCTTCTGCCGCTCGGCCTCGCTGCCCGCTTGCAGGGCATTCTGCGCGTGCAGGCGCAACACGGCCAGGGGCGTGCGCATTTCATGGGCGGCATCGGCAATGAACCGATGCTCGCGTCGCAGCAGTTCGTCGATTTGCGCCAGCAAGCGATTGATAGCCGCCTGCATGGGCTCCAGCTCTGAGGGCAGCGGCACCAGGCGCAAGGGCTCCAGGGAATCGGCGTGGCGTGCGCGGATCACCGCGGCCATGCTCTGCAGCGGGCGCAAGCCCCAGCCAATGGCCGCCCAGACAAGCAGTGCCAGGGCCAGGCCGCCCAGCAGGAACGGGAACAGGGTATGGCGCACGATGCGGTCGATCAGGTCCAGGCGCACGTCGTCACGCTCCCCCACCCAGATCACCCAATGCTGCTCCGGTACCGGCAACACGAAGGCACGCCATTGCTTGTCGCCACTGGCAAAGTCGTAGAAACCCGGCTCGCTCGGCGGCACCGCGAGGCTGGGTGCACTTGGGGTATGCACCAGCAGTGCGCCACCCTCCCCCCACACCTGGAATGCCAGCTTGCTCTCGTAGGGGTGGCCCACCCGATGGTGACCGGCCTGGGCCAATGCCTCGTTGAATGCTTGGTACATCGTTTCCCGCGAGCCACTTTGCACCGGCAGGCTCATGACGCCCTGCAGCAAGCGGGCATTCTGGGCCAGATGCGCGTCGTACACCTCGTTAATTTCATGGCGGCTGTCGTGGTAGTTGTAGAGCGCCAGCAGGCCGGTCCCCAGCAGCAACAGCAGCATCACCCGCCACAGGGTGCGTTGGCGCAGTGAACTCATGCTTTGACCTCGACCAGGTAGCCGATGCCGCGTACGGTACGGATCAGGCCGTTGAAGAGCTTCTTGCGCAGGTGATAGATGTGCACCTCCAGCGTATTGCTTTCAGGCTCCTCGTCCCAGCCATACAGCAGCTGGGTCAGGCGCTCACGGGTAAAGACCTTGCCAGGCTGCGCCAGCAACTCGTGCAGCAGCTGATATTCCTTTGGGGTCAGCACGACTTCGCTGCCAAGGTAGTGCACCTGCTGGGTCGCGGGGTCGAGCATGACCCCGGCATGCTCGATCAGCACCTTGGCGCGCCCGGCGCTACGCCTGAGCAAGGCGCGCAACCGGGCTTTGAGTTCATTCAGGTCGAACGGCTTCACCAGGTAATCATCGGCGCCTGCATCCAGCCCGGTGATGCGATCATCGAGGGCATCCCGCGCGGTGAGGATCAATACCGGCAAGCTGTTACCCCCTGCCCTCACGCGCCGCAGCACTTCGATGCCATCCATGCGTGGCAAACCGAGATCCAGGATCACCAGGTCGAACGCCTCATGCTGCAACGCATGCAAGCCACTGACACCGTCACGCAACCAGTCGAGCGTGTAGCCCGCCTGACGCAAGCCGTCGCAGATGCCTTCACCTAACGCAGTATCATCCTCAACCAGCAGCAGCCGCATGATCAATCCTGTTTTTCCTTGATGGCCTTGAGTAAAGCATCAATATCGGTGCGCCGACCCTGGTCAGCCATTTCACGCCCTGGCCGGGGCGGCGCCTGCAAGGCTTTCTGCAAGGCGGCGGTGGCTTCAGGGTAGCGCTTTTGCCGATACAGATGATCGGCCCAGAAGTAATTGCTATCGATCCCGTTGGGGTTGATCTGCAGGGCTTTGCGCAGCATCTTGTCGGCCATTTCAGCGTCACCAAAACCGATCGGCCAGCCGGGCACCTGGTCGTAGAGCGTGCCCAGGCTGGTGTAGGCCGAGCCTTGCAGGGCATTGGGGTCCAGTTTAATTGCCTGTTCCAGGCTGGCTTTTGCCGCCTTGACCTTGCCCAGCGCGCCCAGGCCACCGATGGCGCCCGCCCAGCTGCTGTTGATGATGCCCTCCCAGATCAAAGGTTCTGGCGTACCGGGGTTTTGATGAACGAACGCAGTTGCATCACCCGCCAGCTTTTCGAACGCGTCGGCACGTTTTTCTTTTGGTAACTGGTACTGGATCTGTGCCCAACGCTGCTGCAGATCGCTCAGGTGTTGCGTGCCTGCCTGGTCCAGAGCCCATGTGAAGGGGGCGAATGCCAGCAGACTGGCGATGAAAAGACGCTTCATTTGCTCGACTCCTTGGAATGGCTACCGATGTAGCGGCGAATAACAGGCAGCTGTTTGCGCAGTGCACGGTCTACCATCCCCGGCAACATGCCATTGATGCGCACGAACAGCTTCTCCGGCCAACCCAGGTAGAGTTCACTGCGCTCGGACTGCACCGCCTCAAGCACGGCACGGGCGACATCGGCGGGGTCGTCCATGCCGACTTTCAGTGCCTGATTGAGCGCCGTCGCGGCGCTGCTGTTCATGGCTGTGCGGGTCGCCCGTGGCGCGGCATAAAGCACATTCACCGAGGTGTCGGCCAATTCGCGCCGCAGCGCTTCGGAGAACCCCCGCAACGCGAACTTGCTGGCGCAGTAGCTGGCATAACCGGGGTAGCCGATCGAGCCATAGGTGGAACCGACATTGACCACCAACGCTTTGGGTTGCTCGCGCAGCAGCGGCAGGAAGGCGCGGGTCAGCTGCAGAGGAGCCTTGAGATTGATGTCCAGCAACTCGTCCAGTGCATGCTCGTCCAGCTGATCGAGAAAGGCGAAGCGGTTTACCCCGGCGGCGTTGATCAGCACATTGACCCCGCCCATCTCACGCGCCCGGCTGACGACCTGCTCCCGGCCCTGCAGGGTGCGCAGGTCGGCGGTCTGCCAGTGCAAGCGGTTCGGGTAACGGTTCATCAGGCCTGCCAGCTTGCCCATTTGCCGGCTTACAGCCAGCACCCGGGCGCCGGCCACGCACAGTTGCTCGGCCAGTTCCAGCCCGATGCCGCCACTGGCCCCGGTAAGCACCACGACCAATTCAGGCAAGCGCATGCTGCACCTCGGTCTGGCCTGCACGTGGCAGCCCTTCGAACATCGCGGTGTACAACCGGTACACCACCTTGGCAGCATGAATCACCGCCTGGTGATCACCGACATCTTCCAGCCGGTCCATCAGCCGCTTGTAAGTAATCATGTGGTCCTGGTCCAGCGCGCCATGCGAGCTGAGGTAGCTGAACGCGCTGTCCGGCAGCCCCAGGCTGCTCTGGATCGAACCGGCGGCGTGGGTGGCCAGGGCGATGCTGGTGCCCTCCAGAACGTTGACCATGCCGAACAGCCCCACCGGATTGCCCCGGGCAATGAGGTCGTACAGGTAGGCGACCATCAGCTCGATCGGCAATGCCGGCCGGCCGTCACGCACCGCCTCCCAGTCACCGCCGCAGGCCTTGATATCATTGAGGATCCACTGCTCGTGGCCATATTCCTCCTCGATGTATTCGCAGACGGCGCCGCGCAACCATTCCAGGCGCGAGGGCAAGCGTGCGCCGCAGGCCATCATCAGCGGCACGGTGTGGCGCACATGGTGGTAGGCCTGAGTCAGAAACGCGATATAGCTGTCCTGGCTGACCTGGCCGGCCAGGGCTTCACGAATCACCGGCAGCCCGAACAGGGCCTGGCGTTCGTGGCTGGTTTGCAATTGCAGGGTGTCGAAGAATGACATGACGGGCCTCACAACGGGATGTCGGACAATAGGGTGTGATAACGCTGCAGGATCGCCTCACGTCGCGGGCGGCCATTGGCAGTCAGGGTGTGTGCGTCGGGAGTAAGCGGGCCAGGCAGGCGCCGCCAGGCGTGCACCCTGGCGTAGTCGGGCAACGTCGCATTGCAGCGCTGTACGGCCTGCTCGATGACCTCATCGGTAGCGCCTGGATCAAGCGGCCAGAGCAATGCCATGTTGCGCGGCAGCCCTTCGCCATGCACGAACGCCTGGGCGATCACACCGTTTTGGGTAAGCTCGGCTTCCACCCATTCGGGGTTGACATTGCGCCCGAAGCTGGTGATGAACTGGTGTTTCTTGCGCCCGTTCAAGTACAGGTAACCGTCGTCATCGAAGTAACCCAGGTCACCTGTAGCCCACCAGGCGGATGAGGCGGGTGGCTCGCCCAGGTAGCCAAGCAGCACGGAACCCATGACCAGTACCTCGCCATCCTCGGCGATTCGTACCTGAACGTGTGGCAATGGCCGGCCGACGCTGCCACAGCGCATCGCCCCCGGGCGGTTGAGCGCCACCACCGACGCACACTCCGACAACCCATAGCCTTCGAAAACCGGTAAGCCGATGGCCTCGGCCCGCGCCAGCAGGGCGGGCGATACCCGTGCCCCGCCGACCGCGACGAAGCGCAATGGGCCAACCTGCATCCCGCCACGCTCGATCGCCGTGACCAGCCCCATCAAGAGCTGCGGTACCAGGATCAGGCTCTGCGCGCGGCTCAAGGCGATAGCCCCGAGCAAGCGCTTGAAATCGACCTGGCTGGCGCCGCCCATGCCCAGTTGCGCCTGTGGGTAAAGCAACACGCTCGCCCCGGCCATCAGCGCAGCGTAAACGCCCAGGTTTTCCAACAATACACCCAGCGGTAAAACGGCCAGGTATCGCTGGGGCTCGGTAGGCCGGCTGGCCAACTCTAGCTCATGGGCGACGCGCAGCATGGCATCGGCGCCCAGGCACACGCCTTTGGGCGTGCCCGTGCTGCCGGAGGTATAGGTAACCTTGGCAGTGCCTTCAGGCAGTTCCACCGGTGCTGCCAGGTCGCGCGCCCAGAATGCATCCTGCTGCACGAAGCCCAGCTGGCTGATCACCCCCTCCCAGGCATCCTGACAAAGCACCAGGCTGGCGCCGCACTGTTCGATGCAGTGGTGCACCTGCGCCATACTGAAGAACGTTGGCACGATCACGCAAGCTCGCCCCGAGACCAAGGCCGCCAAGTCCCAGAACAGCAGCTCGGGGCCGTTATCCAGCGCCAGAACCAACACGCCAGCGCGTCGCTCGCTCAAGGCCTTGGCGCGCAGCCAGACCTCGGCGAGCAATTGCTTGTAGGTGAACCGCTCTTTGGCGCCTTCCACGGCCAGGTCATCGCCCCGCTCACGGCCAAGGGCAAGCAGCAAGTGCTTGAAGCGTTCCAGTTCATGCGGCATGGCCGGCCTCCTCGCTCAGCGCAGGCAGCCCCAGGCGGCGGAACACACCTGCCGACTCCAGGCGATCGAAGCCATGGCGGATATCGCCGACGTACACGTGTGGATGCTGATCGTAATAGTGCCCCCAACACTGCGCCGTTTCGTTCAGGCGGGCAGGATCGGCGTGTGCAACCAAGGTCGGCACAAGGCCCAGGCGCTGGAAGCTGTTGATCAGCGTCGACGCGCCGGTGAAGGCCACCCAGCGCAGCCCGCGTGTGGCGAGCAGCCAGGTTACTGTCGTGATCATGATCCGGGCGCTGCCGGCACTGAGCGAGGCCAGGTTGCCCACCTCGACCATGCATTCGCGCCCCAGCGTCACGCCTGCCAGCCGGGAAATCGCGATTTCCAGGGGCTCATCCAGATAATGCTCGAGAAACAATGGCCCGCTGCTGGCTGGACGCATCCCGGCCGCAGCCATCAACCGCCCATGACTGTCCCGCAGGGCCAGTAACTCCGGCAGGTAATGGTGAACGTCGGCATGGTGCACGTCGGCGAAACACTGATGAATGAATTGCTCCACCTCGCCACGACCGTGATCGTCCTGCAGGTGCATGGACAAATGGGCGTGATGGTCAGCATGGGTGCCGATGGGTATCGGGAGCAGGCTGCTCCACAGGGTTTGAGTCATGAAGTTCCCCCCGACTGGGTTGGTCAGGGGCAAGTATCCAGGGTGAATCTGAAGGGAATCTGAAGGTGGATGCACAAACGCTGGCGGCCTGGTCGTGGAGCGTTTTACCCCTGGCGGTTTTTGCGCAACGCTTCCAGGCCATTGAACAATGCCATGCCCGCCAGCATCGCAGCCACGAACAGCCAGCCTTGCCAAAAACCACCGGCCAGCAGCACCAACGCCGGGCCTGGGCACACCCCGGCAAGCCCCCAGCCAATACCGAAGACCAGGCTGCCACCGATAAGCCGAAGGTCAATGTCTCGCCGAGTAGGCAACTGCATCGCACCGCCGAGCCAGGCCACATCGCGCCGACGTGCCCAGGCCATGGGCAACAATGCAGCACCAATGGCGCCAACCATGACCAGTGCCAGCGACGGGTCCCATTGCCCGGCGAGGTCGAGAAACCCAAGCACCTTGGCCGGGTTCGCCATGCCGGACAGCAACAACCCCATACCAAACAGCAACCCCGCGATAAATGCGCTGATCCGGGTCATTTCATGCTCCTGGATAAAGGTGTCGAACCACGAAGACGGTTGCAAAACCGGCCGCCATGAAACACAGCGTTGCCACCGCCGAGCGTGGCGACAACCGCGACAGGCCGCACACTCCGTGGCCGCTGGTGCAACCTGCGGCGTAGCGTGTGCCGATGCCCACCAGCAACCCGGCCGCCATGAGCGCCCAGGCCGAGGCGGTGAAATGCACGGGCGGCATCGTCGAAAACAGCTGCCACAGCAGCGGCGCGAGGATGATCCCCAGCAGGAACGACGCCTTCTCGCCACGCCCTTCTCCGCCACGCTGCAACAACGACCCGATCAGGCCGCTGATACCGGCGATGCGCCCATTGGCCACGGCGAACAGCCCTGCGGCCAGGCCGATCATGGCGCCGCCAGCCAGCGCCGACCAAGGGGTAAAATCGTTCATGCTCAACTCCTCAAGGAATACGACGCGTATGACACGCGCTCAAGGTCAAGGCAAGCGCCCCAGCCTGGCGGACCATGAGCCTGCGCTCACACCGTGAAGGATCACGCTGAGCAGCACGCAGGCAATCGAGGTGGCGATGATCGTGCCACCCTCCTGCAAAGGCGAATCCAGGATCAGCGTGGCGAACACGATCGAGGCCAGCCCGCGCGGGCCGAACCAGCCGATGAACAGACGGCTTTCGGCAGCCAGGGTAGTCCCCGCCAGGCTGACCCACACAGGCAGCATGCGCACCAGCGACAGGCTCAACAACGCGTAGAACCATACCGAAGGCGAAAGTATCTGCGAAGCCTTGGGCGCCACGTAGGCGCCAAAAACCACCCAAGTCAGCAGCGACAGCGCTTCGCTGCAAGATTCGCCGGTCTCGAGCAATGGCCGAGTTTCCTGCCTGAACAGAAAACTGGTCAGCAGCCCTGCGCAGAAGGCAGCGATAAAGCCGCTACCGCCCATTGCCTGGGCGCTGGCAAAACTCAGCAGTGCCAACGCTGGCATCACCAGTTGCTGCCAGGCATCGATCTGCAGGCAATGCCGTTGCGAAAAACGCAATAACACGCCCACCAATAGGGCCAGCACCGCCCCCGCGAGGGCACCGATACCCAACTCCTCCAGGAAGAAATAACCTGCCAGGGCGAAAGGCACGGTCGAGTGGAGTTCCACCGACAACGCCAGCAACAGCAGCAGGATGGGCACGCAGATGCCATCATTCAATCCACTTTCCACGTTCAGGCATTCACGCACTTCGCAGGGAACGTCCGGGTTGCTGACCACAGCCTTGCCGAGGGCGGCATCCGTGGGCGCCAGGATGGTCGACAACAGCGCCATTTCCAGCCAGGGCATTTGCGGGAACAGCAGCCAGGCAGCCAGACAGCCCGCGATCAAGGTCAGCGGCAGCCCGATCAGCAACAGACGCAGCGGCAGGGCGCGGTGATGGCGCAACTGGCCCGGGTCAAGCTTGGCAGCATCGGTGAACAACACGATGGCAAGGGTAAGTTCGGCCAGCAAGCGAAGGTCGTGGCGGTCCAGCGCCAGGTTCAGCAAGCCGAGCCCGGACGGTCCGGCCAGCAGGCCTGCCAGCAGGAACACCAGCGGCCCGTTTACAGGCTTGGATTCAAGTGCGCCGGCCAGGCTGGCATACAGCACCAGCAAGGCGGCCAGAACAGCCAGGTTCTGATACATGGCCACGCCCCGTGAACAAAAGCGTATGAATGAACGCTATCACTGTGCGCGCAGCACGACGATTTCAAAGAGGCCGGAAGTTAGCCTAGGTCAACAATTGTGCGGAATTAACCAGCCGCCCGGAACTGCGGTCACGCGCTGCTGACGTGGTGCCGTTAGTTGGCATTTATCAAGTTCCCATCGCGCTGACAGGTTAGGTTTCTGGTGAACGCTTCCAACAAAGGAAAAGATCATGAACCGCCCCGCTCCATCGAGGGTTCGACTGTATGACGAACAAGACCTCGACGATGTGCTGCGCTCGATGGCGCGCCAGGCCCTGGCGTACTTGCCAGCGTCCCAGGTGGCCCTGGTGGGCATCCAGCGGCGCGGTGAGCCCTTGGCACAGCGCCTGAGCCTGCACATGCAAGCCCTGGGCGGTGCAGCACCACTGCCGCTCTACCCGATCAAGGTCAAGCGCTATGCCGACGACCTCAGCATCCTGCACCCCCGTACGCAGCTCACCGAGAGCCCTCAGCTAGGCAGCCTGGACCTTGCCAATACCACCTTGCTGGTAGTCGATGACGTGCTCTACGAAGGGCACTCGTTGTTACGCACCTGCGCTTACCTCGCTGAACTAGGCGCCCGGCACGTCATCAGCGCGGTGCTAGTCGACCGCCATCTGTGCCGCCAGCCAGTACGCGCTGATATCATCGGCATCCACCTGCAGGTTGCGGCGCAGGATATCGTCGAATGCCATGTTCCGCCCTTCGAGGCAGCGTTCTGCCTTGAAGTGATACGCCACGGCCGGCGGGACGAAGCGCTCTGACTCAGCTGGCAGGCGCAGGCCTGATGGCCAGGATACTGCATGGCGCATGGCTCACCAGTCGCTCGGTGGTATCGCCGATCAGCTTGGCCCAGCCCCTGGCCTGCACAACGCCGACCACCACCACATCAATATGCAACCTGGCGATATGCGACTTGATCACCCGCAATGGCGCCCCTTCGCTGAAAAAGCGTTGCGCGCGGGGGATGCCATGGGCATCGGCGAGGGCGTCGAACGGCAACTGTAGCGACTCGCGGACTTCTTCGGCCCAGGGGCCGGCCAGGTCAGGATTGGCCAACATGGCGACCGGCAGGTCGTAAGCCGAAAGCACGTGAAGTTGCCCCCGGCATTGAGCCGCCAGCTGCTGCCCCGCCGCGAGCAGTTCATGGTTGAGGGCGTCCTTGTGCGTCGACGGGCCGGCGACGTCCACCGCCACCAGCACGTTGCCAGGCAAAGCCGGGGCGTCAGTCGGCACGAGCATCAACGGTGCCGCGCTTGCATGCAACAGCGCCTGGTCGAGCGAGGTCTGTGCCACCTGATCGAACAGGGCGCAGCCTGGGCAGTCCTTGATCACCAGGTCAGGTGCGTAACGGGTAATGTAACCTGAGACCAGATCACGCGGACTGGAGGTTTCCATGGCCTCGAAACCTGGGCGCATACCAACGGCTGGCTGTTCATCGAGCAACGCCTTGAGCCCTGAGCTGAAGTGCACGAAAGTCGCAGAGGGCAAGGCAGGCTCATGCAATTCATGGCGCAGCCGCAGCGCGGCAGGTTCGTGGATGCCCAGCACGTGCAAGTGAGCACCTGAGGCCGCAGCCAGTGCCATGGCCCGGGACAGCGCGGCACTGGCCTGGACCTGGGTCATGATCAGCAGGATCCGGCGATACGGGTTCATCGGTCATCTCCCGGCACAGTTGTAGGGTTGCCTGCGACTGTCATTATCGAAGCGTGCGCTGGTCGGTTCTTGATAAAAGTCAAGGCCCCTTGGCGCCATCGCGCCACCCTTGGCCTGAACCGGTATGCCGCCATCGAGGCGGCCATCGCTGTGGAGGCCACCATGAACGCCCTGACGCGACTGCTATTGATCTGCCACCCGGACCTGCACCCCTCGCCCGCCCTGGCGCGCGCGCAAGCATTGGCCAAGGCGACGGGCGCTACGTTGCACCTGGTGGTGCTGAGCCAGCTACCTTCGCGCCTGGCCACCCTGGACCAGGTGCTGCGCAGCAACGCGCGCAAGCAAGACGCCGAACACCGCAAGGCATGGCTGCACGAGCAGGTGAAGACGCTTGGCGAGCAGGGCATCACCGCCTATGCCGAGACGCTGGATGACGAGGACCCGCTCAAGGACCTGATCCGCCTGGCGCAATTGCACCGGGTGGAAATGCTGATCAAAGACATTCGCCACGAAACCCTCGTCAGCCGTGCCCTGCTCACGCCACTGGACTGGCAGTTGCTGCGTCGCTGCCCCATCCCTCTGCACCTGGTGGCCCAGGCGGATACCTCGCTGCCAGCGCGGATCCTGGCCGCCGTGGACTTGGTCGAGGATGATCCGGTCATCCGCAAAATGAACGAACGTATCCTCCAAGCCGCGCAACTACTGGCGCGCTGCTGCAAGGCGCAAGTGCATCTGCTGCAGGCCTGGGAGCCCAGCGCCAGCTTCGTCGCCTATGCCGCCGCACCCGTTGCCTGGACGGATGAACGGATCGAGGAAGTGACTGGCCGGGCGCGGGAGCGCCTGAGCACATTCGCCAACCCCTACGGCGTCAAGCCAAATCACCTGCACGTGCTGCGAGGCTCAGCTCGTAGCGTTGTCAGTGAATACGCCAATCAGCATGGCTTCGAGGTGGTTGTCATGGGCACGCTGTACCACGAAGGGCTGACCAAGGTGATCGGCAGTACCACCGAACAAACCCTGTACAAGGTGCATTCCAGCATCCTGGCGATACACGCATGAAGCCTACACCACCCTTAGTGTTTGCCTTGCAGGGTAGCCAAGGCTATGGCAACGCGGTAGCGCATCGACTCAGCCAGGTCTTGTCGCCCCATGAGGAACGCGACTACGAGGACGGCGAGCACAAGTGCTGGCCGACTGCCGAGGTCGACGGGCGGGACACCATCGTGATCCATTCGCTGTATGGTGACACCCGCCACAGTGCCCACGACAAGCTGTGCCGGCTGCTGTTTTTCTGCGGGGCGATCAAGGATGCCGGTGCCACCCAGGTCACCGTGGTGACACCCTATCTGTGTTATGGCCGCAAGGACCGCAAGGTGGAAGTCCAGGACGCCACCATCACACGCCATGTTGCCCGCTTGATGGAAAGTTGCGGCATCGACCGGATCGTGGCGCTGGACGTGCACAACCCCAGTGCGTTCGACAACGCTTACCGGATACCGGCCTGGAACCTGTCCTGCGCGCCGCTGTTTGCCCAGCGGCTGGCGCCACTGCTCGGCGAACAAGCGATCACGGTGGTATCGCCAGACACGGGGGGCATCAAGCGCGCCGAGCAATTTCGTCAGCGCCTGGCGCACCTGCTGGCCCGCCCGGTTGGAACTGCGCTGATGGAAAAGCACCGCCAGCAGGCGGGGCTCAGTGGGGATGTGCTGGTGGGGGATGTGGCCGGCTGCGTTGCAGTGCTGTTCGATGACATGATCAGCACCGGGCAGACGCTGCTGCGCGCCGCACAGGCATGCCATCAGGCCGGAGCAACCCGGCTGTTTGGCGCTGCTACCCACGGGCTTTTCACCACCGAAGGACAGGTGTTCGACAGCGGTCTGTTCGAACGTATCCTGGTCGCCGACAGTATTGCCCTGTTTCGCGTACCTGAGCACTGCCGGAACCTGCTGGACATCGTCGACACCAGCGCCCTGGTCGCCGAACGCCTGGCCAGCGGCCACAAGCCCGTTGCCTGAGCCGGGCGCAGGCGCCTACACCACCAGAATATTGCAGGGCACCTGGTACAACACATGCTCGGTGGTACTGCCAAACAGACGATCCAGCCCTCGTGCCATCGGGCGCCCCATGACAATCACGTCCACGTCCTGCGCTTCGACGTATTCGCTCAATACCGCGACCGGGAGCCCCAGCACGAAGTGCCGGCGCTCGGCGGGTGCGCCGTGACGGTCGGCCAACGCCTTGAAGTCATCTTCCAGTGCCTGGCGCAAGGGTGTACAGATGTCGCCGATGGCCCATGCGGCATAGCCCATGTCCCCCATGTAGGCCATCGACAGGTCGCAGGCGTGCAGCAGGTCCAGTTGCGCGCCGGTCTGCAAGGCCATGGCTCCGGCTTGCTGGACGATACGGTCGTTGCGCGCCTGCCCCTCTTCGCTCGTGTCGGCGACGTCCACCGCAGCAACGATCCGCAGCGGCAACGCGGGCCGTGCGGCACCCAGCAGGTAGACTGGAATCGGGCAGTGGCGCAGCAGTTGCCAGTCCAGCGGGGTGAAAAACGCGCGTTTGAGCGCGGGCTCGTGCTCGACCTGCTTGAGCAGCAAGTCGGGCTGCATTTCCAGGGCATGATCGAGGATGTCCTGATGCGGATCGCTGCTCCAGGCGACCTCGGTGGTCACCTGCACGCCCGAGGCACGCAACGCTTGCGCCTGGCCTTCCAGCTGTTCATGTTGGGCAGTGAGGTACGCCTGGCGAGCGGCTTCATGTTCACCGCTTTCCAGCAGCCTGAGTGTGTCCAGTGACTCCAGTAGCGCGACCACATGCAGGCTGGCCGCGCTTGACCGGGCCAGCGCGGCCGCTTGTTCCAGTGCGTCGGCCTGGCGCAGTACCGGGCGCAGGATCAGCAGCAGGTGTTGATAATGGCTCATGGTTGCCTCCATCTGTTCGGTTGACCTGAGTACCTGCACGCTGATTGATGCCGCAGAGCCCCCGCCGTTCGACGTGCCGTGCGCTGTGCACGTCAGCGATGCGTGCAGCATCCCGCTTTCGACGCCGTCGGCACTTGATTTTCATCAAACGTAAACGCCGGCCGCGTTGCTCAACGCCTGTCCAGATAGCGGTACAACGCCTCTTCCTGGTCGAAATGCAGTTTCGCCAGCGTGTCCAGGCGAATCAGCTGATGCTGGATGTCATCAGCGCTCGGGCTGGCTGAACCGTTGGCGAAATCCTGGCTCATGCGTGTCAGCAACTGGATCAGCCGGAACATTTCCCGGTGGGTATGGCTCAACGCCGACAGCGGATCCTCGCCGCTCATGTAGCGGCTCAACAGCGGGTACAAGCGGCGTTCGTCATCACGCTCGTGCCGCTCCAGCAGATCGTGCAGCGGGGCAATGAAGCGATTCAGGTCCGTTCGCGCCTGGTCGACGGGCCGCGTGGAAAAATCCCGTGCCATCTGGCTCAGCTCGGCCAACAGGCCGTCGAGTTGCCGGTGTTCGTCCTGCATACTCTGCAGATTCGCGACCGGCAGGCCGTCATGGCCGTCCCCCGTCAGGGGGCCCAGGGCACGCAAGGCGTTGGCGATGATCAGCAGGTCGATGCCTTCCTGCAGCACGGCACCCGTCACTGCTGGCAGATAGCCCGCTGCGGCGACCAGCATGGCCAGCAACGACAGGCTCATGCCCACCCACACACCCTGACGGGCAATGCCCACGGCATGTCGGGCGATGTCCAGCGCCTCGATCAACCGGTCCAGCCGGTCCACCAGCAAGACCACCCCGGCGGCCTGCGCCGATGCGGTCACGCCGGTGGCGCCCATGGCAACGCCGACATCGGCCGCCGCCAGTGCCGGCGCGTCATTGATGCCATCCCCGACCATCAGTGTAGGGCCGGTGCGGCAACCCTCTTGCACCAGGCGAACCTTGTCCTCGGGCGAGAGACCGCAACGAAGCTCATCGATGCCGGCCGTCAACGCGATGCTTTCGGCCGTTTGCGGTCGGTCGCCCGTGAGCATGACCACCTTGTCGATGCCGCGCGCCCGCAGCCGACGCAGGGTCTGAGGCGTCTCGCAACGCACAGTGTCGGCCAGGCGCAGCACGGCTTTCAAGTCACCGTCCACTGCCACGAAACTGCCGCTGCAGGCCAGGTAGTCCAGTTGCTGCAAGCGCGCCTGGGCCCAAGGGTCTGTCGCTTCGCCGGGCTGCACGTAAGCCAGCGTACCTAGGCGTACCGCTTTGCCCTGGACATGGCCAGCAAGCCCCTGACCTGGGCTTTCCTGTACCTGTTCCGGCGCGTCCAGCGTCAACGCGCGCTCGCGGGCAGCGTCGACGATAGCCATGGCGATCGGATGCGTGGACGCCTGGGCCAACGACGCGGCCAGTTGCAGCATCTGCAGTGGCGCGCCCTCCCCTTTGAGTTCGATGGATTGCAGCTGGGCATGGCCGCTGGTCAAGGTGCCGGTCTTGTCGAGAAACACCTGGCAGACCCCGGCGAGCGCTTCCAGCACCTCACCGTCACGCACGAGAATGCTGCGCCGCGCCGCTCGCGAAATGCCCGACAGGATGGCGATCGGTACGGCCAGTATCAGTGGGCACGGCGTAGCGACCACCAGCACCGCCAGCACGCGTTGCACGTCGCCGCTAAGCCACCAGGCCAGGCCAGCGACCAGCAACGTGAGCGGGATGAATGCCAACGCATAGCGATCGGCCAGGCGCACGAAAGGTGCGCGCGACTGCCGGGCCGATTCGGCCAGCCGCACGATGCCGGCATAGGTGCTTTGTGCCGCAGCGCGCGTGGCCTGCAGCAACAACGGTGGACCGGCATTGGTCACCCCGCTGGCTACCGGTTCACCCGCATGGCGGGTGACTGGCAACGACTCCCCCGTCAGCGCTGCCTCGTCCAAGGTTGCCTGGGCAGTGAGCAGCCGCCCATCGACCGGCACGATCTCACCCAGGCGCACCAGCACGGTGTGGCCAGGCCTGACCTGCTCCACCGCCACTTCACGCAGGCCGTCCTGTTCCTGGAGCCAGGCACGCTGCGGCGCACGGTCGATCAGCGCGCGCAGTTCCCGCTCGGCATGGCGCAGGCTTAAGCTTTCCAGTGCCCGACCGGTGGCCAGCATCAGCGCAACCACGGCCGCCACCAGCATCTGCTCCAGAGCCAATGCCGCGCCGATGGAAAGCAGCGCGATCAGATCGATGCCCGCCTCCCCTCTGGCCAGGCGCCTGGCCATTTCCACCGCCAGCACCACGGCCATCACGGCACTGCCGGCCGCCCAGATCAGCGGTGCCACACCAGGGCGCTGCGCCACATAGGCCAGGCCACCGGTGGCCAAGGCCAGCACATAGACCAACAACAGGACTGGGTCGAGCCATTGGCGTGACATGGCGGTTACTTGCGCCTGGCCTGCTGCAGCAGTTGCTGCACCTGATCCTGAGCCTGGGTCGCCCTGCGCAGGGCCTCGTTGGCGGTCTGCTCGACCAGGTCGATGCGGTAGCACACCTGGTCGGCACGCAAGCGGGCGGTGGCAGCGTTGTCCTCGGCCGACGCCAGGCGTGCGTCGTATTCCTCGGTGCGCCATGGGCTGCAGCCTGAAGCGCTTAACAGCAGCAGGCTCGCCCACCCCAACAGCAGATAGCGTTGCATGTGGATACCCTCGTGGGTGCCAAGACACCCTGAGTATCGGTAGCGGCACCCGCAGCGGCCTGACATTTGTCAACTGCGCAGCGTCTGTTCGCCGAGTTTGACCTTTATCAATCGCCACGCCCGGTGCAGGGGTAGAAATAAGGACGCAGGGCACTCCCGCCCCACCTCCAGACCTGCAAACGGAGCCCATCATGAACGACCTTGATTTGCGAGACCTTGTACTCGAAGAGCTGGAATTCAAGCCTGAGATCAATGCCGCCAGCATCGGTGTGACGGTGCAGGACGGTGTAGTCACCCTGTCCGGGCACGTCAACAGCTACGCCCAGAAGGTCAGCGCCGAGCGCACGGTCAAAGCCATGAAAGGCGTGCGCGGCCTGGCCGAAGAAATCGAGGTGCGGCTGAACAGACTTGAAGGGACTGCGGATGACACAATTGCCAGCCGCGCCTTGAAAATCATCGCCTGGAGCTCGGATGCCAACGTCGAGGGCATCAAGGTCACCGTCCAGAAAGGGCACGTGACCCTGGAGGGCCAACTCGATTGGCAATACCAGAAGGAAGTGATCGAACAGGCGGTATGGCGACTGTCGGGTGTGGTTGGGGTGCAAAACCGCATCACCCTCAAGGCCCGCGCCGATGCCGTCGACATCAAGCGCCATATCGAAGATGCCCTCAAGCGTAGCGCCGAAATCCAGGCCGAAGGCATCCGCGTCACGGTCAATGGTGGCGTCGTCAAGCTCGAAGGCAAGGTCCACTTGCTGCGCGAGCGCGAAGTGGTCGAGCGTGCGGCCTGGTCAGTGCCAGGCGTGAGCAAAGTCGAAGACTACCTGTTGATCGCCTAACCCGCGCAAACAGAGGGGGGATGGCCATGAACAACGATCAGCCCTGGAAGCTGTATTTCCTGGCCGTCGGGCTGGCCGTGCTGGCTGCCGTGCAATTCGGCCTGTTCAGTCAGCCGGCCGTGCAGGCCATCCCTTACAGCCAGTTCCTGCAGTTGCTGGAGCAGCAGAAGGTCAGCGACCTGCATGTCGAGCGCGAGCGCATCCTGGGCCGGTTGCAAGAGCCCATCGATGGGCGCACGGTGTTTTCCACGGTACGCGTCGAACCAGTACTGAGTGAGCAACTGGGGCGCTCGGGCGTGGCTTTCAGCGGTGTCACAGAAGACCGCACCCTGGCCACCGTGGTCGGCTGGTTCATGCCGCTGCTGATGATGCTGGTGCTGTGGTACTTCCTCTTTCATGGCCTGGGGCAGAAACAGGGCCTGGGCGGTTTGATGGGCGTGGGCAAGTCGCGGGCGCGGGTTTACGCCGAGAAAGACACCAAGGTCACCTTCGCCGATGTCGCGGGCATCGATGACGTCAAGGATGAACTGACGGAGATCGTCTCTTTT
The DNA here is from genome assembly GCF_039673335.1 of Pseudomonas sp. TWI929. Classification (NCBI taxonomy): domain Bacteria; kingdom Pseudomonadati; phylum Pseudomonadota; class Gammaproteobacteria; order Pseudomonadales; family Pseudomonadaceae; genus Pseudomonas; species Pseudomonas sp. TWI929. The sequence continues at coordinate 161,400 of NZ_JBDJLK010000001.1, forward strand.
CTGAAGAACAAAGCCTGGTACGCACGCCTGGGTGCCCATGTGCCCAAAGGCACGTTGCTGGTCGGCCCGCCCGGTACCGGCAAGACCTTGGTCGCCAAGGCCATTGCCGGGGAAGCGGCAGTGCCGTTTTTCTCGATCTCAGGCTCGGAGTTCGTCGAAATGTTCGTCGGCGTGGGTGCCGCGCGGGTGCGTGACCTGTTCGACCAGGCCCGCCAGGCGGCGCCTTGCATCATCTTCATCGATGAGCTGGATGCCCTGGGCAAGATGCGTGGCATCGGCAGCTTTGGCGGCAATGACGAGAAAGAACAGACCCTCAATCAACTGCTGGCCGAACTGGACGGCTTCGACCCTCGCGAAGGCGTGGTACTGCTGGCGGCGACCAACCGGCCCGAAGTGCTGGACCCGGCGCTGCTGCGCGCCGGGCGCTTCGACCGGCAGATCCTCATCGATCGGCCCGACCGCAAGGGCCGCCTGGCGATCCTGAAAGTGCACCTGCACAAAATCGTCTACAAGAACGACCTCGATTGCGAGCGCATTGCCGAACTCACCCCGGGCCTGACGGGCGCCGACCTGGCCAACCTGGTCAATGAAGCCGCCATCGTCGCAACCCGGCGGGCCAGCCAGTGGGTCGAGCTGAAAGACTTCACGGCAGCGATCGAACGGCTGGTGGCCGGTGTCGAGCGCAAAGGCAGCGTGCTGCGCAGCGACGAGCGGCAGGTGGTGGCGTACCACGAAATGGGCCATGCCCTGGCCGCCAGCAGCCTGCCGGCAATGGACCCGGTACACAAGGTTTCGATCATTCCCCGCGCCGCTGGCTCGCTGGGCTACACCCTGCAACGGCCGACCGATGACCGCTACCTGATCAGCACCCAGATGCTGCGCGACCGGCTCGTCGTGCTGATGGCCGGGCGCGCCGCCGAAAACCTGGCGTTCGGCCAGATTTCCACGGGCGCCGCCGATGACCTGGGGCGCGCCACCGACATCGCCCGGCAGCTGATCACCCGCTTCGGCATGAGCCCGGCGCTGGGCCAGGCGGTGCTGGAGCGCCAGCAGGCCAGTTACCTTGGTGACACACTCTTGCACCAGGCGCGCAAGGACTATTCGGAGCAGACTGCACGCGAGATCGACCTCGGCATCCGTGCTTTGCTGGAAGAGGCCTACGGCCGCGCCCGCAGCTTGCTCGAACAGCGGCGTACGGACCTGGATGCCGGTGCGCGCCTGTTGCTGGCCAAGGAAACCATCACCCCGGAAGAGTTCCCGGCGTTGCTGCCGCAGGTCCGCGACCCCGCCACTTATACCTTGATCGTCAGCCAGCCGTGACCCTGCAACCCCGTGCCGAGTAACGACGATGCTCACTGTCACGCTGATCAACATGCTGATCGTGATCCTGGTGGTGGTCATTCACTACGAATGCCTGCTGCGCCTGAATGACTGGCTGCCACGCCTGAGACTGTGGAGCCGGTTCCGGATCGTCGCGGGGGTGTTCGGCGCGTTGCTGGCCCATGCCGTGGAGGTCTGGTGCTTCGCCCTGGCCTATTACCTGATGGCCCATGCCGAGGGCTGGGGCACGCTCAGCGGCAATTTCGACGGGAGCTTTCTGGACTGCGTGTACTTTTCCTTCACGACCTACACCACCATAGGCTTCGGCGACATCGCCCCCACCGGCCACCTCAAGTACCTTACCGGCCTGCAGGCGCTGACGGGCCTGGTGCTGATCACCTGGACCGCCTCGTTCCTGTTTCTGGAAATGCAGAAGTACTGGAAAACCAAATAGGGCCAGATCAACCGCTTGGGGGCCGCGTCCAGTGCCATTGCGCCACCTCAGGCATATCCTCACCATGTTCGATCAGGTACAGCTTGTGCTTTTCCATCGTCGCCCAGTAGCGGGCCCGTGCCTGCTCCAGGTGTGGCTGCAAGCGAGGCACGCGCTCGAATACATCGAGAACCAGCTGATAGCGATCCAGGTTGTTGATGACCGCCATGTCGAACGGCGTGGTGGTTGCGCCCTCTTCGCGAAAGCCCCGGACATGAAACCGTTGCGGATTGGCGCGTTTGTAGATCAGGCGGTGGATGAGCGCCGGATAACCGTGGAAGGCAAAGATGACGGGTCGATTTTCGGTAAACAGCCCATTGAAGTCGCTGTCGGACAACCCGTGAGGATGCTGTTGCGACAGTTGCAGCGCCATGAGGTCAACCACATTCACCACCCTCACGCGCACGTCAGGCGCCTGCTCCTGCAGCAGTGTAACCGCCGCCAGCACCTCCAGTGTCGGTACATCGCCCGCGCAGGCAAGCACCACCTCGGGCATCTCGTCATCATGGCAGGCCCAGTCCCAGCGCCCGATACCTGACTGGCAATGCACAGCGGCCGCTTCGCTATCGAGCCATTGCCACTCCATCTGCTTGCCGGCAACGATCACATTGATGTACCCACGGCTGCGCAGGCAATGCTCAGCCACCGACAACAGGCAGTTGGCGTCAGGTGGCAGATAGATCCGCGCGAGATTGGCCTTCTTGTTTGCCAGCAGGTCGAGCAAGCCGGGGTCCTGGTGTGAGAAACCATTATGGTCCTGCCGCCAGACATGCGAAGTCAGGAGGATATTCAACGAGGCGATCGGCTTGCGCCACGGCACCTCGGCAGCTGTCTTGAGCCATTTGGCATGTTGGTTGATCATCGAATCGACGATATGGATGAAGGCTTCGTAGCAGGAAAACAGGCCATGGCGGCCCGTCAGCAGATACCCCTCCAGCCAGCCTTCGCAGATGTGTTCACTGAGGATCTCCATGACCCGCCCCTGTGCCGAAAGGTGTCTATCATCGCTGGCCCGAGCATCCAGCCACACTTTGTCGGTCGCCTCAAATACCGCATCCAGGCGGTTGGACGCCGTTTCGTCAGGGCCGAACAGGCGGAAATTCTGCGACGCAAGGCTGTTCTTCATGACATCGCGCACATAACCGCCCAGCACTCTGGTCGCCTCGGCCCGCACCTGACCGGGGCCCGGCATCGGCACGCAGTAATCGGCGTAGTGCGGCAAATCCAGTGCCCGCAATAAGAGACCGCCGTTGGCATGCGGGTTTGCGCTCATGCGCCGACGGCCAGTCGGGGTTAGCGCGGCCAGCTCAGGCAGCAACGTGCCCTGTGCGTCAAAAAGCTCATGAGGACGGTAACTTTCCAGCCATTGTTGCAACTGCATCAAGTGTGGCGGTTTGCCAAGGTCGGCCAACGGCAACTGATGGGAGCGCCAGGTGCCCTCTACGCGCTGACCCTCCACGTACCTGGGGCCCGTCCAGCCCTTGGGGGTGCGAAGAATCAGCACCGGCCACAATGGCCTGTCGACCACCTGCGGGTCTTCGGCATGCCGCGCCAGGCGCTGGATCTGGCTGATCTTCTCGTAGATGACATCCAGCGTCCTGGCCAACGCGCGATGGACGTCCATGGGCTCGTCACCCTCGACAAAATACGGATCATAACCATAGCCATACATGAGGCTGGTCAGTTCCTCCTCGCTGATCATCGACAGCACGCTGGGGTTGGCGATCTTGTAGCCGTTCAGATGCAGGATGGGTAGCACCGCGCCATCGCGGGCGGGGTTGAGGAACTTGTTGCAATGCCAGCTGGCAGCAAGAGGCCCGGTTTCGGCCTCACCATCACCAATGACGCACGCCACGATCAGTTGCGGGTTGTCCAGGGCGGCACCGAAGGCATGGGCCAGCGAATAGCCCAGTTCGCCCCCTTCATGAATGGAGCCAGGCACATGGGGACCGACATGGCTGCCAATGCCATACGGCCAGGAAAACTGCCGAAAGAGCCGGGCCATTCCAAGGGCGTTGCGTTCGACCGATGGGTTGAGCTCGGTGTAAGTACCATCGAGGTAGGCCTGAGCGACCAGGGCAGGGCCGCCGTGGCCAGGGCCCGTGACGAACAGCACATTGAGGCTGTACTGGCGAATCAACCGGTTCAGATGGGTATAGATAAGGTTGAGGCCCGGCGAAGTCCCCCAGTGGCCCAGCAGCCGAGGCTTGACATCGGCCAAGGTCAACGGCCGGGTCAACAAGGCATTGTCCTGCAGATAAATCTGGCCAACGGTGAGGTAGTTCGCCGCACGCCAATAGGCGTCCAGGCTTTCGAGTTCTACAGTACCGGGGAAATCACTCATGCCAGCCTCCTTTTTTCATCGCGCACGCGGATGCTCAAAGATCTTCGCCGCGAAGATCTTCTTCCCGCCGGCTCTGTTGACGGATCAGCAGTGACAGTTCGTGCAAGTGGTCCGACAGCAGGCCCACCAGGTCGTCCGCCGTGGCGATTCCGACCAGCAGGCCGAAATCATCGACTACCGGAATGCGTCGGATATTGGCGCGCCGCATATTGAGGATCACATCGAACAGGTCCTCGTTCTGGTTCGCGGTGATCAGAGGCCGAGGCAGCACATCGACCGCCTGCAGGTCTTCCTGATCCGGTGGGTTGCGCGCAATGATCCGCAACGCCAGGTCGCGATCGGTGATCAGGCCGATGGGCCGACAACGATCGCGGTCGACATGTTCGGCCAGCACCAGATCGCCGACATGGTACTGATTCATCATGCGCGCCGCGGCATAGATGGAGATACCGGGTGGTGCGGTGACCACGTCCCGGTTGCAGTATTTGCCAATGGACATCATGTTCTACCTCCACAGGCGGAGCCTCCTTGCTCCCCGATGCAGTGAGAATGGGTGATCATTTACCGCTCTTGATCGGAATCACCTTTTCCGGATGGATGGCTTCGGCCCGTTTGGGCAGGTGCACCAGCAGCACGCCCTTGTTGAACTGGGCGTTGATCTTCTCGGCGTCGACTTCACGGGGCAGCTGGAAAACCCGTTCGAAGCTGCCGTAATGTCGCTCGGACAGGTGATATTCCTTGCGTTTTTCGTCCACTTCTTCCTGTTTCTCGCCGCGGATCACCAGGTTGCCATTGACGAGCTTGATCTCGATGTCCTTGTCGTCCACGCCAGGCAACTCGGCACTGATGCGGTATTCCTCGGCCAGCTCGCTGATGTCCATGGCCGGCATGCCGTGGGTGAACAGGTCACGCCGCCAGAAAGGTTCGACATCGAACGGAGTGTGGCTGAACGGCATGCGCATCGGCCGCCGTCCGAAATCCTCGAACAGGCTGTCGATCTGACGGCGCAATTGCTGAAAGGGTCGCCACAGCTCCGAGGGCTCGACGCTGGGCGGGGAAGCTTTGGCGGGCTGGGTGGCGACCGGGGTAACAGGCACTTTCTTGGCAACTTCTGACATGGCGACCTCCTCAAATGAGTAATGCCTCCCAGGGAGACCCCTCGAATGTGCGCCGTGGGGCAAACCACCGTTTGATCTTTATCAACAGCGTGGCGCGCCTTGCGCCAGCCGGTTTGATCCTGGTCAAAATGCCGCATTGGCCACGGCCTAGGCTTATATCAGCAAGACATGATTACAGTGCGAGGCAGCCATGAACCAGAATGGCGGTGCCAGTGTCCGCTTGCTGCAAACGTTGCCAGGCCCAGGCATCCAGCAGTTCGTGCGCCTGGCCCTCTGCCGCCAGCCGGGCAGCGAGGCAATGGCAGGCCAATACTGCATGCTCGGCAGTGGTAGCGAGTGCTGGCCGTGCAGCTACGTGACCCTGCCTGGTGTCGCCGGGCAATTTATCGTCAGCATCCAGCATGCACAGCCATTGGGTCGGGTGGGGGAACTGCTCGACTATTCCGGGCCGCTTGGCAGCGCCTGGCCGCTGCCCCTGCAAAGCGAACGGTTGCTGGCCATCAGTCGCGCCGACGGCCTGCTGCCCTTGCTGGGCGCGCTGGATGAGATTCGCTGCTGGCTGCCCTGGGTGCAAGTGCAGCTGTCACATGACGGCATCGCGGCCGAACTGCTGCCAGACGAGTGCCAAACCTGGCTGGAGGCGCTGTCGCCACTGCCGCGTGACAGCAGCGGTGGCGGGTGGCAAACCCGGCGCTTGCTGACCACCTTTGCCCCGGACACGGTGTACTGTTGCGCACCGCCACAGGTGGCGCGCCAGGTAGCCCGGCTGTGCTGGCAAGCGGGCGTAGCCCCGCAGCATATCTGGATACGCACGGATCATGTGCCAAGCCCGATCTGGGCGGGGCACTTCCCCGAAGGATGGCCGGTGCAACGCTATGACCGGCTGCTTGCCGCACTCAAGTGCGCTCCTCCAGGCGGGTGAGGTTGACCAGGCCTTGCATGTCGATGAGCGTGACCTCACGCCCGGTGCACTGCATGAAACCTGCATGGATGAAGCGGCTGAACAGTCGGCTGACCGTTTCCAGCGTGAGGTCCAGGTAGTTGGCGATATCACCGCGGGACATGGGCAGGTTGAACATATCTGCCCGCAGCCCGCGTGCCTGGTACCGTGCCGACATGCCCAGCAAAAAGATCGCCAGCCGCTGATCGGCACGCCCGTGGCAGCAACGCAGGTGCTCGTCCTTGCCCTGGATCCCCAGGCTGAGCATGTGCAGCAACTGGTAGCGCAGCCCCGGAATCTGGCCGGACAGGTCCACCAGCTGGTCCAGCCTGATCGAGCAGACCAGAGAGAGTTCCAGGGCAACGGCAAAGCTTCGGTAATGACTGGCACCGATAGCGTCCAGCCCGAGCATTTCCCCCGGCAGGAGGAAGCCGGTCACCCGCTCGATGCCATCGGCATCGAGCAGAAAACTTTTGATCGCCCCGGAGCGCAAGGCAAACACGTGCTCCATGGGTTCATTGGCCTTGAACAGGTACTCACCCCGCTTCAACGGCCGGTTACGGCTGACAATTCGCTCCAGCTTGTCTACTTCGTCTGCACTGAGGCTGGCTGGCAGGCAAAGCCGGCTCAACGAGCAAGCAAGGCACTTCACATGGGGCCTTGCCCCCATTTCCGCAGAGCCTGACATGACGATGCCTCCGCTTTTTTGCAGGCGGGCATCTATTCAAGTTAGCGGCTCCACTAAACGTTAGCGGTCCGTCCGACCAAGGGTCGGGCGCTACCTGATGCGACTTGATGACGATCAAGCCGCCCCTTGCCCGCACCCGCATGCTCAGGGTCAGCTGCATCTGTTCTCCGTCTATCACCAAGCTGCCTTACTGCGTCACAGCGAGCACTACAGCCTGGCGGAAATCCCCTCGTATGAAACCCTGGCAAGTGCACTCAAACGTTTGGCCGCGCAGCTGGGGGTCCCTAACGTTCATCACCACCTGATCGTCGGGTCATGCGCGCACACTCTGCGCTTACGCCAATCGCTGCGGCTACGACACCGTGGTGATCACCAGCCCTCACCGCGCCGGGCAGTTCGCGACCCTGGAATACCTGCTGAGCAGCCTCACATGCAACTTGCTGGTGGTCCACGCCAAGGCGCGCCAGCAGCAGTTGGCTATCGCTGAGTCAGAGGCGTTGCGCGACTCGCTTTTTCTATCGGTTTGACAGGTGATGAGTGCAGCAATTGACAACTGTCAAGTCAGCGCAAGGCCCGCTGCCGAAACTGAACTTCCTTGTTCATTCAACACAGAGGACATTGCCATGGCGCCCGCCGAGACTTCCCGTGTGCACACAACGCCTTCGTTTCCCAAACCTTCGGGTGAATACTGGATCGAAGCCCTTGAAAACGGCGTTCACGTGCTGATCAGGCCCCTGCAGGCCAAGGACCGAGAACGCGAAAAAGCCTTCATCGAACGGCTGTCGCCCGAGTCGCGGCATTTCCGCTTCCTGTGCCAGCTCAGGGAGCCCAGTAAAGCCATGCTCGACCAGCTGATGAAGGTCGACCAGGATCGCCAGGCGGCCTACGTCGCCCTCGCCCACGTGGATGGCGAATTGCAGGAAGTGGGCATTTCCCGCTACGCCACCGCTAGCGACAAGGACGAGTGCGAATGCGCCGTTACCGTCATGGACAGCTGGCAGCACCATGGCTTGGGCCACCTGCTGCTCAAGCACCTGATCGACCATGCCCGGGCGAAGGGCTTGCGGCAGATGTATTCGGTAGACGCGGCAGCCAACCACGCGATGCGCGACTTGGCCAAGGCGGCGGGGTTCACCACCGCCGCTGACCCGGATGATCCCAGCCAGGTCATCCACCGGCTCTCCCTGATCTGACCCTGGGCCGCCGCACCCTGACAGGTCAAGGCGCGGCGGCCCGACTACGGGAGTTTTCCCATGAACGACCCTTCGAATAAATTGATGGAAAAACTCTACGGCAAGCAGTATCAGGTCGACACTGCCGATATTGCCCCGGTGCTTCATCAGTACGCCGAACCTTTGCCAGACCTGGATACGCCGGCATTCGCAGCGCTGTTCGACCGCTACGCTGACGCGCGCGTCGTCCTGCTGGGCGAGGCAAGCCACGGCAGCAGCGAGTTCTATCGCGCCCGAGCGGCGATCACCCGGCGCCTGATCGAGCAGCATGGCTTCAACATCGTCGCCGTCGAGGCCGACTGGCCGGATGCCGGGCATGTCGATCAGTATGTCCGAGGCTTGGCGCACTCGGCGTGGAAACGCCATATTTTCAGCCGTTTTCCTACCTGGATGTGGCGCAATAGCGAAGTCAAAGTCTTCACCCAATGGCTGCACGGGCACAACCGCCTGCTGCCCACCGACCACCGGGTAGAATTCCGCGGCCTGGATGTTTACAGCCTGCGCAATTCCATCCATGAAGTCCTGGCATATCTGGACCGGGTCGATCCGCATCTGGCCCATGAAGCCCGTCGCCGCTACGGTTGCCTGACGCCTTGGCAGGACGACCCCGCGCTTTACGGGCACTTTGTCGAGCGCGGTGGGGTCATGCCTTGCGAGCAACCGGTGATCCAGCAGTTGAATGTCATGCTCGCCGAGCAGCTGTCAGGGCTTATCCGCAATGATGAGGCCTTCTTTAACGCAACGCAGAACGCCCGAGTAATCATCGCCGCGGAACAGTATTACCGCGCCATCTACCGAGGTTCGACGGCTTCCTGGAACCTGCGCGACCGGCACATGTTCGATACCTTGCGCGCGCTGCTGGATCACCGTGGTCCCCACGCCAAGGCGGTGGTCTGGGCGCACAACTCCCATATCGGCAATGCCGGCGCCACGGAAATGGGCTGGAAAGGCCAGTTCAACATCGGCCAGCTTTGCCGTAGCGCTTTCGGGCACGACGCGGTACTGATCGGCATGGCCACCGACCGCGGCCAGGTGGCCGCCGCCGATGACTGGGACGGCGACATGCAGATCAAGGAAATCCGCCCTTCGCGCAGCGACAGCTGGGAGCACCAGTTCCACCTCGCAGGCGTGCCAGCCTGCCTGAGCGACTGGCGCGACCCACAACGCAAGGCGTTGCGCCATGCGTTGTCCACAGTGCTACTCGAACGCGCTATCGGCGTCATCTATCGCCCCGAGAGCGAACGGCAGAGCCACTACTTCGAGGCGGTGCTGGCCGAGCAGTACGACGCGCTGCTCTGGTTCGAGCAGACACGTCCGGTCACTGCCCTGCCCTTGCCGAAACAGCAGCATCTTGAGCCTGAGGACGAAACCTATCCATTTGGTGTATGAGCCTCGGCGAAGCCCCATCAGGCAGAATTGCGGGCGCTAAGACGCCCGCTGCCGCTACCATGGGCGAAGATGACCAAGGCGCCAGCGTTGGCCGGCTCGCGCACGTCCGCCATGAGTTCGACGCCTGCCAGCTTCATCGTCTGCGTGCGAACTTAACCCCTGTGCTCAGTCATGGGGTGCACTCCGGCAAAGCGCTTGCTGATCGGCTTGCCCCATGAGCGTCATGACTTCCTCGTCCGATGTCTGCGGGAAATCCTGATACCAATAGCCAACCGAAACCATCCGCTCAGGAACCAGCGGGCACACCAGCTCATCCACCTCACCGTACAGCGTTTCGAGCGTTTCTGGCGGTGCAACCGGGATGGCTACCACGATCCGCGCCGGTGACTGGGCTCGCGCCGCCTGGATAGCCGCCCTCATCGTGGCGCCGGTCGCCAGGCCATCATCGATGAGAATCACCACCTGAGCCTTGAGCTGCAGGGCTGGCCGCCCTCCCCGGTAAGCCCGCTCACGCCGGGCCAGCTCCTCGGTTTCCCTGGCAACCACAGCGTCGAACACCGCGGGTTCTACCGGATAGGCCCGCAGCATGTCGTCATTGAGGAAAGTGACTCCGCCGCTGGCTATCGCACCCATGGCGAACTCGGGGTGAAACGGCATGCCGAGCTTACGCACCACCAGCAGGTCCAGGCGGACGTTGAGGGCGGTCGCCACTTCGTAGGCCACCGGAACGCCACCACGCGGCAGTGCGAGCACGATCACGTCGGGCCTGCCAGCGTAGCGGGCCAGTGGCTCGACCAGGCATCGTCCAGCCTGGGTACGGTCGGCAAACAAGGTTGGCAAGGCAAGATCATGGGACATGAACACCTCCCGCGCCGCGATGGGCGCCTGTCATGGCAGCTTCCGATGGGGCCGTTGATTGCGTCAAGGCGTGTCTGCATGCCCCTCCTCGGGCAACAGGTCGAACTGTGCGAGGCAACGCTGCTCATCAGCGGGGGTCAGCGCCTTCAGGCCACTCACTTCCTGCATCGGTGTCTCGAACAACGCCAGGCGGATCACCCCATTACGCTGGAGGAAGGTTTGCGCCAGGCAGGTGCACACAGGCTTGCCGACCAACGCTGCAAGCTGCTCATTTTCAGGCGCCTGCACCTGTGCCTGCAGGTTGGCCGAGCAGTTTTCCACGATTTGCGCCACGGAGCGCCCGGCCAGCCATACGGTGGCACCGCCCAGCATCGCCAGGAGCAACAGCATGCCCATCAGCACGTTCGATTCCCGGGTGATCGAGCGCAGGAAGGCCAGCCTGGCCTGCCAGCCCGTCTCCTGGCCGTTGAAAATGGCTTTGCCGACCGTGCGTTTCACGCCACGCTGCACAGCCCAGCCCAGCGCCACACACAGGGCCAACAGGCTCAGGAGCACGGCCGGATCGCGCATGGGCATGCGCCAACTCGGGCTCACGGCACGGTAGACAGACGCCGCTATGAGTAACGTGGCGATGGCCACGATCCAGCCCACGCTGCCCCTGGGGCGGTGCATCCAGGCCCTTAGTTTCGCACGTGCTTGCGTATTCATGACTACCTCCCGCGCCGGGTTCAGCGCACAGGGTCGATGGCAACGGTTTCCTGATATTCCGGCACGCACACCTGCCAGCCCAGCTCCAGGCTGATGCGCCGTCGCAAGGTGTCGGCGGCGTGTGGCTCGCCATGGATGACGTAGGTCTGCCGCGGTGGCCGGGTGAAACCGCGCAACCACTCCATGATCTCGTCGGCGTCGGCGTGGGCGGAGAGGTTTTCCATGGCGTGCACCTGCGCCCGGATGGGCACGTCTTCGCCCTGCAGGCGTACGCTGTGGGCGCCAGCGACGATATCGGCGCCGCGCGTGCCGCCCGCCTGAAAACCGGAGAACAGGATGCTGTTGCGCGGATTGGGGGCCAGCGCCTTCAGGTGGTGCAGCACCCGGCCACCGGTGGCCATGCCACTGGCGGCAATGATCACCGCCGGCTCGCGCAGCTGGTCAAGGTGGCGGGACTCATCGACCGTGCGGATGATCCGTGTGCCCTTGCACATCGCGGCGCACTCCGCCGCCGGTAGCCGATGTTCGTTGCGAAACTGCTGGTACAGGGCGGTGGCATCGGTGGCCATCGGGCTGTTGAGGTACACCGGGATATCCGGGATCAGCCGGTCACGCTTGAGCTTGTAGAGGTAATACATCAGCAGCTGGGCGCGCCCGACAGCGAATGAAGGAACCAGGACGATGCCATGGCGCAGGAGTGTCTGGTTGATGACCTGGGCCAGATACTGCTCGGTCGATTCTGCCGGGTGCTGGCGATCACCGTAGGTGGACTCCACCAGCAGCACATCCGCCGTGCGGATCAGCTCCGGTGCCCGCATGATCGGATCTTGCGGCCTGCCCAGGTCTCCCGAGAAGACCAAGGTCTGCCCCTCGGCACTGATCTGCACCGTCGCCGCGCCCAGGATATGGCCAGCCGTGCGCAGCAGCAGGTCCATGCCCTCGGCAATCGGCGTTGCTTGATGCAGCTCCACCGGGCGTAACAGTGCCAGCGCCTGTTTCGCATCCTGCTCGGTATAAAGCGGCCGCGCCGGGGTGTGTTTGGAATAGCCGTGGCGATTGGCATGTTCGGCCTGCTCTTCCTGCAGCCGCGCGCTGTCGAGCAGGAGCACTTCAGCCAGGGCGCAGGTTGCCGGAGTGGCATAGATCGGTCCGTTATAGCCCTCCCTGGCCAATACTGGCAGGTAGCCGCTATGGTCGAGATGGGCGTGGGTCAGCACGACCGCATCCAGCGCCCGCAGTGCCGGGGGCAAGGGTTCCCAGTTGCGCAGGCGCAATTGCTTGTAGCCCTGGAACAGCCCGCAGTCCACCAGTATCCGCGTGCGGTCGCGGGTCAACAGGAATTTGCTGCCGGTCACCGTCCCGGTGCCGCCGAGAAAGGTCAGTTGCATGGCCAAGTCTCCTGGGTTTCGAACACATGGGGATGAACCGCGAGCACGCTGCACGGCGGGTGGCCGACGATGCGTTCAGTGGTGTCGCCCAGCAGCTTGTCCAGCCCTTTGGGCTGCACCACGCCCATCACCACAGCGTCGACTTCCAGGGCCACGACCTGTTCGCGAATCACCTGCACCGGGCCGCCCTCCACGAAGTGTCGGCGGTCCGGCGCCACCCCTTCGGCCTCGGCCAAGGCGTTGAAGGGTTCCTGCAGCGCCGCGCGCATCTCGTCGATCCACGCCTGGGTGACGTTCATGTCCGCGGCAAACACCCCGGCCAGGTTGTAGGCCGACAGCAGATGCAACGCAGCATCGCACTGCAGTGCCAACGCCTGGGCGACGCGAATCAGCCCTCGATTGAACTGTTCCTGAACCTCTGGCGTCTCGCTGAAACAGGTATCCACGGCGACCAGAACGCGCTGAGGCAATGTAACGGCCGCTTTGGGCACGAACAGGGTGAGCCCCTTGAAACCGCGCATCAGCGCACTGTCCAGCGGGGTACCGAACAGCCGCGCCAGGGCCGACGCGGATTCGCTGTCCTTGATGACCAGGTCCGGCTGCAGTTCGCTGATGTAGTCGATGGCCTCGCTGCGGATATCGTCGGCGGCGAGGCTGTCGACCGTCAGTGTCACACCGCTGCCGCGGTGCCGTTCGACCAGCTCCTGCAGTTTCACGCAGTAGTGGTCGTACTGGCGTTTGATATCAGCCTCGTTCAGGCGCTCTTCGCGCAGCAGGTGCTCCTCGCTCGGCTCGAACAACCCAAGCACATGCACGCTGGCGCCGCTGACATGCGCCAGCGCCAGCCCCCTGCGCAGCGCGGCTGAATGGGGATCGACTTCGGTAAGCAGCACCAGCAATTGTCGAAACTGACCCATGATGAACCTCCGGGCTTGCGCGACTGGGATGTGATGAGGGGATTTTCCGAACACTGGCGCGCTGGCGTTTGATGCAGATCAGAAACTGGTGATCCGGCCCGAACTTGACGATTGTCAGATCCGCAGCGGCGCGCCACGTTACAACGGCTTAAGGCATCTATCCGGGTAACGGGAGGCACCATGAACACGCAGCAGACTGAACAACCGGACGCCTGCGAGCACTGGGTCGAAAAGCTTGATGACGGTACGCCCGTGCTGATCCGCCCGCTGCGCGAGGAGGATCACGACCGGGACAAGCGTTTTCTCAGCACGATCGCCTACGAGTCTCGGCGCTTCCGCCTCATCGCTGGGCTCAGTGGCGGCCTGCCCAGCCTGGACCCGCAAGGGATGCCGGTCGACTACCACCAGCGCATGGCCTACATCGCGCTGGCGCACGTCGACGGCTGCCTGCAGCAAATTGGCGTCAGCCGTTACGCCGGCATACCGGGCAGCCCGCGCTGCGAGTGTGCGGTAGCGGTGCGTGAGGACTGGCAGCGCAAAGGCCTGGGTTCGCGCTTGCTGCGGCACCTGATCGACGCGGCGCGGCGCAGTGGCTATGAGTGGATGATTTCCAGGGACCTGGCGAACAATTACGCCATGCACCGGCTGACCAAGGGGCTGGGGTTCAGCTCACGCTACTTGGGCGGCGATGTCAGCGAGATTCTCCACGAACTGGACCTGCGGGCCTGAAAACAAGGCCCTTGCGGGCCTTGTACCTCACCCCTGGGAATGCTCGGGGGAAATCACCAGCACACTGCTTGACAAGCGATGCAACACCCGCTCGGCAGTACTGCCGATGAACCAGCCGATGCCATGGTGGTGATAACTGCCCATGACCAGTACGTCGATATCATTGTTGTCCATGAACACGGCCAGGACCTTGGCCGGGTCGCCTATGCGCATGTGGCGGTGCTCGGCGGCAATGCCATTGCGCTCGGCGAGGGCCTGGAAGGCGTCGCTCTGGGCTTCGTGTAGCGTCCGGGCGAGGTTGGAATCGAACAGGAACGAATGCTCCCGGCTGCCGCCGGCGTCCAGGTACATGGAACCCAGGTCGTAGGCATACAGCAATTCGATCTGCGCGCTGCACTGCAGAGCCAGTTTCAGCGCCTCGCTGATGATCTGGTCATTGAAGCCTTCGAACTGATCCTCGGGCCTGGACAGGTCCACGGCCGCCAGGATCCTGCGCGGTAACGCATGGCTGGCCTTGTGCACCAGATGCAGCGGGATGCGGGTTTCGCGCAGCAGCTGGATATCCAGGGAGGTGAACATGGCACGCGCCCACCAGGGCTCATGCTCGAACTCCTTGATCAGCAGGGCGAACGGCTGTTCGCGCAGGTGCACCAGGATCTCGTTCAAGGGATGTTGCACCCACACCACTTCAGTGGTGACTGTGACACCGTTGCGCCGCATCGGCTGCGCCTGGTTTTCCAACCACTCCCGGTGTTGCTGCACGTAGCCTTCGCGCATCACTGCCAGCGCCTGGTCATTGACCAGGCCCGCCGTGGCAAGCCCTTCCACATAGTCGAAAGCCACGATGTGCAGCGCCATGCCCTTGGCCTTGGCCAAGGCTGCGGCTCGGTCGTAGACGGGGGTTCGGCGCATCAGGGGCGATGCGATCAACAGCAGTCTTTGCGGGGTTTCCATGGCACACCTCTGCGGTTGCGATACGTACCCGAAGCATCGGTTAACCGTGTTTTGCAGACTTGACGTTTGTCAACTGGCGCCCCTACGGACCAACGGTCTTTCCCGCAGCATACAAATTTGACGCGGATCAACGTATCGCCGATTGCCGGGCGCACGCTACACCCATATCAACAACAATCTCCAGCCTCGGAGGCGTGCCATGGCCCTGATGAAAGCAGCGGTGTTCGTCGACAGGAACCGTATCGTGCTGGACGATAAACCCGTACCCGATATCGGCCCCCTGGACGCCTTGCTGCGCATCACCACCACCACGATCTGTGGCACCGACGTGCATATCCTGCGCGGCGAGTACCCGGTGGCCAAGGGGCTGACCGTCGGCCATGAGCCGGTCGGTGTGATCGAAAAGCTCGGCTCGCAGGTGCAGGGGTTCCATGAAGGCCAGCGCGTCATCGCTGGCGCCATCACCCCCAGCGGCCACAGCAACGCCTGCCTGTGTGGGTGCAGCTCGCAGGATGGCGCAGGCACCACCCATGGCTTCAAGGCCATCGGCGGCTGGAAGTTCGGCAACATCATCGACGGCTGCCAGGCCGAATACGTACGTGTGCCGGACGCCATGGCCAACCTCTCCCCCATTCCCGATCAGCTGAGCGACGAGCAGGTACTGATGTGCCCGGACATCATGTCCACCGGGTTTTCCGGGGCCGAACGTGGTGGCGTGACCCTGGGCGACACCGTGGCCGTGTTCGCCCTGGGGCCTATCGGCCTGTGCGCGGTCGCCGGGGCCCGGCTGCTCGGCGCGACCACCATCATTGGCGTCGATACCGTGGCCGAGCGGATCCATGTCGCTCGCCGCATGGGCGCCGACCACATCGTCGATTTCAGGCAGGGCAACGTGGTCGAGCAGGTCATGGCGCTCACCGGCGGGCGCGGCGTGGATGTGGCAATAGAAGCGCTGGGCACGCAAGCCACCTTCGAGGCGGCGCTGCGGGTGCTGCGCCCGGGCGGCACCTTATCCAGCCTGGGCGTGTACAGCGCCGACCTGCACATACCACTGGGCCCGTTCGCTGCTGGCCTGGGTGACTACCGCATCATCACGACCTTGTGCCCCGGCGGCAAAGAACGCATGCGTCGGTTGATGGCGGTGGTCGCCAGTGGCCGGGTCGACGTTTCACCGTTGGTCACGCACCGCATGCGCCTCGATGACATCGAAGCCGCCTACGAACTGTTCGCCCACCAGCGCGATGGGGTGATGAAAGTGGCGATCACCCCCTGACCCTCGCGCGCTGGAGGCAGGGACGCCTTTGTTTGCATCGTTCCGCAGTTTTCTTGCCCATGCATGCTCCGGAGGCACCCATGAACATCTACCTCGAGAACAACACCGAACAGAACCGCTGCTGGGTCCGCATGGACGACTGGCGGGTGAGTTTCAGCACAGCCGCTGAAGCCGAACAGTTTGTCGAGCGGCTCAACGCCCGCCTCAACGCCCCCCATTCGCTGGACATGCTGGCGGATTGGGCACCCCGACCAGGTGTGACGGTCCGGGCGGATCTGCGATGTGCGAAGGGGGCCTGAAGATGACTGGCCAACTGAAAGTCACGCTGCTCGATCAGCCTGCTGCGTCGCGCACCTCCCCTCCGGTTCACCTGAAACCGCTGACCACGCTGTGCCGCGACTGTCGGGTCAGCGGCTTGTGCCTGCCCACCGGTCTGCCCGTGCATGACAACAGCTGCCTGGGCGCACTGATCGGGCCGCGCATGCGCATCCGCAAAGGCGCGGCACTGTTCAATGCCAATGCGCCCTTGACCACGCTCTATGCCGTGCGCTGCGGCAGTTTCAAGACCAGCCTCAACAGCGCCGAAGGCCAGGGTGTAGTGATCAACTTCTGGATGCCGGGTGACGTGCTCGGCCTGGATGCCATCGCCACCGATCACCATGTCTGCGACGCGATCGCCCTGGAAGACAGCGAAGTCTGCCCGGTCCCCTATCGTCGCCTGCAAACGCTGGCACGCGACTTTCCGGTCTTGCAGCAAAGCCTGAACCGCTTGATGAGCCGGGAGATCGTGCGTGAGCACGAGCGCGTACTGATGCTGTGCAACCTCACTGCCGAACAGCGCCTGGCCAGTTTTCTGATCGGGCTGTCCAGGCGCTTCGTCAACCGTGGCTACTCCGCCCATGGCTTCATGTTACGCATGTCGCGCGAGGACATAGCATCCTACCTGGGCCTGCGCCTGGAGACCGTATGCCGATCGGTCGCCCGCTTGCGTGCGCAAGGCATCGTCAGCCTGCGCGGCAGGCTGGTGGAAATACTCGACATGCCAGCATTGATGGCGATCGAGCAAGGCGGCCCTGACGGTGAACGCAAGCAATGCCTGAAAGCGCCATGCTCGACACCCTGAATGTTGGCCATGGCGCCGTGGCCTTGGGCATCGGCATGCTCGTGGGCCTTGAGCGCGAACGCAAGAAACGCCGCGATGAAGAACCTGCCGCCGCCGGGCTGAGAACTTTTGCCATCACCGCCCTGCTGGGCTATGTCAGCATGTTGCTGGCAGGACCTGTGCTAGTCGGGACAGCGAGCCTGGGCCTGGTACTGCTGCTCTGCCTGCAGTACCGCCACACGCCCGGGAAAGCGCCAGATGTGACAGGCGAGATCGCGCTTCTACTCGTGCTTGTGCTGGGCGCGCTGAGCGTTGCCGAGCCTGAGCTCGCTGCTGCGGCAGGTGTGGTCTCGACCGTGTTGCTGGCCTTGCGCCGCGAGCTGCATCATTTCGTGCTACAGCAATTGAGCGAGCAGGAACTGCGCGATGGTTTGACGTTGCTGACGGTGGCCCTGGTGGTATTGCCGCTGACACCGGATCGTTTTCTGGGTCCTTACAACGTGCTCAACCCACGCACTATCTGCACCCTGGTCGTCCTGCTGATGACAGTGGCGGCGTTGGGCCATATCGCCATGCGCCTCATGGGCCCGCGTTATGGCCTGCCCTTGAGCGCCATCGCTTCAGGCTTTGCTTCCGGTTCGGCGACCATTGCCCTGCTGGCCCATGAGGCCCGGCGACAAAGCCCAGCGGTACGGCCCCTCGCTGCGGCGGCGGTGTTGTCCAACCTGGCAACCATCACCCAGGTCGCCCTGGTGCTGAGTATCATCGATATCCAGCTGCTCGGCCCTTTCCTGCCCGCGCTCGGCCTCGGCGCGCTGGTGACCGCGATCTATGGCACGTTGCTGCTCGCGCCTTGGCGCGCGGTATCGAGCAGTTCGGCGGTGCATCCGGGCGATGGTGCCTTCAACCTGTGGACAGCCCTCATCATCACCCTCGCCCTGACCGGTATCGCGCTGCTCTCGGCATTTCTGCTCGAACAACTGGGACACAACGGGGCCAGCATCGCTGCGTTCATCAGCGGCCTGGGCGATGCCCACGCCGCAACGGCGTCGGCAGCCTCGCTGGTGGTTGCGGGCCGGCTGCAGGTGGCGGAGCTCCTGGTGCCGGGTATGCTGGCTTTGACGGGGAACACCCTGACCAAATGTGTTTTGGCGTTCATCAATGGCGGCTACGATTTTGCGCGATACCTAGTGCCAGCGCAGCTCATTATTCTCGGGGCGATGTGGCTGGGAATGCTGGCGTAAAGCAGCGTTGCTGCCAGCTTTCCACAAATCGCGCTCCGACGACCTACCTCAGCAATATCGTCCTAGAGCAGTGTCCAAATGCTCTTCGGCAGCGACGAAAACATGTAGGAACTACAACGTGGGCGCATTCGAGCGGAGCCAGTTGACGCAAGCTCATGGCAAATCACTAGGTTTATAACTGCTCGAATTCTGGTTCCTGGCCCGCAGCCCTGAGTAACCTTGACCCCAGATCAATGCGGGTGGCGTTGTAAATTTTCGATTGAGTTAACTTTGACAGGGCTCATTACGTATCGTTGACTCTGGACGTGCTTTGACAACTATTTCTCGTCGTCTGCAAATGGGGTATTCCAGATCACCAGCTCGAGTGCGGCAGCAATCTGGATGCGATGGTCGCCAAACGGGATAGGCAGCAAGTCCTGGGCGCGCTCCAGCCGGCGTAGTAAGGTATTGCGATGGGTACCCAGCACCTCGGCGGTCTGGGTGATGTTGCAGCCATTGGCCAGGAAGGCGTGCAACGAATGCTGAAGCACCGTGGGCTCGGTCGCCAAGCGCCCCAGCGTGCTCAAGACGAACTGCCTGGCCGCGCGGGCATCCTGGGTCATCAGCGACACCATCCTCACCTGATCGATCGTGGCAACGGCGGGTGAGCCCGCCAAACGGCCCATCAACCGCTGGGTGGTCAAGGCTTCCAGGTGCGAGCGCCGGAAGCCATTCATCCCCGCGCCCGCCGAACCGATTGCCGCGCGTATCTTCGGAAATTGCCGGGCGACGCCCTGCAGCAGGTTCAGGTCCAGCGGCTTTGCCGCATTGCTCCAGGCCCACAGGGTCGCAGGGCCCGCGAATACGATCAGAGGCGCTACCGTGCCCGTGAGCTGCGCCAGGGCACGCGCCATATCCTCCAAGGGGCGAATCTCGGCGTCCGGGGTTTCGCTCCAGACGAGGCAGGCATGGTGCCTCTGAGCCAGGCTGTAGCCCAGTCGCCTGCCGAACTGCTCCGCGTCCACATCCCTGCCATCGAGCAGCCGGCTGACCAGGCTGCGTTTATCGATAGGGTCGTCATGGGCCTGGGCGCTTTTCTCCTCGAGGATGATCTGCGTCACCACACGCATGTTGCTGTCGATGAATTCCGAGATCGACCGCGACGAGACCTCCAGGAATTCCTCGAGCACCGCGGGATCCTGCGTCAGGCTGAAGGCCATCTTCATCCACAGGTCCCAGGCTGCGTTCTGTGTCGACCTTGCAACATTCATCAGCAGTTCGGACAACCCCCTGCGGGCGAGCTCCCTGGCCGTGTCCACCATGTCAGCGGACACATAGGGCTCCACCGGCTCCCCAGGGCGCTGCAGGTTGGCATTCGCCCAGTGCAGCAACTCTGCGCGGTTGGCGCGCCGGCACGCCGCGAGGATGACCGGGTCCTCCAGCAACCTGGCATCTTCGGGCGAAGAGAACAGTGACTGGTTCAGGCGCTCGACCCACTCGGGTGGCAGCGCCTGAGCGAGTTCGGCGCCTTTGCGCATGAGCTCGCGAACGGTTTCCGAGGGGCGTGGCCAGGGTGATGGCGTGCTGGTCATGGGCGGTGCAAATCACTCAAAAATCGGCTGGAAAATGGTGCAGTTCGTACCTTGGCGCAGGGCCAGTGGAAACCTAGCATGAACTCACTGCCTGAACAAAAAATACAAGGAGGCACCGTGACGCTCCATGTCCCTTTTTTGGGCTTAGCGCAGTGGCAAGCAGGCCTGTTTCCTGATGCCCGTTGATCAAACGTCAACCCGCCTGCGCAACCGTTCCTTTCAATCTGGAGTGTTCTCAATGTCAGCCTCTCGCGACGCCACGCCAAGCCTGCCCGTGGTAACCCGCTCGACTTCCGCGCAAGAGATTGCGCTGCTGAGCGACCACGCAGGTGCGGTAATCATCCGCAACTTCATGACCCCTGAACAAGTCGTACGGATCAACAACGAACTCGACGCCCCCCTGGCCGCGCTCGATGCCGGCTCCAGGCACGAGCACGAGCTGATCGCCGAGTTCCATGGCCATCAGACCAAACGGCTCACCAACCTCGTCACCCACAGCAAGACCTTTCGTGATGAGATCCTCGATGACGACCTCTTCCACGAACTGGGGAACGTGCTTTACGCCCCGGAGTGCGGTGACTGGTGGCTGACCACGGCCCAGTTGATCGAAATCGGCCCAGGCAACAAAGCGCAAATGCTGCACCGTGACATGATGCAGTACCAACCGTTCGTGACCATGAACAAACATGCGCCACGCGCCATCACCAACCTCATGCTGGCGCTGACCGATTTCACCGAGGAAAACGGCGCCACTCGCTTGATCCCCGGGAGCCAGGACTGGGATGACTTCGACGATGTCGGAACCCCAGAGATGACGATTCCTGCCCTGCTCAAAGCCGGGGATGCCGTGCTGTTCGGCGGCAAGGTCGTCCATGGTGGCGGGGCCAACGTGACCACTGACTATTACCGTCGCGGGCTGACGATCCCGATGCAGGCTTCGATCATCACGCCTGAAGAAGCCTACCCGTTAATCGTGCCGCTCGAGCTGGTGCGCACGCTTTCTCCGCGGGTACAGAAGATCCTCGGTTTCCGCTCCCAATACCCCAATGGTAGCCCTGGCCTTTGGCAACATAACTACGCAGACCTGGCGGATTACCTTCAGCTCTAGCGTCCAGCGTTGACTTGCCTGGGCCTGAAGGTGCCACGACCACCCAATCGCCCAGGCAAGGAAACAGGCCAGGCATCGGTTTGCGATGCCTGGCTTCTGAGCGAGTGGCCAACCCTTCACTCCTGGTAGGGCATTACCCCTCGGCGTGAAAACAATACAGGTACACCTTCGGCGTTGAACAATGCCGCCGTCAGTGAAAGGCCATCAGCGGTCTGCGTTTCCTGGAAACTGTGCCCGCCATCGCTGCTCTGCACGCTCAGCCCATCCAGCCCGACCGCCAGCACACGAGAGCCGGCTACCGCTACGCAAGTGACAGAGCCCTTGCTTTGCGTTGGCACTCGGCGAAAGCCCTTGCCGTCCGCTGAACCCTGCAACAGGGTGCCGCGCTGGCCACCCAGCAGCAGACGTCCATCGGCCAATACCGCGCCTGCCCACAGGGTGCCTTCGTAGCCAGTATCCAGGTAACGCCAGTTTTTACCCTGGTCCTCGGAATGCAGTACCTGCCCATGCTCAGCCGTGGCGTACAGCGTGCCGCGGCTGTCGGCAAACAGCCCCATCAGGTTGAGGTCGGCCCGCTTGGCCCCCGGCGGGGCCGGCAGCGGCTGCTCGGACCACGTCTGGCCCCCATCCTCGGTAGTCAGTACCAACGACCAGAGGCCTACCGCAACGCCCTGCCGGGCATTGAAGAAGTGCACCGCGAACAGTGGCCGGTCTTCTTCGGTGGCCAGGCGCTGGACCTGCCAGGACTCCCCGCCATCGGTGGTGACCAGGATCGCGCCCCAGTGGCCAACCGCCCACCCGCGTTTGGCATCCACGAAAGACACGCCCGTCAACGGTGTGGACAGCGGTACCGACCTCGCCTGGCGCCACTGCAGGCCCTGATCGTCGGACAACAGCACGACACCGTGGTCGCCCACGGCCACCATGCGCGCCCCCGCCCAGCCGGCGGCCAGCATGGTGGCCTGCGTGGCATTGCTCGCCTGTACGGCCGGCACGGCCTGCAACGGCGCGGCCTGAAGAGACATCAGCGGCAATGCTGCTGCGAGCAAGGCCGCGGTGAATGAAACCCTGAACTTCATGCTTCTCTCCTCAGTGCACCAGCGCGCCGATCATGCGCACAGGGCGCTTACGTGGGAATACCCGCTCCAGCCAGACGGCGAAGGCCGGCAGCACGGTCATGGCCATGACCATGTTGACGATGAACATGAAGGCCAGCAGCTTGCCCATGTCGGCCTGGAACTTGAGATCCGAGAACGCCCAGGTAGCCACGCCCACCGCCAGGGTAATGGCGGTGAAGATCGTCGCAACGCCCACCTCGAGCAATGCGTGCTCGACCGCCTTGGTGATCGACTGGCCGTGGGCCAGGTGCAGTTGCAGCCGGTTGTAGATGTAGAAGGCGTAGTCGACCCCAATGCCCACGGCCAACACCATCACCGGCAAGGTGGCAATGGTCAGGCCGATCTGCAGTTCCTTCATGAACCAGTAGCCGATGAAGGTGCCGATGGTCAAAGGCAGGCAACAAACCAGCACCGCCCGCAGGTCGCGGTAGACGGCGAACACCAGCAGCGCGATCGCGGCATAGACGTAAAGCAGCATGGGAGTTTCGCTCTTCTCCACTTCTTCGTTGATAGCAGCCAGAACGCCGGCGTTGCCCGAGGCGAGGCGGATCGACAGGCCAGGCAGCGGATAGTCGCTGCGGAACGCCTTGGCGGCCTCAACCACCCTGTTGATGGTCGCGGCCTTGTGGTCGGCCAGATACAGGTGCACGGCGGACATGCTGCAATCGGTACGCACCAGCCCGGGCGTGCGCGCCACCTCGGTGGCCAGTGCTGCATAGTTCATCGGGTCGATCGGCACCGCGGCCATTTTAGGATTGCCTTCGTTGTACCCCTCGTTGAACTGACGCATGTTGCTGGAGAAGGAGGCCACCGACAGCACACCGGGCACACCCTGCATGGCCCAGACGAAGCGATCCTGGTACTGACCCGCCGCGACATCCTCGCAGGCCGCCGCCTCGCCTTCACCAGAGGCCCCCTGGTTAGCTTCGAAAACCACGCTGAGCCAGTCCAGGCCAATGTCGTAGTTGGTGGCGATGGAGACGGCATCGCGATTGAAGCGCGAGTCCTCACGCAACTCCGGGGCCCCCGCCTGCAACGAGCCGACGACCCGGTCGTGGCTTTGCCAGATCGCCACCAGGAAGACCACCAGGGCCACGCCAAGCACCCACTGTGCGTTACGCCACTCGGCGAGCCGGGACAGACCTCGCAGCCAGCGGGTACGGCGCTGCCGGGAAACTTCCTGGGCAGCCGCATAGCGATCGTCGACCCGCAGCATGGAGGCCAGCAATGGCAGCATCAGCAGGTTGGTGATGATCTTGTAGGCCACACCGAGGGAGGCCGTGATGGCGACTTCTCGTACCATCGGGATAGGAATCAGTAGCAGCGTCACGAACGACACCAGTGCGGTCACCAAAGCCAGTGTTCCCGGTATCAGCAAGCCGGTGAAGCTCGAGCGCGCCGCCTCTTCGGCACTCTTGCCGATAGCGATCTCGCGGACGATGAAGTTGATTTGCTGCACGCCATGGGAGACCCCGATGGCGAACACCAGGAAGGGCACCAGCACCGCCAACGGGTCGAGCCCGTACCCCAACAGGCGCAGGCTGCCGAACTGCCACACCAGCGAGGCCAGCGAACAGACCAGCGCCAGCAGCGTGAAGCGCAGGGAGTGGCAATACCAGTACACCGCCCCCGCGGTCAGGAGCAACGCCAGCAAACAGAACTCCAGTACGGCTGAAGCACCGTCAGCGATGTCGCCGATCTGCTTGGCGAAACCGATGATCTGGACTTCGAATTCGCCATCCTCGAATTGCTGGCGGATCTCTTTCTCCAGCCTGTGGTTGAACGCCACATAGTCCAGGTGGGCGCCATTGGTGTCGTACTCGTTGAGTTCCACCGTGATCATCGCGCTGCTCTGATCACGGGAAACCAGCGTGCCGATGAAACCACCCTGGGCAGTGGAGTTGGCGATCGTCGCGATGATCTGGTCATCCAGGTGATCGGGAGAAACCGTACCCGGTACCAGTGGATCAGCGCGAAAACCTTCTTCGGTGATTTCGTTGACGAAGGCATTGGGCGTCCACAGGGACCGCACACTGCTGCGCGACACTCCAGGAAGGAAGGTCGCTGCCTGGGTGACGTCATACAGCCGCTTCAGGCCCGGGGCGCTCCATATATCGCCCTGTCGGGCCTTGACCACGATGGTGAGCCGGTTTGCTCCCAGCAGGTCGTTGCGGTAGGCCTCGAATGTCTTGATGTATTCGTGGCCTACCGGCAATTGCTTTTCGAAGCCGGCATCCATACGCAGTTGCACGGCGAACCAGCCCATGATCAGCGTGAACACCGTCAGGCTCGCCAGTACCAGACGACGGTGCCCGAACAACACACCCTCGACGCGTGACAACAGGCCACGTGCCGGGGCTTCAGATAGCTTTACAGAACCGTTCACGGCAGGCCTCACAAGGTGCGGGAGATCGCGATGCCGACATAATCGCGGTCACGATAAAGCTGGTCGTAGGGGGTTTCGCCGCCCATGAACTTCGCGTAGTTGAGCGAAATCTGCCAACTGGCCGGGTTTCGCACGAAGTTCAGGTAGAGGTTCATGCTGCTCGCGTCTTCGGTGAAGGTGGCGCTCAGGTTCGGCGTTCGCCCTCCAAGCGAGCGCGAGTAGAAGACGCCGGGCGTGACCTGCCAGCCCGGCAGCAACGTGCCGTCATAGGTCAGGCTGAAGTCCAGGTTGATGCCCGACGAGGTCTTGTCGCCACGGGACTTGGGCGCTGTCGCAGGATCCAGTTGCCAGGCATTGAGCCCTGGGGCGAGTGGTTCGCCATTGACCTCGTCATGCAGCCCGGGGTACTTGATGACCACCAGTTCCGACAGCAGGGTGCCCGTGCTGGCCCCGGTGAAATCGAGCAGCGTCGGGGAGTTGGACGGCGTGAAGCTGTAAAGGCCGGTGAGGTGCCACTGGAATTTCTTTTCGTCTTTCCAGCATTTGCCCCCATTGCTGGAACACAGGTCGACGACAGGGTTGAGCATGACCGAATCCTTGGGCCGGTAAGAAAGCTCCGTACCGACTGCCCAGTCACCGATCGGCATGTTGGCACTGACGCCATACATCATCCGGTTTTCCTGGTATTCCCAGGTGGGTGCCGCCGCGAACGTGTTCGGGTCAAGAATGGCGACGCGCAACGACGGCAACTTGTCGTGATAACGCATCACGTAGAAGCCATAGTTGATGTCGCTGTCTTCCGGCTGCCAGCGCAGCGAAAGGCCCCACTGGCCGCTGTCGCGGGCGTCCTTTTCGGAGAACCCGTAGTCTCCCCTGCCCTCGCCCAGTGCGTTGGTGTTTGACCAATAGCTGCCCACCGGCGGCAACTCGCTCTTGTTCCAGCGGAACTGATAGTAGGCCTCGACGTTGACACCCGAGCCAAGGCCCGACGCGACACTGAGCATCGGCGCGGGCAGCACGGCCTCCTTGAGTTGCACGCCGGGGCGTGCCAAGGCCTGGTAGTCGTAGGCGTTGGTGTTGTTGATGCCACCGGCCACGAACAGGCTCTCGCCCCAGTTGATCACCTGGTTGCCCAGGCGCGCACGGACCCGCTGCCCGCCTACGTCGAAGCCTTTGCTCACCCACAGGTCCAGCAGGCGGGCCTTGAAGGCGAGGTCGTCGCGGGCGTCGTCACTCAGCCCGTCGCTGCCGACGCTCTCTGGGGTGTTGAACGACAGCGTGCCGGTGGTATCGGTGGCCGCGAAATCGCGGATCCAGGTGCCACGCGCCATGAAGGTGACGTCCTCGGGCATCTTGAGCAACAGCTCATGGGTGCCCTTGAGGTAGTTGGTGAACATGTCGCCGCGGTCGTAGTTCAGGTCGCCCTGGTCCGCCACGCCGGAGCTCTGCGCCAGGCAGCCGGAGGGCACGTTGTGCCCGGTCGGCCCCTGGTTGATCAGGTTGCAGCCCCGCGACTCCGTCCGCAGGCCCATGCCTGCGGTGATCGTGGAATCGAAGGAGCCCGTCAGGGTTTCGGTTTCAAAGGTGAACCCCATTGCCAGCGGGGTTGCGCACACGATGGCAAGGCCTGACGCTTTCGTCATTATTTTTTTCATGTTGGCTCTCGATCTGGCGTCGGTTTAGCGCTCGCTGATGGCTCGCAGGTTGTCGGAGGTGAAGAAGTCGCGTTTCAGGCGAGGGTTGCCACTGTCTTCGGTGATCCA
This sequence comes from Pseudomonas sp. TWI929, assembly GCF_039673335.1. Taxonomy (NCBI): domain Bacteria; kingdom Pseudomonadati; phylum Pseudomonadota; class Gammaproteobacteria; order Pseudomonadales; family Pseudomonadaceae; genus Pseudomonas; species Pseudomonas sp. TWI929. The sequence goes on from NZ_JBDJLK010000001.1 coordinate 188,043, forward strand.
GCGAATATCGTTCTTTCCCGCACCGATCGAGGTCATGTCGAAGAGGTAACGACCATCGGCCAGGTTGTACTGGACTTGGGCCTGCACGTCGCAAGCGCCGGTTTCGTACACGGGAATCGAGAACCCTTCACGCACCTTCCAGATCTGCCCTTGCTTGTCGAAGTCGACGGCCAGCAGCGGGTTCCAGCTGTCCTCGTCGATGTAGAACATGCGCTTGGGCGCCTGGTGCCGCATGCCTTGACGGACATTGGCCTCGACGACCCAGACGCGATGCAGCTCATAGCGACGCGACTGCGGCGCGATCGAGTCATTGCCGGCGAACGCTTCTACCTTGGTGGCGGTGTCGTAGGCACCGAAATCGTTGTAAGGCACCAGCAGCTCCTGCTTGCCGATCAGCTTCCAGTCGAAACGGTCAATGGTGCCGAAGAAGACGTTTGCCTCGTCCACGGTGTACTGGTTGTCCAGGCCGATCTGAGGCGCGTCGTAGGAGTACGACGGCATACGGCGCACGCGACGCTGGCCAGGGAAGTAGTAGAAGGTCGTGGCCTGCTCGCCGGCCACAGCCGTTTGCACGGCGGATTGACCGGCCAACGCAGCGGGCGCCAGGTAGTTGAAGAAGGTCGCGTTTTCCAGACGGCCGTAGGAGGAGAAAAGCGCGCTGCCCTTCTTGCCCCAGGGGGTCAGGAAGAAGGTGTCGGTGGACTGGCGCAACCACTCCCCCCCCTTGCGCGGTGAAATGCCTGAAATGCTCCGGGGGATTTCAACGCCAACGCCGCGATAGCGCATCTTCATGTTCCACATCACCTCTGCACCGGTAGTGGGCATCGGGAACGGGATACCCGGAACATGGGCTTCTTCAAGGGCGACACCGGAAGCATCGAGCTTGGCGAAGCCCACGTTCTGCCTGGTGTTCTCAGCCACGAAGTTCGGCGCGTCGCAGGTACGGCGGGTGGGGAAGACATCCATGCGATAGCCCGGAACCTTCTTGAACAGTTCCAGCTGGGCCGGTGAAAGCTGGCTCACGTGTTGCGCCACATTGCTCGAGTCGATGCTGTACAGAGGCTTGTCGCCCTTGAACTTCCAATGCTCCCCTCGCACCTGGCCGTAGCTCCAGCCCGCCCCCTGTGGCCCTGGGGCGGACCAGGCCGGAATATCCCCGCTAGAACTGGCGGCGCTCTCGCCCCCCAGCGGCGTCAACTTCGACCCCAGCGCCTCTGCCCCCTGGGGCGCAGCCTGTACCGAACAGATCGCGGTCGAGGCCGCAAGGGTAACCAGCAGCTGCCTGAAAATACGGCGGGCGGATACGACACTTTCCGACCGTGCAGTGACATCTTTCATTGGAGGATCCTCAAACAAAGGGCTTGGACCGGCTGCTCGACCCTTCGGGTGGAAAGATCGGCGCCTGCTACATCATGATCACGCGACATGATCAAATGACCATGTCGCGTGATCAACACGCAAGCCACATGCCAGAATGCGTCATGGGCGGATTACGTTAGAGAAATCAGCGAGTTGAAGTTAATTATCGATTAATGCGTGCCTGGCGCCTGCACCTTATTGGGAAGTAAGGAAACATGTGTTACCAAAAGATGCTTTTTAATAGTGCGCCACCTAAAAGAATTATCACTTGCCACACTGAACCCTAACTACTTTTCGCTTATCTAGACCCATGACTAACATGAATGATTCACCCATAAAAAAACCGCCCCTAGGGGCGGTAAAAAAGCAGGCTTTCGCCCGCCATGGAGTAACAGCAGATATCAAACCACGCTTCCCGTCAGCCATTGAACAGCCCGTTAACTACCCCGCAACTTAACTGGAATGGAGCATGGCATGTGAGGACACTTTCGTTGAGCGCTGAAGTGCCCCATAGGCATAAAACAACTGCACAATCGAATAGGACCAGGTCAGGAAGGCACAGGTCATGAAGATCATCTTGGTGTCATCCCCCGGGATCGGGAAGAAGTCATACCGCAGCGCGATCGTCAGCCCCGCCGCCCCTCCCAGCAAGGTGGCCAACGCGTGCAGCGACTCGCCGGCACGTACCAGCCGCCAGATAAAGTAGACCAGGAACAACGTGTACAACGACCACATCAGCACATAGAAATAGGGCAGCGCCTCTTTAAAGCTCGTCGACAGGTAGTAAATGGCCGTCGCGGCAAAAGCGACCAAAAACAATATCACGTCCTTCGCCGGCGACGGCCTGTAATTGTGCGTCACGGCCATCAATCCGAGCGTTGCAATAACCGGCACGCCGACCCCGCGGGAAAACGCATCCAGAAAAATGGCGACATTATAATTGGCTTGCCACCCCGTGGCGATGAACGTCGTAAAGTTTGTTGCGGAAATACCGACAATCAAGAACTCCACGCCCAACAAATAATTCTTGCGCCTGATAAATGCAACACCATAACCCAAGCCACTCATCACCAGCAGCACGCATGCGATCAACGCAAACAAATCTATGAGTTCCACGATAACAGCCTCTGTCAAAAGGGTCGCGCCGTAGTTCTGCACGTATGGGCATAGAACACGCACATCAATTGCAATCAGCCCTTGCTGGCCTTGTCTTTACGCACTTTTCTATCGGTCCAGTCATCCAGCAACTTGGCCGCCGCAAAGGCAGCGTGTACGGCGCACCATTGCAAGGGTTCAGGCAGCAAGGACGGCGTCTTGTGTTGCAGTGCTGCCAGCAGCTCAGGCGCCTGGCCGTTGATTTGCTCGGCAAACAGCTTGCCGATCAACGATTGCGTGCCCAGCCCGTGGCCCGAGCAGCCGGTGGTGTAGTAAATATTCTGTTTCGCGCCCATGGCACCGATCACCGGCAGGAAGTCGTAGGCGCCACTGACGTAACCACTCCAGCAGTGCTTTACGCCAAGGCCTTGCAATGCTGGATAGCGCTCGCGCAGTACCTGCGCCAATGCCGCATAGGCGCCCTGGTCCGGGACATTGGGCGTCTTCGAACCGTAGGCATAACCTAGCTTCTTGACGGTCAACACCATCGTGCCGTGTGCCGTCAGGCGGTGGCTCTCCATGGTGTAGTGCGGCGTGATGATCCCTTCCCGCCCTTGCCAGCCGAGGGCAGCCAACTGCTGCGGCGACAGCGGTTGGGTTTCGATTGCCGACACCCGAATCGCCGCGACCTTGTTGCGCAACACCCCCAGCTGAGGGGTATAGGCGTTGGTTGCCAGCACCATGACCGGGGCGGTTGCACGGCCATGGGCAGTCTTGCAGGTAATGACCGGCCCCTCGCTGAAGGACAGCAACGGCGTGCGTTCGTAGAGTTTCACCCCCGCCTCGATGGCCGCGCGCCGCAGGCCGCCGATGTACTTCCCTGGGTTCAAGGTGCCACCGCACTGCTCGGTGGCGAACAGAAACGCTGCGGGGATGCCCCGCGCACGCATCTCGGCACCGTCGACGAAGCGGCTCGTCGCCCCCAGTTTCTGACCCAGCGCCATGTTTTCCCGCAAGCGCTTCTCCTGGGTAGGATGAACACCTGCCCGGAGCACGCCCGAAGGGTTGTAGTCACAGTCGATACCCAACGTTTTGAAGCGACCCTCCACGTAGGGCACCGCCTCGTCATAGAACCTGACGAACTGCGTCGCCTGCTGCAAACCCACGCGCTTGACGAACATATCGTACTCGATGCCCATGCTGCCCAGCAGGTAGCCGGCATTGCGGCCACTGGCACCGAAGCCGGCGAATTCCTGTTCAAGCACGATCACATCCGCCCCGAGCGCCCTGAGTTCCAGCGCGGTCGACAGCCCGGCAAAGCCCGCGCCGATCACGATCACATCGGCCTGCGCGTGACCTTCGAGGGTCGGCTGCAGATCAGCCGGTCGCTCCACCCATCCCCCCAGACTGCGAAACTCCAACGGAGCTGCATCGCCATCGGCCGCATTGTTCAACGCGTTCATTCGCGTCACTCCCAGAATTGTCAGAAGCCTTTACCCGGCTCGGAAAAAGCCGGCATGCCGAGGAGTTCCTGCGGGTCGCGCATCTGGCCATCGATTTCCACCCAGCCCAGCAGCGTGGAACTGGCACTCCAGCCCAGCAGGCGTTGCATTTCGCTCGGGAGCTGGCGAACACGTTCGACGGGAATGGACAGGAAGTGATTCTCTTCAAGGCGCAGGAAGGCCAGGTCGTAGGCCATCGTCAGGCCAGTACGAGGGGATGCCGTCGTGTTGGCGCCGCCGCCGTGATACACCGAGCCGATCCACAGCAGCGCCGAACCTGCCTTCATCTGTGCGGCGACGGTTTCTTCCTGGGTCGGCATTCGTTCGTCATCCCATTGATGGCTACCGGGGATAACGCGCGTCGCACCGTTTTCCTCGGTGAAATCTGAAATGGCCAGCATCATTTGCAGCCTGGCCTCACGCCCATACTGTGGGTGCCGCCAGAGCGAAGTGGCATCGTCACGGTGCAAGGGCTGGAGGCCTTGGCCCGGGCCAATCTGGATCGCCTGGGTGATGCTCAGTTGAATATCAGGCGCCATTTCGATGCGCTCGCTGCCCACCCAGACGTGGGTAGGGGTCTGCAGGATCTGCCTGGCCGCGCCGAGGAACAGCGGGTGCAGCGCCACCTCCACGGCGGTGTCGCTGCGTCCGATGATGCGGGCCACACGGCGGGTCTGGGTGCCGGCGAAATAAGGATCGACACCACAAGGCGTGACCTTCAGGTAGCTGTCCAGCTCTTCGGTGAGGGACTTCAGCGTTGCCGGCGAAACAAAGTCGGCAATGATGACGCCGCCGTCACGCCGAATGATGTCCACCACCTGCTCGATCGAAGCATCGCTGCTGACTGTGGAGAGCGCTCGTGTATCCATCTGCTTTCTACCTGTCTGGTTTTGTCATTGTTCTGTCCACCGAGGCCGGGCGACTTGGGTGGTGAACTCATCATTACCGAACATGGTCATATGATCAAGTCATTTGATTTGCATTTTCCCGTACCCTCCTTTGCCCATACGGAATGGGATTGCATCGACTCATGGATTGAGGCTTGACCTTGCGCTAGCATTCGTCACCGTCAACGCCGGGCCAAGGGGCCGGCGGCAATACCGAAAAGGGAGAACGCTCAATGGCTCGGATTGGTGCTGAAGAGCGCAGGCAGGACTTTATCGAGGCCACCGTAAAGGTGATCGCGGAACATGGGGTGGCTAACGCCACAACCCGGCGAATCGCTGCGGCAGCAGATTCGCCGCTGGCATCGTTGCACTATGTCTTCCACACCAAGGACGAGCTGTTCTATGCGGTCTACGAGTCCTTGATCAACATGCCGCAACAATCGTTGCAACACGTGCCGACAGGCGCCACGGCGGCGGAATCGGTGGGGGAAATGTTGCGCCAGCTGGTCAACTGGTTCACCGCTCATCCTGAGATGGCGACCACGCAGTTCGAACTGTTTTGCTGGAACCTGCGCAACAATCCGGAGATGGCGACCAAGATCTATGCCGTTTCCCTCGAAGCGGCCCAACAGGCCATCGTGAAGGTCACCGACGGCGCGCTGGACCAGGCAGCACTGACCACTATCAGCCGCTTGCTGATCAATCTGTTCGACGGCCTGATGCTCGCCTGGTCCGCCCACGGCGACCGTGCACGCCTGGAGGCCGAGACCGAGACCGCCTGCCAGGCAGTCAAGTTGCTGGTTGCCAGTTACTGAGGCCCCACAGGATGCGCCGTGCTGCGTCGCTGCACGGCGATCCCCTCCCCCTCCGGCTCTGAAAACCGCAGCGCCCCCTTCGAACGTTCCGATGACGATATCTACCAGACTGACCCAGTCTGATCGTTGATCAGCGAAGCAACAGGTGCAAATCATCCTGAAATAGCAGTGACGTGGTGCATTTTGCACCTTGTCCCACCCTTCCTGCGACTTTATTCTGAGTCAAATGATCAAGTCAAAAGATCAGTCTCTATAACACAACAATAGGAGGCGACATGTCCTCTCACACTGCTCTTCCGGTTGAGCCGCTCGATGTTCTGATCATGGGAGCCGGTGTGTCTGGCATCGGCGCGGCGGCCTACCTGCGACGCCAGCAACCGAACAAGTCCTTTGCCATCCTCGAGTCCCGCGAGCGCGTGGGGGGTACCTGGGACCTGTTCCGTTACCCCGGCATCCGCTCCGACTCGGACCTCTACACCTTCGGTTTCGACTTCAAGCCCTGGACCAAGGCCAAGTCCCTGGCGGACGCCGCAGACATTCTCGAGTACCTGGTCGAAGCCATCGACGAGCACCAGCTGGCCCCCTTCATTCAGTACCAGCAGAAGGTCATCTCGGCCAACTGGCAAAGTGAAAAGGGCCTGTGGGCGGTGCGCATCGAGGATGGCCAAACGGCGCAGGTACGCACCCTCGAATGCCGCTGGCTGTTCAGCGCAGGTGGCTACTACCGCTATGACCAGGGTTTCACGCCCCGCTTCGAGGGTACCGAACAGTTCAAGGGCCAGATCATCCATCCGCAACACTGGCCGGAAGACCTCGACTACACCGGCAAGCGCGTCGTGGTCATTGGCAGTGGCGCAACTGCGGTAACCCTGATCCCGGCCATGGCCGACAAGGTCGCCAGCATCACCATGCTGCAGCGCACGCCCTCCTACATCATCAACCAGCCCGCCAACGATGGGGTTGCAGCGTTCCTGCGCAAGGTCCTGCCCGCGCAAACCGCCTATTCCCTGACGCGCTACAAGAACGCCAAGATCACCCTGGCCTTCTGGGGCTTCTGCCAGCGCTTCCCCAAGCTTTCGAAGAAACTGCTGCTGTGGCTGACCCGCAAGGAATTGCCGAAAGACTACCCGGTCGACGTGCATTTCAACCCGCCCTACAACCCTTGGGATCAGCGCCTGTGTTCGGTGCCCGAAGGCGATTTGTTCAAAGCCATCAGCGCGGGCAAAGCCGACATCGTCACCGATCATATCGAGCGGTTTACCGAGCACGGTGTATTGCTCAAGTCAGGCAAGATGCTCAAGGCCGATATCATCGTCACCGCCACGGGGCTGAACGTGCAGCTGTTCGGTGGCATCACCCTGCACAAGGACGGCAAACCGGTCGTGCTCAGCGAGACCCTGGCCTACAAAGGCATGATGCTCTCCGGTGTCCCCAATTTTGCGTTCGCGGTGGGCTACACCAACTCATCCTGGACCTTGAAAGTCTGCCTGCTGTGCGACCACTTCTGCCGCTTGCTGGGCTTGATGGAGCGCGAAGGCTACAACGTCTGCGAGCCCAAGGCGCCGGAAGGCATCGAAACCCGCCCCTTGCTCGACTTTGGTGCCGGCTACGTACAGCGCGCGTTGGACAGCATGCCGCGCCAGGGGCCGCGCGAACCCTGGGTGATGTCGATGGATTACTTCCGCGACGTCAAACTGCTGCGCCGTGGCACGGTGGCAGACAAGTGCCTGAAGTTCACCGCAGTACCAAATGCGCCCTTGCACGCCGATGTCCAGTTGCAGCAGCAAGGTAGCCGCCGATGAGCACCGATCGCTTCTGCGAGCTGCCAGGCGAGCGCAGGCTCTGCTATCGCAGCCATGGCCATGAAACCGCCCCGGCAGTCCTGCTCATCGTCGGCCTGGGGCTGCAACTGACCTACTGGCCGCAAGCGCTCATCGACGGCCTGGTCGAGCAAGGCTTGCGGGTCATCACACTGGACAACCGTGACGCGGGCCGCTCGTTCTTCACGGATGTGGCGCCCCCCACGACCCTGCAGCAGTTCCTGCGCAAGCGCACGCCCGGCTATGACCTGGGGGACATGGCCAACGACGTGATCGGGCTCATGGACGCTTTGCATCTGGAAGCGGTGCATGTGGTGGGGATGTCGATGGGCGGCATGATCGCCCAGACACTCGCCGCACGTTACCCCGAACGCGTCAGCACGCTTACCTCGATCTTTTCCACGACAGGCTCACTGCGCGTCGGCCAGCCAGCGCTCAAAGCGCTGTTCCAGCTTCTGCGCCGCCCACCGCGCACCCAGCACGAAAGCGTTCGCGACTACGTGGACATCATGGGGCTGATCGGTTCGCGGCTGGAGTGGAACGAGCCGGCCTTGCGTGACTACGCCATGCAAGCCTGGCCGCGAGGTGGCGGTGAGGCCAGCAATCTCGGCACCGCCAGGCAGATCGGCGCGATCATCAACTCCGGTGACCGTACCCAGGAGTTGCAGCGGATTCGCTGCCCCACGCTGGTCATTCATGGCGACAAAGACCTCATGGTCGCCACCAACGGCGGGTTTGCCACAGCGTCGGCGATTCGCGGCGCCAACCTGGTGCTGCTGCCCGGGATGGGGCATGACTTGCCGACGTGCCTGTCGGGCACGCTGCTGTCCCTGCTGACGGGGCACATGCGATAGCACAGATTTTCTTTTAGGGGCCCGTCGCTTGGTCGCCCCTCTTTTTATTCCGCTGGAGCCTTTTCGCAACAGGTTTACGCAAGACCCAAAACAACAACATTCCGGCCCGTGCTTAACCGCCAGGCCCAGATTACGCGCCCGAGCCGTTAAACACGGCCAGGCGCGGATGCCCCTCCACTGCCCTTTCGACAATGACAACAATTGAGCAAGAGGTACGTATGGAATTCAAGTTTTTACTCCCCAGCAAAATCGTGATGGAACCCGGCCTGCGCGAGCGCACCGGTGAACACCTGCGGCAACTCGGCCTGGCCCACGTGTTGATCGTGACCGATGCCGGGGTCAAGGCAGCAGGCCTGCTGGACAGCGTCTACGCCAGCCTCGACAAGGCCGGCATCGCCTACGAGGAAGTGGCGGACATCAAGGCCAACCCGCGCAGTGAAGACATTAACCACACCGCCCAGCGCTATCGGGGCACGGGTATCGACGGCCTGCTGGCCGTGGGTGGCGGCAGCGCGATGGATGCGGCCAAGGCCATCAGCCTGCTGCTCACCCACGACGGCCGTATCGAGGACTACGAAGGGTCGTTCACGCTCACCCATGCCATCCCGCCCATCGTCGCCATCCCGACCACGGCCGGCACCGGCAGCGAAGTGACTTGCTTCTCGGTGATTACCGACACCGCCCGCCACTTCAAGATGAACGTGCTGGACTATCGCATCGGCCCGGTGCTGGCATTGCTCGACTCCCATATCACCGACACGCTGCCGCCGTCGATTGCCGCCGCAACCGGCATGGATGCCCTGACCCATGCCATCGAAGCCTACACCTGCCGCGTGGCAAACCCGATCAGCGACGGCCTGGCGCTGCATGCCATCCGCCTGATCAGCCAGCACCTCAAGGCGGCCGTGCAGGAGCCCGACAACCAGGCGGCCCGGGAGCAGATGCTGGTGGCCAGCCTGATTGCCGGCATGGCCTTCGGCAACGCCGACGTCGGCAGCGTGCACTGCATTTCCGAAGCCATCGGCGGCATGTACGACACGCCCCACGGTGTCGGCAACGCGATCTTCCTGCCCTTCGTGTTCGGCCACAACCGTGATGCCGATATCGTCCGCCATGCCCAGGTGGCCTACGCGCTGGGGATCGACCCCACGCTTTCGCCGGTCGACGCCGCCGAGGCCGCTGTCGGCCACCTGTTCCAGATGAGCAAGGACCTGGGCATCCCCCGTTTCGCCGAGGTCAAGGGTGTGCGCGAGGAAGACTTCCCGACCATTGCCGAGAAGTCCAAGCAGAACTTCTCGGACGCCAGCAATGCCAAGGCGATGTCCGTAGAGGCCTACCACGACATCATCACCACCGCTTACCACTTCGTCGCGTAAGAGGGCACCGTCATGAGTCAGTCAACCCCCGGCGCCTCGTTGAGGCGCACCCTGGGCCCGTTTTCCGTGCTGCTGTTCGGCCTGGCATTTCTGGCCCCGCTGATCGTCTTCGGCACCTATGGCGTGATCACCCAGGCCAGCGGCAACACCACGGCCATGGCCTACCTGGTCGCAGCCACCGGCGTGGTGTTCACGGCCTTGAGCTATGGCCGACTGGTCAGGGTGTTCCCGGTGGCAGGTTCGGCCTACACCTACACCCGCAAGATGCTCAATGCCAACCTCGGCTTCATGGTGGGCTGGGCAGCCCTGCTCGACTACTTCTTCATCCCGATGCTGATCTGGCTGCTCGGCGCCAGCTACCTCAACATGGCGTTTCCAGAAGTGCCCCAGTGGGTGTGGGTCACTGGCTTCATCGTCTCCACCTCGCTGCTCAATGTGCTCGGCATTCAGGTCGCCAACCGCTTCAACGTGCTGTTGATGGTGGTGCAACTGGTCATCATCGTCGTGTTCATAGGGCTGTGCGTGCACTACATCGTGGCGGCCAACGGCCCTGGCGGGCTGCTGTCGGCCAAGCCGTTCTTCAATCCGGACGTGCCCTTCGCCACCAGCATGGCCGGCGCCGCCATTGCCGCGTACTCGTTCCTGGGCTTTGACGCGCTGTCCACGCTGAGCGAGGAAACCCGCGACCCTGGCCGCACGCTGCCGCGCGCCATCCTGCTGGTCGCGTTGATCGGCGGTTCGGTCTACGTCGGCTCCTCGTACTTCATGTACCTGGCGCACCCCTCCCCCACGTTCGAGCTTGTGGACGGGGCCGCCTTCGAGATTGCCCGGATGATCGGCGGCGACCTGTTCTTCGCCGTGGTCCTGGCCGGGATCATCGTCGCCCACTTCGCTGCGGGGATGTCATTCCAGGCCAGCGTGGGCCGGCTGCTCTACGCCCTTGGCCGGGACAACCAGCTGCCCCGGCGCTTGTTCGGCGCGCTGCACCCTCGCTACAAGACCCCGGCCTTCAACATCCTGCTGTGCGGTGTTTTCGGCACCGCCGGGTTTGGCCTGACGATCGCAACCGCGACTTCCCTGGTCAACTTCGGCGCCTTTCTCGCCTTCACCGCCGTCAACCTGTGCGCCTTGCGGCTCACCTTCGATGCGCGCGTCAAGGACGGCGCCGGGTTGCTGCGCGGGGTGCTCTTTCCGCTCATCGGCCTGGTCACGGCCGGGTGGATGCTGGTCAGCCTGGATAAAGACGCCCTGATCATGGGCGGTTGCTGGCTCGGCCTTGGGCTTGTCTACCTCGCCTGCCGGACCAGCCTGTTCCGTAACCCGGTCCCCGACGCCCTGGTATAGCCCCCTCTTCCCATCGAACGCTCTGACGACAATCACAAGGCAGGCCACAGGCCTTGCCGTTCAATGACGAGATCGACATGCAAACAAAACTGCTGATCAATGGTGCCCTCGTAGCCGGCGAAGGCGACCACGTGGACGTCTACAACCCCTCCCAGGGCCGCGTCCTGGTACAGACCCACGAGGCCAGCCATGCCCAGGTGCATGCCGCGGTGAAAAGCGCGGATGCGGCCTTCGAAGCCTGGTCGCAAACACCGCCCAAGGACCGTGCGGCACTGCTGCTCACCCTCGCCGACCGCATCGACGCCCAGGCCGCGGTGTTCGCCCGCCTGGAGGCGGACAACTGCGGCAAGCCGTTCACGGCCGTGCTGCAGGACGAACTGCCCGCCGTGTCGGACGTGTTCCGCTTCTTCGCCGGCGCCGTTCGCTGCCTGCAAGGCTCGGCGGCGGGCGAGTACATCCCGGGGCACACCTCGATGATCCGCCGCGACGCGGTCGGTGTCGTAGCCTCCATCGCGCCGTGGAACTACCCGTTGCTGATGGCGGCGTGGAAGCTCGGCCCGGCCTTGGCCGGCGGCAACACCGTGGTCCTGAAGCCCTCCGAGCACACCCCGATGAGCACCTTGAAGCTGGGGGAGCTGCTCGCCGATATCTTCCCCGCCGGGGTGGTCAACATCGTCCATGGGCGCGGCGCCACGGTGGGTGAGCCGCTGACCAGTCATGCTCTGGTGCGCATGGTGTCGCTGACCGGTTCCGTACGTACCGGAAGCCGCATCATCGAAGGCACGGCCGACAGTGTGAAGCGCATGCATATGGAGCTGGGGGGCAAAGCCCCCGTGCTGATCTTCGACGATGCCGACATCGACGCCGCCGTCGAGGGCATTCGCGCCTTCGGCTTCTACAACGCCGGCCAGGACTGTACTGCCGCGTGTCGCCTCTATGTGCAGAAGGCGGTCTACCCGGAGTTCGTTCGCAAGCTTGGCGAAGCCGTGTCCAGCATCAAATGCGGGTTGCAGGATGACCCGGCAACCGAAATGGGCCCGCTGATCACCCAAGAGCATCTGCAGCGTGTCGAGGGCTTCGTGAACCGGGCCAGGGAGCTGCCCCATATCGAAGTCGTCACAGGTGGCAAGCGCGCAGCAAGTGCCGGGTTCTTCTTCGAGCCCACGGTCCTGGCCGGCACCCGGCAGGAAGACGAGGTGGTGTGCCGTGAAATCTTCGGCCCGGTGGTAACGGTCTCGCCCTTCGAGGATGAGGCCCAGGTACTGGCCTGGGCCAATGAATCGGACTACGGCCTGGCCTCTTCGGTGTGGACCGCCGACGTGGGGCGGGCACATCGCCTGGCCGCCCGCCTGCAGTACGGCTGCACCTGGGTCAACACCCACTTCATGCTGGTGAGCGAGATGCCCCATGGCGGCGTGAAGCTGTCGGGGTACGGCAAGGACCTGTCCATGTACGGCCTGGAAGACTACACCGTGGTCCGCCACGTGATGTTCAAGCACTGACCGCCCCACGACACCCCATCATTGCAAGAGGTTATGCATGAACAACATCGAAACGTTCGAAAGGCTCGAGTCCAACGTGCGGATGTACTGCCGCGACTTGCCGCTGGTGTTCGATACCGCCCAAGGTAGCAAGATCCGCGGCGAAGATGGCCGCGAGTACCTGGACTTCTTCGCCAGCGCCGGCGCCCTGAACTATGGCCACAACGACCCGCGCATGCGCGATGCGTTGATCGCCTACCTGTCGGCCAACGGCGTGACCCATGCCCTCGACCTGCACACCACCACCAAGCGCCAGTTCCTGGAGTCGATCGAGCGTGACCTGTTCAAGCCACGCGGCTGGGACTACAAGGTGCAGTTCACCGGCCCGACCGGTGCCGATGCCGTCGAAGCGGCATTGAAGCTGGCGCGCAAGGCGACCGGGCGCACCAAGGTGGTCTCCTTCTACGGGGCTTACCACGGCATGACGGCCGGTGCGCTGGCGGTCACTGGGAACCGCACCCGCCGAGGCCCCGGGCTGTCCAACGACGTGGTGTTCGTACCGTACGAAGACAGCCCTTACGGTGAGTTCGACAGCATGGGCTTCCTCGAGCGCCTGGCCAACGACCAGGGCAGCGGATCGGAACTGCCAGCCGCCGTGATCGTTGAGTCGGTGCAGATCCAGGCCGGTGTCTACCCGGCCTCCAACCTGTGGTTGCAGCGTTTGCGCCAATGGACCCGCGATCACGGGGTTGTGCTCATCTGCGACGAGATCCAGGCTGGCTGTGGCCGCACGGGCGACTTCTTCGGTTTCGAGCGCTCCGGGATCGTGCCGGACCTGATCACCTGCGCGAAATCCATCGGCGGCTTTGGCCTGCCGATGGCGATCGTGTTGATCCGCGCCGGGCTGGATGTGTGGCAGCCGGGCGATCACATCGGCACGTTCCGCGGCAACCAGCTGGCCTTCCTGACCGCGCAGATCGCGCTCGGCTATTGGCGCGACGAGCAGTTCCTGAAGCTGCTGACCGACAACAGCGGGGCCATGACACGTGCGGTTGCCGGCTTCGCGGAGATCCCGGGCGTCGCCTCCGCCCGCTCGCGCGGCATGATCGCCGGCATCGATTTCGGCCGCGGCAACGTGGCCTTGGCCAAGGATGCCCAGCAGCGCGTGCTGCAAGCGGGCGTGCTGGTCGACCGCTGTGGCCCTAACGGCGAAATCATCAAGCTGATGCCACCGGTGAACACCCCGACCGACCAACTGGAAGAAGGCCTGAAAGCCTTTGGTGAATCGGTCGCGGCAGCGCTGCGCCAGTAAATGCCTGGGCCTGCTGTGCAACCTGTATCGATGCAGGTGCCGCACGCAGGTCCATCGCATGCAGTCGACAACCCATCCGTGGTAGGAAATCACGCCAATGAGCAACGTCACTTCAACCGTTCAGAATGACCTGGCTTCATTCATTCATCCCAATACCAACCTTGCGCTGCACCAGGAAATCGGGCCACTCGTGATCGCGAGAGGTGACCGCGTGCGGGTCTTCGACGAGCAAGGCAATGCCTACATCGAAGCCATGTCGGGCCTGTGGAGCGCGGCATTGGGCTTCAGTGAACAGCGCCTGGTCGATGCTGCCGTCGAGCAGTTCAAGCAACTGCCCTACTACCACAGCTTCAGCCACAAGACCAATGCGCCGGCGGCGTCGCTCGCCGCCAAGCTGGCCGAACTTGCGCCTGGCGATCTGAACCATGTGTTCTTCACCAACTCAGGTTCCGAGGCCAATGATTCGGTGGTGAAAATGGTGTGGTACGTGAACAACGCACTGGGCCGGCCCGCCAAAAAGAAATTCATCTCTCGACAACAGGCCTATCACGGCGCCACCGTCGCCGCAGCAAGCCTGACCGGCATCCCATCGATGCACCGTGACTTCGATCTGCCGGCCATCCCGGTTCATCACCTGACCTGCCCGAACTTCTACCGATCTGCTCGGCCAGGAGAATCACAAGAGGCCTTTACGGTTCGTCTGGCGAACGAACTGGAACGCTACATCCTTGCCGAAGGGCCGGAAACCATCGCCGCGTTCATCGGCGAGCCGGTGATCGCGGCAGGCGGCGTGATCCCTCCTCCCACAGGCTACTGGGCGGCGATCCAGGCGGTGTGCAAACGCTACGACATCCTCGTGGTGATCGACGAAATCATCACCGGCTTTGGCAGGCTTGGCACAATGTTCGGCTCTCAGTTGTACGGCATCCAGCCCGACATCATGGTGCTCTCCAAGCAGCTCACCTCCTCCTACCAGCCGCTGGCGGCCGTAGTGGTGTCCGATGCCATCAATGATCTGCTGGTGACCCAGAGCCAGCGTCTGGGGGCATTTGCCCACGGCCTGACCTGCACCGGCCACCCCGTTGCCACCGCGGTTGCGCTGGAAAACATCCGCATCATCGAGGAGCGCGACCTGGTTGGCCATGTGCAGTGCCTGGCCCCCGTGTTCCAGCGCCGGCTACGCGCGTTCGAAGACCACCCGTTGGTCGGCAACGTCCGAGGCGTCGGGCTGATGGGCGGGATCGAACTGGTTGCCGACAAGGCCACCCGCCAACCGTTCGCCCAGCCAGGGACGTTGGGCGGCTACGTGTTCAAACAGGCTCACAAGCATGGGCTGATCATTCGCGCCATCTACGACACGATCGCCTTCTGTCCTCCGTTGATTACCACCCAGGACGATATCGAGGCGATCTTCAGCGCCTTCGAGCGGACGCTGGCTGACGCGACGGATTGGGCGCGCTCACAGCACCTACTGTGAGCAAAGGCTGCATCTGATGGCAACTCACGTAAAACAACAATCATGAGGGTTTGATCGTGCGTGAACACAGTGATGAAAGCTTCGAGTTCGACGTTTCCGTAATCGGGCTCGGTGCCATGGGAACCATCATGGCCCAAGCGTTGCTCAAGCAAGGCAAGCGCGTCGCGATCTGGAACCGATCACCCGGCAAGGCCGCGGCACTCGTCGCCGCTGGCGCTCATCTGTGCGACAGCGTCAAAGCCGCGCTGAGCGCAAGCCCGGCCACGATCTTCGTGCTCCTGGACAACCACGCGACCCACGAGGTCCTCGGGATGCCGGGTGTGGCGCGTGCACTCGCCCATCGTACGATCGTCGATTACACGACCAACGCCCAAGACGAAGGCCTGGCGCTTCAGGGCCTCGTCAATCAGGCGGGCGGCCATTACGTCAAAGGGATGATCGTGGCCTACCCCCGCAACGTCGGCCACCGCGAAAGCCACAGCATTCATACCGGCGATCGTGCAGCCTTCGAGCAGCATCGGGCGCTGCTTGAGGGGCTCGCCGGCCATACGGTGTTCCTTCCCTGGGACGAAGCATTGGCCTTTGCGACCGTCCTTCACGCGCATGCGTTTGCCGCGATGGTGACTTTCTTCGAGGCCGTGGGTGCCGGCGATCGTTTTGGCCTGCCTGTTTCGAAGACGGCAAGGCTCCTGCTCGACACATCACGTTTTTTCGTCGCTGACGCACTCGAGGAAGCCGTACGCCGGCTCGAAACGCAAGATTTCGAAGGCGACCAGGCGAGGCTCGATGTGCATGCGGACGCCTTCGCGCACATTGCCCAATCCCTGCACGCACAAGGCGTCTGGACCCCGGTCTTCGATGCGGTGTGCCAGGTCGTGCAGCGTGCGGCCGCAATGGGCTACGGCGACCAGGACATCGCAGCCACGACCAAGTCATTCGCCCGCGAGCAAGAGCCTGGGCATTAACCGTGCTTTCGCGGATTGAACCCGAAGACAACAACTATAAAAATCGCTGGAGGATCCTATGCGCCGATTTGGTTTTCTACTTGCCGTGTTGACGCTGGCCATTTTCCTGAGTGCCCTTTTTGCCCCTCGGCCGTCCCTCGTCAACCGGGGGACGGCGCAGCACATGGGGCATCCGATTACCAGCATCGGGGAGATCTTCAGAGGTTACTAGCGAGGTATCACACGGCCGCCGGCACTCCTGCGCTTGCGGCCGCGGGTTACTCAATGATCGACGGCACCGCTGGCACCAAGGCCGGTCTGGCCACGGACGAACTGGTCGGCGAAGGCCGCCCTTTCGGCCTTGGCCCGCGCAGTGCGGTCCATCCGGGAAACCGCATACGCCACCAAAAACGCCGGCGGCATGGAGAACAGCGCAGGCTGGGTATAGGGGAACAGCGGTTCAGCAAAGTGCAACACATCCACCCACACCAGCTTGGAAAACACCACGAAGCCCATGGCACTGAGCAACCCGACGTAGCCACCGGCCAATGCGCCGCGGGTGGTCAGCCCCGACCAGAACATCGACAGGAACAGCACCGGGAAGTTGGCCGAAGCGGCAATACCAAAGGCCAGCGCAACCATGAAAGCCACGTTGATATTTTCGAACAGGATGCCCAAGGCTATGGCCACCAACCCAAGGCTCAGGGTAGCCAACTTGGTCACCCGCAGCTCCTGCGCCTCGCTGGCCGCGCCCTTCATGATCACCCGCGCATACAGGTCATGGGCGATGGCGGACGCCCCGGCCAGGGCCAGGCCTGAAACCACAGCCAGGATGGTGGCGAAGGTCACTGCCGACAAGAAACCCAGCAGCAGGTTGCCGCCGACTGCCTGGGCCAGGTGCATGACCACCATATTGCCCCCGCCCAGCAGCTTGCCACCCACCTCACCGCCCTCGAAGAACTTCGGCTGCTGACTGACGATCACGATCGACGCCAGGCCCAGCAGGAAAATGACATTGAAGAAGTAGCCGATGAACCCGGTGGCATAGAGCACCGACTTGCGCGCCTCCCGGGCATCGCTGACGGTGAAGAAGCGCATCAGGATATGCGGCAGCCCGGCGGTGCCGAACACCAGCCCCAGGCTCAGCGACAGCGCGGTCAACGGGTCGGCCAGCAGGCTGCCGGGCGCCAGCAGGCGTTCGCCCAGGGCATGGGTGTCCATGGCCTTGCTCACCAGCGCGTCATAGCTGAAGTCGAACTCGCGCATCGCCAGGAACAGAACCAGCGAGCCGCCGACCAGCAGCAGGAACGCCTTGATGATCTGCACCCAGGTAGTCGCCACCATGCCGCCGAAGGTCACATACAGCATCATCAGCGCACCGACGATGACCACCGCGATGTGGTAGTCCAGGCCGAACAGCAACCTGATCAACTGCCCGGCCCCGACCATCTGCGCCACCAGGTAGAAACACACCACGGTCAGCGAGCCGATGGCGGCCATGGTGCGCACCTTGCCTTGGTCGAGGCGGTACGAGGTGATATCGGCAAAGGTGAAGCGGCCCAGATTGCGCAGCCGCTCGGTCATCAACAGCAGCAACACCGGCCAGCCCGCGAAGAAAGCGATGAGGTAGATGTAGCCATCCATGCCAGAGGTGTAGATGAGCGCGGTGATCCCCAACAGCGTCGAGGCGGACATGTAGTCACCGGCCAGCGCCAGGCCGTTCTGCCAGCCCTGGATGCCGCCACCGGCGCTGTAGAAGTCTGCCGTCGAGCGTGTGCGACGCGCCGCCCACCAGGTGATGCACAAGGTGAACAGCACGAACACCATGAACATGCCGATGGCATGCAGGTTGAGCGGCTGACGCTGACCAGCGTCGAGCGAAGGCGAAGCCAGCAGCAGGCCTGAGTGCAGCAGCAGGGCCAGAGGCACGAGTTTTTTCATGCGCCCTGCTCCTCTTCCAGCCCGCTGAGCAGCGCCTGGGTCAGGCTATCGAACTCGCCATTGGCCCGGTACACGTAGAACGCCGACAACGCACAAAAGAACACGAACAGGAAGGCGCCGGCAGCCACGCCCATGGTCATGTTCGACCCTTGGGCCAGGCGCCTGGCAATCAGTTCGGGCCAAAACGATACCAACCCGATGTAGCCATAGAACGTGGCCAGAATCAGCACGAACAGGCTCAGGGTGAAACGGTTTCTGCGCGCCACCAGTTGCTGGAACCGGGCATTGGCGCGAACACGCGCGTATAACAGGCTGGACATGGGACACCTCGGTCAAAGTCGTTGTTGTTATGGGTGTACAGGAGTTGCACTCGATCAATGCTCGGCGTCGGCGATCTGCGCCTCCTGTTGCCGGGCCCACTCACGCAGGACGAACTTCTGTATTTTGCCAGTGGCGGTCTTGGGCAGGTCCACGAGCGACACATGGCGCGGCGCCTTGAAGTGCGCCAGACGCTCACGGCACCAGCGGACCAGGTCGTCCCCGCTGGCCAGTGCATCAGCGCGCAGCGTGACGAAAGCGTGAGGTGTCTCGCCCCAGCGCGAATCCGGACGCGCCACCACCGCAGCCTCGACCACCTCGGGGTGCTGGTAGAGCACTTCTTCTATCTCCAGCGAACTGATGTTCTCGCCGCCAGAAATGATGATGTCCTTGGCCCGGTCCTTGATTTCCACATAGCCGTCCGGGTGCAGCACGGCCAGGTCGCCCGTGTGCAGCCAGCCGTTGGCCAACGCGGCACGGGTAGCCTCTGGGTTGTGC
Source organism: Pseudomonas sp. TWI929 (assembly GCF_039673335.1). Taxonomy (NCBI): domain Bacteria; kingdom Pseudomonadati; phylum Pseudomonadota; class Gammaproteobacteria; order Pseudomonadales; family Pseudomonadaceae; genus Pseudomonas; species Pseudomonas sp. TWI929. Next base: position 207,066 of record NZ_JBDJLK010000001.1, read on the forward strand.
AGGTAGCCTTTCATCACAGTGTTGCCCCGCACCACCAGCTCGCCAAGGGTAAGGCCGTCGGCCGGGACCGGGCGGCCGCTGTCGGTATCCAGCACCGTGGCCTCTTCAAGCATCGGGTGGGCGACGCCCTGGCGGCTCATGAACTGGGCCCGGGCCTCCAGCGGCAACTCGTCGACACCCGGCTGCCACAGGCACAGGGTGCTGGGGCCGTAGCTTTCGGTCATGCCGTAGGCGTGGGTGATGCTGAAGCCGCGTGCCTCCATCGCGGCGATCACCGCGCTGGGTGGCGCGGCGCCGCCTGTGATCACCGATACCGGCCCGCTCGGCGCGCCGGCGTGCTGGGCATGGATCAACATCGACATCACCACCGGCGCGGCGCTCAAATGGGTCACGCCATGCACGGCGATCGCGGTGTGGATCGCCTCGGGCTGGACCTTGCGCAGGCACACATGGGTGCCACCGGACAGGGTCACCGCCCAGGTGTGGCTCCAGCCGTTGCAGTGGAACATCGGCAAGGTCCACAGGTAGACGCTGCGCGGCCCCAGCTGGAAGATCAGCGCCCCGGCGCAGGCGTTGAGGTAGGCGCCGCGGTGATGCAGCACCACACCCTTGGGGTCACCCGTGGTGCCAGAGGTGTAGTTGATAGCGATCGACTGCCATTCATTCTGCGGCGCGCTCAGCGGCCTGGCCGGGTCGCCCTGGGCCAGGAACGTCTCATAGTCCAGGTCGTCGGCCAGCTCGCCCGGCTCGGCCGCGTCATCGTCGATGCCCACCAGCAATGGCGGTGTGTCGAGCATGGCCAGTGCCTGATGGACGACTCCGCCGAGCTCGCGATCGCAGATCAGTACCTTGGCTGCGCAATGACGCAGGATGAAGGCGATGCTGCGCGCCTCCAGGCGGATATTGATGCACACCAGAACGGCGCCCGCACCAGGCACGCCATAGTGCGCCTCGAGCATTTCAGGGATGTTCGGCGCGAGTATCGCCACCCGCTCGCCCGGCTGCACGCCGACCCGCTCCAGCGCACTGGCCAGGGCGCGGCTGCGCTGGTGCAGCAACTGGTAGCTGTAACGCCGCTCGCCATAGACCACGGCATCACGCTGCGGGTACACCTGGGCGGCGCGTTTGAGGAACGACAACGGTGAAAGGGGCACATGGTTGGCTTCGTTGGGGGCAAGCTCATGCTCGAAGGTTGGGTGAATCATCACTGACACCCCATCGACAGGTTATCCAGGCATTGAAGGTACATACACATCTCCTGCTTATTGTTGTTCTCGCCTCAGGCTTGGGTCCGCGTCAGATCACAGGCTGCTGCACAGATGCCCGCCATCGACCACGATCTCGGTGCCGCTCATGGCCCGCCCGGCATCGCTGGCCAGCAACAGCAAGGCGCCGTCCAGGTCCTGCGGCTGGCTGAAGCGCCGGCTGGGGATACGCAAGCGCAGCTTCTCCCCGGCCTCGCCGGCCAGGAAGGCATCGTTGAGCTCGGTTATCACGTAGCCCGGCGCCAGGGCGTTCACCCGGATGCCATGGCGCGCCAGTTCCAGGGCCATGGCGCGGGTCAGGTGGGCAAGCCCGGCCTTGGCCGCCAGATAGGGGCCAACGGCGCCGGCCACGCGGCTGGCGAGGATCGAGGTCACATTGATCAGGCTGCCGCCCTGCCCCGCGGCGACCATCCGCCGGGCGCACTCCTGGGCCACAGTCCAGGCGCCCTTGAGGTTGGTGTCGAACACCCGGTCCCAGCTCTGGTCGTCGCAGGCCAGTAGCGGCTGGCTGTCGCTCACCCCGGCGTTGTTGACCAGCACATCCAGCGTGCCGGCGGCGTCGAGCACCCGGCACACATCGTCACGGCAGGTCACATCCAGGGCTAAAGCCCGCGCGCGACCACCGGCCAGCTCAATGGACTCGACCAGGCTCTGCAGCGGCGCCAGGCGCCTGGCCGTCACCACCACCTCGGCACCGGCCGCCGCCAGGGTAGTGGCGAAATGTCGGCCAAGGCCGCTGGAGGCGCCGGTCACCAAGGCGCGGCGCCCATCAAGGGCGAACAGTCGGGCAACAGTCGGCTGCATCAGTGGGCTCCCGGGCGCTGGTCGAGGAGCTTCTTCGCCAGGCTCATGCGGTGTACTTCGCTCGGGCCGTCGTAGATGCGGAATGGGCGAATGTCGCGGAAGATCCGCTCCACCACGGTCTCCCCAGTCACTCCACGCCCGCCCAGCACCTGTACGCAGCGATCGACCACCCGCCACAGCGCCTCGGCGCTGATCACCTTGGCCATGCTCGAATCGACATTGGCGCGCTGGCCTTGGTCGAGCACCCAGGCGCAGTGCCAGACCGCCAGGCGCACCACATGCAGGTCCATCATGTTGTCGGCCAGCATGAAGCCTACGCCCTGATGCTCACCCAGCGGCTTGCCGAACGCATCGCGGGTGCGTGCGTAGTCACAGGCGATGTCATGGGCCCGTCGCGCAGCGCCGAGCCAGCGCATGCAGTGGGTCAGGCGCGCCGGTGCCAGGCGCACCTGGGCATAGCGGAAGCCCTTGCCGATCTCGCCCAGCACATCGCTGGCCGGTACCCGCAGGTTGTCGAAGCGCAGTTGCCCGTGGCCGCCGGTGAAGCAGCTGTCTAGCGTATCCAGCTGACGTTCGTGGATGATCCCGTCGCGCTGCATGTCGGTGAGGAACATGGTCGCAGAGCCATCCTCCATGCGCGCCATGATGATCGCGAACCCGGCGCCGTCGGCCCCGGTGATCAACCATTTGCGGCCGTTGATCAGGTAATCGTCGCCATCGCGGGTGGCGGTAGTACGCAGCATCGATGGATCAGACCCCGAGCCCGGCGCCGGTTCGGTCATGGCGAAGCACGAACGCACGTGCCCCTGGACCAAAGGCCGCAGCCAGCGGTCCTTCTGCGCTTCGGTGGCCACCACGTCCATCAGGTGGATGTTGCCTTCGTCCGGGGCATGGATATTCAGCGCCACCGGCCCCAGGGGCGAGTAACCGGCCTCTTCGAAGACGATGGCCTTGGCCGCATGGCTCAGGCCCAGCCCACCCATTTCACGGCTGGCATGGGGCGTCAGCAGGCCCGCTGCCTGGGCGCGGGCTTGCAGGTCCCGGCGCAGGGCGTCACTGGGGCCGTGGGCATCCTGGCGTGGGTCGTTTTCGAACGGGATGACCTGTTCGGCAATGAAAGTGCGGGTTCTGGCCTGCAGTTCGAGCAGTTCGTCTGGGAGGGTGAAATTCATGATTGTCCTTGTTCGTGCTTGTCGGTCTTGAAACAGGGGCTCGCCGCGCTCAGCGCACGGCCTTGGGGTTACTGATCGCCAGCCGGTCGAGGGTCACCTGGCGCAGCGTCTCGACCAGGCTGCGAGCGCTGTGCGGGGTGTCGTGGCGACCTTGGCGAATCGCCCGCGCCAGCTGGCGTCGGGCGTCCTGCAACGACGGGGCGGGCGCATCGATCAGCGCAGCCAGGTGAATCTGCTCTTTAAGGCTGACGGCGGCGTCCAGGCGGTTTTCCCGGGCGGCGATGGCCATGGCGTTGGCGATCATCAGCGTCGGGTAGCGCAGCTCGCCGGGTAGCGCCGGCAAGACCTGCTCCAGCAAGGTCTGCCGGGCAATTTCGAGAAGTTCATGGGCGTGCGGCTGAGTCATGGCGCATCGGCTCCGGTCATGTTCAGGATGTCGAGTTCAAGCTCCGGCAGCAGGCGCGCAGTCAGTGCCAGCTCCAGGGAAGGTTCTTCGCCGGACAGGTGGCGCTGCCCCTGCTGCAGCGCGATCACCGCCCAGCGCAGGGTCGCCATGACCTGCCAGTAGTGCAGTTGGCGGGGCTCGATCCACAGTGGCGATAGCTGGTGGTAGCCACGCAGGAAATCCGCCAGCTGGCCGATGCCGCCGGCCTCCAGGTCAGGGCGCGTGAAGCGCCAACAGGGGGCGGTGAACCAACCCAGGTCCTCGCAAGGGTCGCCCCAGCCGGTGAATTCCCAGTCCAGCACCGCCTCCAGCCCCTGCTCGCTGGCCAGGTAGTTGCCCGTGCGGTAGTCGCGGTGCAGCAGACACAGACGGCTGTCGCGCGGGGCATGCAGCTCGCACCAGCGCAGGCCCCACTCCAGTGCCGGGTAGGCATCGTCAAGGGTGTCGAGGTAACGACGATAGGCATCGACGGTGGCCAGGGCCGGCGAACGCTGCGGCACGGGCAGGAAGTCCAGCGCCGCACTCGGCGGGCGGATCTGATGCAGGCGCGCCAAGTTGGCGCCGAGCTGCTCTGCCAGCCGGGCCTGGCCCTGGGCGCCCGCCCCTGCGCTGAGCAGCCGCCCGGCTGCGACACCCGGCACATACTCCATCAGGAAGAACACCCGCCCGTGGACCTGCATATCGCGACATAGCCAGAGCGGGCGCGGCACTTTCACCCCGGCCTGGTGGGCCACCTGCAACACGGCGAACTCCTGGGCGCGGTCGAGGCTGGCCGGCAGCGCGGACAGCGCGTCGCTGCGCAACACCCAGCGCCGGGCACCGGCCCAAGGGCCGCCCTCAATCAGCAATTCGAGCAGCCAGTTTTCCTGGATGGCACCGCCGCTCAGGCGCTTGCGGGCTTGCATGTCAACGCGCGTTGCCGTTGCCTGCTCACGGATGAAGTCGACAAGGCGCTGCTCATCGGTCGCGACCGCGAGTGTGTCGCCTGCCGGACAAATCGTAGAGGAACTGCTCATGAATCAATGGTCCTGCCTTCGGTTTCAAGTGGGCAGGTCAGCTAGAGCAACACCTGGGCCAACTTTGCCCGGGTCACCTGCAGCCCCCGTCGAACCTGGCCTGCAGCGACTTATGGGAAAAGCTGACGAGACGCCATATTTCACATATGAAACAAAGTAGTTCACTATGGAAACACTTCAATTCTGAACAGGCGCCGCCATGCACTCCCCCACCTCCCAGGTCGTCGTGCTGATCAGCCACCTGCAGCGCCCCCGGCAACGCAGCCGCCTCGCCCATATGGTGGCCGCGCTCGCCACGGACTACCCCGACACCCACATCGAAGTGCTCGACACCTCGGTGACCGAGGCACTGCAAGTCGCCCGCGAATTGGAGTTGCGCGGCGAAGCCGACGTGTTCATCTGCGCCGGGGCCACTGCCGCCTACCTGCGCAAGCACCTGGCGCGCCCGGTACTGACGATGCGCGTGGGCGGCGATGACCTGCTGCGGGCGCTGGGGCAGGCGCGCGAGCATGCCTCGCAAGTGGCCTTGCTCAGCTACAACCGCATCGACCAGGGCCTTCAGGCCATGGCCGCGCTGTTCACGGTGCAGGTTCACCAGGCCGCCTACACCTCCCTGGAAGAAGCTCGCCAAGAGGTCGAACAGGCCGCGCGGCTGGGATGTGGCAGCATCATCGGTTCCTCGACGGTGGTGGAGCTGGCGGAACAGGCAGGCCTGCACGGCGTGCTGTCACTGAGCGAGGACACGGTGCGCAAGGCGCTCGAAGAGGCCTTGGGCATTCTCGACAGCCAACGTATCGAGATCGCCAAGCGCCGGCACTTGAACGCCGTGCTGCACCACATCCCCACCGGCGTGGCGGCAGTCGACAACCAGGGCGTGGTGCAGTCGCTGAATCCGGCCCTGGCCCATCTGCTGGATTTGCCCCTCAGCGCGGCGCTGGGCCGTCCATTGCAGCAGCTGTGCCCGGAACTGGACCTGGAGCAGGCGTTTGCGGAGGGTGGCGAAGAAAACCGGGTGATCCGGCTCGGCTCACATGCAGTGGTCAGCAACCTGCTGCCGATCCTGGAGAACGGCCAGCGCACCGGCCTGGTCCTGACCTGCCAGGACACCACCGCCGTGCAGCGCGCGGACCAACGCATTCGCTCCACCCGCCGCCCCGGCGCCTTTACCGCCCGATACCGCCTCGAGCAGCTCGACGGCAACAGCCGGGCCAACCGCGAAATGCTGCAGCTGGCCAGGCGTTTCGCCGCCAGCCAGTCAACCATCCTGATCACCGGTGAAAGCGGTACCGGCAAAGAGCTGCTGGCCCAGGGCATCCATAACGAGAGCCCGCGCCGGCAAGGCCCCTTCGTCGCCATCAACTGCGCTGCATTCCCGGAGTCGCTGCTGGAAAGCGAACTGTTCGGCTATGAGGAAGGTGCCTTCAGTGGCTCGCGCAAGGGCGGCAAGCCCGGCCTGTTCGAAGTGGCTCACCGTGGCACGCTGTTCCTCGACGAGATCGGCGACATGCCCGTGTCACTGCAGACGCGCTTGTTGCGGGTACTGCAGGAGCGCGAGGTCCTGCGCCTGGGCGGCACCGAGCCGATCGCGATCGATGTGCGCATCATCGCCGCCACCCATCAGGACCTAAGTGCCGCGATACAAGATGGCGATTTTCGTACCGACCTGTATTACCGGCTCAACATCTTGCGCCTGCAGACCACGCCCTTGCGTGAGCGCCCCGAGGATATCGCCCTGATCTGCCGAGGCATCAGCCAGCGCCTGCTGGTCCAGGGTCAGCCGCCCGGCGCGGCGGAGGTGCCAAGCGCCCTGCTGCCTTACCTGGCACGTTATGGGTGGCCAGGCAATGTGCGTGAGCTGGAGAACGTGATCGAGCGGGCGATGCTCTCGGCCTGCGAGCTGCTGGGGGATCACGGCGTGGACGAACAGTATCTGGCGCGGGTGCTACCCGAGCTGTGCGAAAGTGTCGCGCCAACCAGCCGTGCCAGGCCTTCCCGGGAGTCGGACCTGCACAGCATCGGCAAGGCCGCCCAGCTGCGGCATGTGCAGGAAACCCTGGACAACTGCCAGGGCAATCTCGACGAAGCGGCGCGGCAGTTGGGAATCAGCCGGACCACGTTATGGCGAAGGCTCAGGTCAGTGCAGTGAATCAGGTACTTAGCCACCCAACGGCCAATTACCGATTAAGTATCGTTCGAGGACTGTCCATCTATGTTGCGACTATCAAAAGCTCAATCTGAGCTTTTCCATAATCCGCCTACCTGTTACATCACTTGAGCGATTCGAGGCCTTTAGCGCCTGCCGTAGACAACTCACCAAACAACGCGCGGCCGGGTCCAGAGTCTGGTCACGCAACTGGATCACGCTAAGGTCGCCCTCATCCAAGGACTCCTCAAGTTCCAACGCTTTCGCCTTGCTGCGCAAGGGCTCACACAGAAGCATTGGTTCAGGCGAAAACCCAAGCATTTCACCATCGATGATCAGGCTGCTAAGCATAGCGCTGGATTGAGCGCAGACGATTCGTCCTGGCTCAATGGTCAATCCATGACGCCCAAACAGTTGATGCATCAACGCTTGTTGCCCAGCTTGGGTAAAGTTCATCACCCAGTCCTGCCCGAGTAGCTGTCCCAGCGACCGAGCGCCAAGCATAGGGTGATCGATACGCGCCAACACCCGCATGGGGTAGTGGGCCAAAACCTCATGACTGAACTCCTGGGTCGACAGCCCGCCGGCAGGCCCTAGGGCGAACTGCATCTGGCCGCTGCGCAGCAATGTCAGGCTAACCGCCTGCAGGCCTTCGTAAAGCTCCAGTTGGACCCCTGGCATCTGCTGACGAAAGGCTTGCAGTGCCGTGCCCAGCAAGGTCTGCCCGAACCAAGGCGTAATGCCCACGCACAGGCGGGTCGGCGCTTCGCCGCGCAGGCTCGCCAAGTCGCGCTGAGCCTTTTCCAGTTGGCTGGCGATCTGCCGAGCATGAGGTAAAAGCGTCAGCCCGCCAAAGGTCAGGCGCGCACCGCCGGCATGGCGGGACAGCAAGGGCAGCCCTTGCTCTTCCTCCAGCTCGCGCAGGGCACGTGTGATGGCGGCCTGGGATAAGTCCAGGGCCCGGGCGGCCGAGCGGATGCCGCCGTGGTCGGCCACTGCGATCAGGGCCTGTAGCTGGTGCAGCTTCACGAAGAGTCTCCTGCCTGAACACCAAGGGTCGTCATGACAACATTTTTGCGGCTTATGCCCCGCCGCCGATGGCGCTAGGTTAGAGCACGAGGCCAAGGCCGCCAACTGGCCCAGCAGTGTCGCCTCGCGAACCAGGAAATGACAACATGCATACCACCTGCATTGCCCCCGGCATCGCTGCCATCACCCCGGCCATGATCGAGTTGCGCCGGGCGATCCATCAACAGCCCGAACTGGGTTTCGAAGAATTTGCTACCAGCGCGCGAGTGGCCAGCCACTTGCGCGAATGGGGCTACGAGGTCCACCCGGGCATGGCAGGCACCGCCGTGGTTGGCACTTTGCGCAATGGCAAAGGTCCCACCCTGGGCCTGCGTGCCGAACTGGACGCCTTGCCCATCGAGGAACAGAGCGACAAACCCTGGGCCAGCACGGTACCGGGCAAGATGCACGCCTGCGGCCACGACGGGCACACCGCGATGCTCTTGGCCGCCGCCTGCGAGTTGGCCCGCGAGCGCAATTGGCGTGGCACTCTTCACCTGATCTTCCAACCAGCCGAGGAAGGCCACGGTGGCTCAGGGGCCAAGCGAATGCTTGATGAGGGCGTGTTCGAGCGTTTCCCTTGCGACGCGGTGTATGCATTGCACAACTCCCCCGGCATGCCGCTGGGCCAGTTCGGCGTACTCGCCGGACCACGCATGGCCTCCACCGACAGCGTCACCATCGTCATCCATGGCAACGGCGGCCACGGCGCGATGCCTGACCGTACGATCGACCCGGTGGTGGTGGGCGCCTCGCTGGTACTGGCGTTGCAGACTATCGTCTCGCGCAACGTGCCGCCGAGCGAAACCGCGATCATCACCGTGGGCGCCTTCCTCGCCGGCGATGCCGCCAATGTCATTCCCGGCCAGGCCGAGCTGCGCCTGAGTGTGCGGGCGCTGGACCCCACCGTGCGCCGCCTGCTGCGCCAGCGCATTCAGGCCTTGGCCGAGCACCACGCGCAAAGCTACGGAGCCGCCGCCGAGGTGAGTTTCGGCGAAGGCTATCCGGTACTGGTCAACGACCCGCAAGCCAGCCAGCTAGCCGAACAGGTACTGCGCGACTGGCTTGGCGACGAAGGCCTTGCAAAGGGCCAGAAACCGATCTGCGCCAGCGACGACTTCGCCTTCTGGCTCGAACAGGTGCCTGGCTGCTACCTGCTGATCGGCAACGGCGAAGGCAGCGGCAGCTGCGAAGTGCACAACCCCTGCTACGACTTCAACGACCTGGCACTGCCCTTGGGCGCAACCTTCTGGGTGCGGCTGGCGCGGCGCTTCCTGGTCTGACGGCCACCGCAAGAGAGCAACGACGATGACAACAAAAACAACAGACTTCGCCATCGACACCAGTGCCCAACAGCCCAGCAAGCGTCGGGCAATCGCCGCGATCTGCGTGGGCAATGCCCTGGAGTTCTATGACTTTCTGGTCTACAGCCTGCTGGCCACACTCATGGCCAGGCTGTTCTTCCCCTTCAGCGACCATCCGCTGGTCCCACTGATGCTGTCGCTGGCCGTGTTCGGCACCGGCTTTGTGATGCGGCCGCTGGGTGGCCTGGTGATCGGCCTGTATGCCGACCGCGTCGGGCGCAAGGCGGCCATGCGCCTGACCCTGTGGCTGATGGCGATCGGCTCACTGCTGTTCACCATCGCCCCCACCTATGCCCAGGCCGGCCTGCTGGGCCCGGCCGTGGTGATCGCCGCGCGCCTGCTGCAGGGTTTTGCTGTGGGCGGTCAGATCGGTACCTCGACCACCATGCTCATGGAGTACGCCGACAAGCATTCGCGTGGCTACTACTGCAGTTGGCAAACCTTCAGTCAGAGCCTGGGCATTTGCATCGGCGCGTTGATGGTCACCCTGCTGAGCAACCTGCTCAGCCCCGAGGCCATGGACAGCTGGGGCTGGCGGCTGATCTTCGCCATGGGCCTGCTCGCCATCCCGGTCAGCGAATACATCCGCCATCGTTTGGAAGAAACCCACGCCCATCGCCAGGCCTCGCGCAGCCGCGCGCCGGTGTCCCAGGGCAAACAACTGGCCCTGTTGCTTCAACACCCGCGCTCGATGCTGGCAGGCGTGCTGCTGGTGATCGGTGCCACCGTGCCGATCTACACCATCCAGTTCTACCTGGCCAACCATGCCATCGGCGTACTCGGCATGCCCCTGGCCAGTGGCACCTGGGCGGCGATCGTGGCCTGCCTGCCACCGCTGTTACTGTCGGCCCATGCCGGCCGGCTGAGCGACCGCATCGGCCGGCGCAAGGCGATTTTCTGGCCACTGCCGATCCTGCTGCTGGCGATCTACCCGGCGTTCCTGCTGCTCAACCTGCACCCCAGCCTCCCGGTGCTGCTGGCCGTGGTGTTCCTGCTGAGCATCCCGCTGACCTACACCATCGTGCCCAACCTGGCGATCCTGCCGGAGCTGTTCCCTACCCGTGTTCGCGCCTGCGGCATGTCGTTGGCGTACTGCGTCGGCGTGGCCCTATTCGGCGGTTTCGCCCAGCTGTTCGCCGCAGGCCTGGTAAGCCTCACCGGCAACACCAACGCCCCAGCGTTCTACATCATCGCGGCGATCCTGCTGTCGCTGGTGGGCCTGAAACTGGCGCCGGAAACCGCCGGCAAAGACCTCGATTGACCCTCCAGGCTCAAGGATGAGCCCTCCCACTCCTCATGCCCACAGGCCTTGCGCCTGCAGCAACCGGCTGCGCCTAAAACAAAAAAACAGGTGACCCCCCTATGCTCCATCGCCACGCCACACTGCTATGCACTGCCCTGCTGGCCACCGACACCCTGGCCGAGCCTCGGGGCCTCATCGAAGACAGCCAGCTGGAGCTGCGCAACCGTAACTTCTATTTCAATGGCGACTTTCGCAATGGCGCCAGCAACACCCAGGGCGACAATGCCGCGCGCCCTACCGTCGAGCGCAAGGGCTACCGCGAAGAATGGGCCCACGGCATGATGCTCGGCCTCACCTCCGGCTACACCCAGGGCGCGGTGGGCCTGGGGCTCGATGCCCATGCCCAGCTCGGCCTCAAACTCGACAGCGGTCCGGGGCGTACCGGTACCCTGCTGTTGCCTGTCAGCCATAACCGCCAGCGCAGCGCTGAGGTGGCGGACGACTACAGCCACGTGGGAGGTGCGCTCAAAGCGCGTGCGTTCGCCAGCGAGGTGAAATGGGGCGAGATGCGCACCTCGACCCCGGTGTTCACCACCGCCGACAGCCGCCTGCTGCCAGAGATGGCCACCGGACTGTACCTGCGCAACGATGCGCTGGGCAGCTTGCTGTTCGAAGGAGGACACTTCACGGCCTACCGCGACTTCACCTCCAGCAATGGCGACGGTAGCCTGCGTACCCGCTACTCCGACGTCGAGGTGCGCAGCCTGGACTTCATTGGTGCCACCTACCAAGTCAACGGGACCCTGAGCGTCAAGCTGTTCCACGCCCGCGCCGAGGACAACTGGCTGCAGAACTACCTGAACATCAATCAGGACATCCCGTTCTCCCCCGCCAGCGGCCTGAATCTGGACCTGCACCTGTACCGTAGCGACGACACCGGCCGCGCCCTCTCCGGCCGGGTGGACAACACCAGCTGGAGCCTAGCCAGCGCCTGGCGCCACGGCGCTCACCGCATCACCCTGGCCTACCAGCAGATCGACGGCGACACGCCCTTCGACTATGTCGGCGGCCTGTCCATTGACTTGGCCAACTCGGTGCAGATATCCGACTTCAACGCCCCGGGAATGAAATCCCGCCAGGCCCGCTATGACCTCAACCTGGCGGGATACGGCATCCCCGGCCTAAGCTTCATGGCCCGCTACGTCTCCGGCAGCAACGCCAGCGATGCGCAGTGGCGCCCTGAGCGGCACTATGCCGGTGGCCCGCTATCCAGCTACGGCCAGTACGATGGCGCCCGCTGGCACGAGCTGGATCTGGAATTGCGCTACGTGGTGCAACAAGGGCCAGCCCGTGACCTCTCGGTGCGCACGCGGGTGGCCAACTACCGGGGCAACCAAGAGGCGCAGGTGGACCTGCCGGACATCAATGAAGTGCGGCTAATCGTCGAATATCCACTCAAGTTATAACTTTTGCGACTCTACAGTTTTAGGCCAATAAACCACAATGGAACCTGGTTCTCTGGTCGATCCCAAAATGACAGGTGGATGTCCTGGGCTGACGCAGTGCGTACCACCTGCTCCAGCTGGATTTTCACGAACGTTCGGATATTGTCCCGAGACAAAGCGTGGAACACGATGCTGTCGTCGATACGGTTGAGGAACTCAGGGCGGAAGTGCCCCTTGAGCACGCCCATCAGTTCGACCTTGAGCGCCTTCTCTCCGGTGCATTCGGCCTCGGGATGCTCCAGGTTGGCCATGATGAGCTTCGCGCCGAGGTTGCTGGTGGCGATGATGATGGTGTTGCTGAAGTCCACCATGCAGCCCTTGCCAACGGTCAGTCGGCCATCGTCGAACACCTGCAGCAGCACGTTGTTGACATCGGGGCCGGTCCCTTCGCGGGGCAAGCCGCTCCTACAGGTTCAGTTAGCTGGATGCCTACGACGTCCTGCCACCGGCCGAGCACGCGCTGATTAACCAAGGCAACGCCCTGGCGCTGTTCCCACGCCTTGCCAAGCAGCTCGCGTGAGCCTTTCGTGACAGGCGACCCCATGCGCAGGCAACTCTGCTCTGATTCCGGCCATCCCGCCATGCAAGTACACGTCGCCCCGCTTCTCGCCTTACCAAGTTCGGCAAGTGCACGATCGGTTCCCCAAGACTGAGCCATTAGACAGCCATGTGCCTTTGAGTATGGGGCAGCGTCGCACGCCGTGCTGACGGTGTTCGCCCAGAGCATGATGGGAACCGTTCAATCCGCTTACCCTGCCGCCCTGTCAAAGGCGTAATCCTTGAAAACTAACCACCCGATCCCATGGGAGCACTGTACATGCCTATCGACTTCAGACCCGCTCAAGCCTCGGACGCGCACGATATTGCGCGCTTCTTTCAACTGACATCGGAGGGCATGGCCGATTACATATGGAGCAAGCTTGCCGCACCTGGAGAAGCATTGCTGAGTGTCGGTGCGTCTCGCTATGCCAGGGAACAGGGCGACTTTTCCTACAAGAACTGCCTGATGGCCACTTTCGAAGGGCGAGTCATCGGCATGATGCATAGCTATGCCTTGCGCGAGTCCCCTGACAGGCCTGTCGAGACAGACCCGGTCCTCGCGCCTTATTCCGACATGGAAATACCCGACACCTTATACATATCAAGCCTGGCCCTGGATGAGGCCTGGCGCAGCCAGGGGCTGGGCGCCCAGTTTCTTCGCCACGCCCAGCAGCGCGCTGAGGACTCTGGCTTGGATGGGCTATGCCTGATCGATTATGCAGAAAACCACGGTGCACGCCGCTTCTACGAACGTCACGGCTTTCAAATTGTTAAAACCTGCCAGATCGTTCCGCACCCGATGCTGGTCGTAACCGGTGAAGCCCACTTGATGTATCGCCCTACCCACAACGTGCTCGAGAAAAAACCATGAACAAGAAACTGACCGTATTCCGCGAACTGGATATCCAACCGGTGCGCGACCTTCCCTTTTTTGAAAAGGTCGTGGAAGGCACCCCTCATACGCTGACGTCCAAGTACTATCACGATGAACAGCAAGGTCGCATTTCCGGAGAATGGGAAGCCAGCACCGGAGCGTGGCGCATCGACTACAAAGTTTGGGAGTTCTGCCATGTCCTGAGTGGAAGCTGCGTCATCGAGCTTGAGGGTTGCGCCCCCATCACACTGGCCGCTGGCGACACGTTCATTATCGAACCGGGCGCCAAGGGCAAATGGACCGTGCTGGAAGACATGAAAAAGAACTTCGTGATCCTCTTGCCAGCGAAATAGAAACGGGGTCGCGTTTCATCGAGCGCAGCGCAAGGACATTTTGCATGCTTGCCTGCTGTTCGATCACCCTAGTGCGGCGGCGAATGCTTCGGGCGTCGGGCTCTCCTGCCATTGCGCGATAGCCCCTGGCAGCACCAGCCAGGGCTGCTTGCGCCGTGTCCAAATATGTGCAATTGGCTCGAAACGTTCAGAGCCTTCCAGGATGCCGGCCCGTACCACACGCATGCCGGGGGCTGCCGTGGTCTCGTTGAACAGCCGGGTATGACATATACCGCAGGCATGTTGCTTGGACGTTTGACCTTGGTGTTCATGTTCAAAGATCGCCGTTTCGCCCGCCACCTGAACAGCTGAAGCCGCGCTAAGCATGTGCAGACCAAACGCACTGCCGCTCAAGCGTTGGCAGTTCAAACAGTGGCATGCATACAGTGGCGGCAATTGCTGCGCTACGATCTCAATCGTGACTTGCCCACATCGGCACTGACCGGTGATTCTCATGCGTTGGTTCCTTACAATGACGCCCGGAAAAATGTGGGCGAATGATCCCTTTTCACGGGCTCGGGCAGAAGAGCAAATTAGGAGCAACTGTTGGCTAAAAATGTATGAGCGGCATTGAATGGGAAAGCCAGCGTGTATTTCTCGCCGTGCTGCGCTCAGGCAGCCTGAGCGGCGCGGCGAAGTTGCTTGGTATCGCCCAGGCCACCGCGCGCCGACGCCTCGACCATCTTGAACACGCTCTCGGTGTGAATCTGTTCACCCGCACACCTCTTGGTCTGACGCCTACTGGCGGAGCGCAGCGCCTGATCGAACATGTGGAGGCCATGGATCTGGCCGCACAAACCTTCAACCGCATGGCCAGCGCTGAAGCGTCGGTGGATCACGGTACGATTCGGCTGACCTGTGGCGAGTTGCTTGGCGTCGAGGTACTGCCCGATCTGCTGCGCCCTTTCCATTACGAACACCCGGGGCTCAAACTTGAATTGAGCATAAGCGATGCCCTTGAAGACATTGCCAGGCTGCAATCGGATATTGCGGTGCGGCTGATGCGGCCCAACGAAGCTGATATCACGGTGCGGCGCGTCGGCAGTTTGCAGATCGGCATCCATGCCAGTGTCGAGTGCCTGGAGCGTTACGGTAACCCAACCTGCCTGCGGTCGCTGCGCCAGCGGCCGTTGATTGGGCCGGATAGACGCTCGGCGGACATGCGTCGACTGGTCGATGCCGGGCTATGCGATGCCGACCAACGTTTCGCTGTCGTCTCTGATCATCACCTCACTCAACTGGCCGCACTGAAAGCAGGTTTGGGCTTCGGTCTGTGCCCGACGCAAATAGCAAGAAACCACGGGCTGATAAATGTGCTGCCGAACTGTTTCGGCTTCGAAGTTGATGTATGGATCGCAATGCACAATGACTTGCGCAAAGTTAAAAGGATCAGTCAGACATTTGGGGTTCTCGGGGAGCAGTTGCATCGGTATCTATGCCCTAGCGGTCAGTGAGCCAGGTACGCGGCAGTGTCTACTCCTTGGCTTCAACGGCAACGTTGGGTCGAAAGTTCCAATCGATTCGCTGAATCTCCGCCTCGTTCATTACGCGACAATTACCCATCCCTCACACCAGACAACTATCCCAGACGAAGCCGGTCATTTTCACGATAGTTAGAATTTATTCAGGTTAAATAAAATGATTTCAAATCTCGAAGCAGTGAGCGAGGTTGCCCCTAAGCTCGAGCTTACGAGTTTTGTCTCCTCAGGGATTGTATTAATGTGGAGGCTGAGATTAGCCCCCACGCCTCGGACATGTTCAAAACCTGCACTGCGCACCAGGGGGTTAGTTTTTCGCATGCGCACCAATGTGACACGAGCTATTAATTAGGTAAATCTTGAACTGCAACACTGTTTTGAGCTCATCGACTCTACGCCATCTCAGTCATGCGACTTTAGTGCTACCGCTTCGAAGCTGATGCTTTCGGACCTCTCAGATTCAGGGGTGTAAACCTCGATTTCATAACGAAGGGGCCGCAATGCGGCCCCATTCATTTAGCTTGGCCAGCAAGACTGGCGAATGATGCTGCAGAAGTTACCCGCCAGGAAGCCAGGCTCCTTGTCGGCTATCACATTAGCCTTGACATTGCCGAATGTCGTTTGCGGCTTATGGCGGATGCCGTTATAGAACGTCTGGATGATGGCTTCTTTGAATTGATCACCACGTGGATGTGCTTGAACCACGGCATCCCGGTCAGCTGCGCTGAGCTCCTGGTGGTGTAACCCGAGGACATCGGTCTCCACACCAGCAGTGACCAATGCAATGAGCGGGTGCATGTGCTCAGGAATCCCTGGAGTGGTGTGAAGTGCAATTGCAGTCCACACGCGCTCTATGTCGCGTTCATTGATGCCATGACCTTCGAGAAAATCACGCGCAGCATTCGCTCCATCGACTTCGAAACGACAGCAATCGCTGCTGTGCTGGTGGGTCAGTCCCATGTCATGGAACATGCAACCCGCGTAGAGAAGCTCGTCGTCGTATTTCAGGCCCAGTCGCTTACCAGCAAGCGATGCGAAATAGAAGACGCGACTCGAATGATGGAAAAGAAGGGGCGAAGCGGTGTCCCGAACAAGCTCGGTGATTTCTCGGGCCATCGAACTGTCAGGCATGTGAATGCCAGCAATAGCGTTAGTCATATAGAGATCCTGGGGAGGATGAGTGAGGACTCCAGTCTGAGTGTCCAAGCACATGGCATCAATTGACTTGTTACGTCAAATTCTGCCATTGTCAGCCAGTATCGGACCTGGGCAACCTGCCCTCGCTTTTAGGAGCCGTTATGTCCCGCCCCCAAATAACTCTCGCTATCCTGGGCATGCCAGGGGTTCAGCTTCTCGACGCTTGTGGTCCGTTGGACGTCTTCGCGGAAGCCAACCGGCAAGCTGGGTATGAAGCCTATCGGTTGCTTCTGCTCGCTTGTGAACCTGGACCGCTGGTGAGCTCTTCGGGTACCCGGTTAATTCCTGATGCCTGGATCGGAGAGGAGATCGATGCAATTGATACCTTGCTGATAGCCGGAACCCCTCAAGCCGCCGATCAGTACCTTCGATCAGGGATTCTGGATTGGCTCCGCCAGCGTGCTCCGTTGAGCAGGCGCTTCGGTTCGGTATGCACTGGCGCATTTGCGCTTGCAGCTGCTGGACTACTTGATGGCCGCCGGGTCACTACCCACTGGGCTGTGGCGCAGCCTCTCTCTGAAAGATACCCACAAGTCACCGTGGAGGCGGATGCCATTCAGGTCCATGACGGAAATTTGAGGACAGCTGCGGGTGTAACGGCTGGGCTGGATCTTGCGCTTACGTTGGTTCAGGAGGATTTGGGCGATGAGATTGCGAAGGACGTAGCAGGCCACCTGGTCATGTACTTCAAAAGAACCGGTGGGCAGATGCAGTTCAGCCGTCAAGGATCTACTTCACCCACAGGGCGCTCTGCTCTACAGGCATTGCAGCGGTATGTCACGGCAAATCCGGCTCTGGATCATGGGGTTGCGAATCTGGCAGAGCGTATGGGCGTAAGCCCAAGGCATTTCGCCCGGATCTTTCAAAATGATGTGGGCATGACGCCGGCAGCTTGGGTGGAGCAGACGAGGGTGAATGCTGCTCGCGAACGGCTGGAGGCTGGAAATGATGCGCCTAAGCAGGTAGCTGCCATGTGTGGATTTGCAAACGCAGACACATTGCGCCGAGCTTTCGTCCGTCATATGGGCGTTACCCCTGCGGAATACCGCAAACGCTATGCGCGACCTTGTTGAGAACAGGGGACCGTTTGATAAAAGGCTCAAAATCAGTCTGTGGTGTACCCCCAATCACCGGGCTTGCAAACAACGGCCAGCGAAATACGGCAATCTGTGTTCAGGCATCATGCCATGTTCTGCAGCAGCCATTCTTTCGGGCTTGTACGCACCTTCCGCCGAAAGGTGCGGGCCAACAATGCATCGAGCTTTCCCTTGTGATCTAAAAAGCGTGCAGTTCAATGCAAGAAGTTAAAATTCGTTCTACGCATATTGATTGTAATATTACATGAATAAATTTCATAATTAGCTTAGAACCAAAAAGCCTTTTACATGAAGAAAATATAAGAATACGGTCTTACGCGGCCACCTCATCACGCTGGGGCGCTAAGGCGATCGGCACCGATCGCCCCCCACCCTACGCCAGTGATGAGAGACCGACGCTGCATGCCAACGCCCTCACGTTCCCACCCACCCGTGCGTTTCACGACCCCGCCCCTGACATCGGGGCAAGCATCCTGTACCCCTACCAAGGGCCAGTGCTGGCTTAACAAGACGCGGCTCCTGATTGCCGCTTGCCAACACAAGGAAAGTTGAACATGAACCAACGCCCACCCTTTCCATTACGATCAGGGCTAACAGCACTCGTCGCCTGCCTGGCGCTGCCGCAACTCTCAGCGCTGGCCGCCGATCAGCAAGAGACTCGACTCGACACCGTCTCAGTGATTTCCACCGGCCTGCGTGGGCAGCAACGTACTGTCGCCGACAGCCCGACACCCATTGACATCATCAACAGTGAACAACTGCTCAAAACCGGCCGGGCGGAACTGTCGGAGGCCATATCCAAACTGCTGCCATCGTTCAACTTCGGCACCAACATCGCCGGGGTCAACTCACAAGTTCGGCCGCTCAGCAATCGCGGCCTTGGGCCGGCCTACACGCTGGTACTGGTCAACGGCAAACGCCGTCATAACGGTGCTGCCCCCGCCAATGGCAGTACCGACACCAGTGGTGCCAACGCTGTCGACATCGACATGATCCCGATCAGTGCCGTCGACCATATCGAGGTGCTCAAGGACAGCGCCGCAGCCCAATACGGCTCGGACGCAGTAGCGGGGGTAATCAACATCATCCTCAAGAGCAATGCTTCGGGCGGTCATGCCGAGGCCAGCTACGGTCAATTGTTCTCGGGCCAGGGCGAAACCATCAAGAGCGCTGCCGACCATGGCTTCGAGCTGGGTGATGGGGGGTTCCTGCACCTGTCTGCGGATGCCCGCAAACGCGGTACCGCCACCTGGGTCGGGAAGTCGCCAGACAGCGTCCGTGCGTTTTTCGAGGATGATCGCCAGGCCGCCTGGGATCACGTGAGTACCAAGAACGGCGACCCTGATCTGAAGGCTTTCAACCTGGCCTACAATGCCGAGTTGCCGTTATCCGACGACCTCAAGCTTTACTCCTATGCCACCTATGGCGAGCGCAAGACCGAAGCGAACAATCAGCTGCGAGCGGCCAACGGCGCTGCATCGATCCCGGCGCTGTTTCCGGATGGCTACTACCCCTTGAACAACCTCAAGGATACCGACTATCAGTTCCTGTTCGGCGGTAAAGGCAGCGCGGCCAGTTGGGACTGGGACCTGTCCACCACCTATGGCCGCGACAAGATCGAGCATGCCAGCGACCTGACTGCCAACCCGACCTATGGCCCGCAGTCCCCCACCAAGTGGGATGACCTGGCCACATTGCAGTTCGAGCAGTGGGTCAACAACCTGGATATCACACGCCACTTCGATGGGCTTTTCGGTGTCTCCGTTCCCACCCAGGTGTCCGTCGGCCTGGAACACCGCTGGGAGCGCTTCCGGACATTTGCTGGCAATGACCCACGTGCTTACAGTGTCGGGCCCTACACCTTCCCAGTCGGTAGCCCGCTGTATGTCGCCAACGGTGCGCAACCGTCAACAGGCGCTCAGGGCGTACTGGCAATCCGCCCGCAAGACGAAGCGGATCTGAAGCGCAACAACTATGCGGCCTATCTGGACCTTGGTTTTGACCTCACGCCGAAATGGTATGTCGGCATCGCCGGGCGCGCCGAACATTATGACGACATCAAGGAAAACACCTACAGCTTCAAGCTCAATTCCCGCTACGAACTCACAGACCAGGTTGCCGTCCGGGGTACCTTGGGCTCGGGCTTCCGGGCGCCTTCCCTGACCCAGCTCGGCTATACCGTCACCGACAACCGCACGGCAGCGGATGCCAATGGCAACGCGGTGCCCGCACTGCGCTATACCGCAACGCCCGACAGCCCCGTGGCCCAGGCGCTGGGCGCAACGGATCTGAAACCAGAGAAATCACGGAACGCGGGCCTTGGTATCACCTGGCAGCCAGCGCCGCGGACCAGCTTCACCGCCGATGCCTACGTCATCGACATCGACGACCGCATCCTGCTCAGCGAAAACCTGTATGACCGCAGCAATGGCAACGGCGCAATTGGCGACATCCTCGAATCCGTCGGCGTGGCACGCAATACCTGGGTCAGCTACTACACCAACGCCTTCGATACCCGTACTCGCGGCATCGACCTGGTGGCCGATCACAGCAGCCAATTCGGCGCCTGGGGCGATGTACGCTGGAGTGCGGCCTTCAACTACAACAAGACGACCGTCGAAGGTAGCCGTAGCACGCCGGCCGCGCTGCAGAATGCGGGCGTCAGCGTCGTGGGTCACGCCGCAGAGGGTTTGTTGGTAGCGGCCTCCCCGCGCAGCAAATGGATACTGGGCGCCAACTGGACACTTGGCAACTTCGCCGCCAACTTGCAGACCACCCGCTACGGCAAGGTCGAGACCTGGCAGCAGAACCCTGCTCAAGACCGCAGCTTCGGTGCCAAGTGGATCACCGACCTCGACCTGTCCTACCTGCTGTTCGACAGCCTGACCCTCAGCATCGGCGGCACCAACATCTTCAACGTGCGCCCCGACAACAATGGCATCACCCAGGCGGCCTACAAGTACAACTATGGATCCCCACCTTTCCATCCGGGCGGCGGATTCTGGTACAGCAAGATCGCCTACGACTTCTAACCCCATGCCCAAGTTGCCAAACGCATCGTGCGCGCCGGGCCTGCAAGCCTTGCGCGACAACCACGCTCTTCACCGGAGGACAGATGCAACAGCCGTCTGCGAAATTCTTCAACCTGCTGGAACTGGAAGACCTTGCCGCTGGCCTCATAGCGCGCCCAGCATTCGACTACATCGCCCGAGGTGCGGGAGATGAGCAGACCTTGCGGGAAAACCGCATCGCTTTCTCCAGGGTCTTCGTCGACCAACGCATCCTCAGTGGCAAAACTGTGCAGAACCTTCAGACCCAGGTCTTCGGCAGCCAATTGAGGGCGCCGATCATGGTTGGCGCGATGGCGGCCCACGGCTTGGTTCACCCCGCGGCAGAGTCTGAAACAGCACGCGGAGCCGCAGCTTATGGAACCTTGTTGGGCGTCAGTACAGTCGCCACGCAAAACCTGGAGCAGATCGCCTCTGCCAGCCAGGGTGATAAGTGGTTCCAGTGTTACCTGACGCGGGACAGCGGCTTCAACCGCGAGCTGCTGCAACGCGCCAAAGCTGCCGGGTACAAAGCTATCGTGCTGACAGCAGACGTTACAGTCGGTGGCAACCGGGAGCATGATCGCCGCAACGCCCTGCGCTTGCCGACGCCTGGCAACTTTCTCGGAAACGACGGCTGCTGCCGGCCTCTGGACTTGCCTTTCGATAGCCGCATAGGCCTCGACAGCCTGGAGTTTGTCCGCATGCACAGTGCCGGTCTGCCTTTGATAGTCAAAGGCGTAACCACCAGGGCGGATGCTCGCGCAGTACTCCAGCACGGCGTCGATGCCATACACGTCTCCAACCATGGCGGTCGCCAGCTCGATGGCTCGCCAGCAGCGTTCGACTCGTTGCAACGGGTCGCGGATGAAGTCCGGGGCCAGGTGCCCCTCCTTTTCGACAGTGGCATCCGACGTGGCCTCGACGTGTTCAAAGCCATTGCGGCTGGCGCCGATCTGGTTGCCATAGGGCGCCCGGTCCTCTACGGCCTGGCACTCAACGGCTGGCAAGGCGTGCAGGCGGTACTCGAACAACTCGAACAGGAACTGCGCATCGTCATGCAGCTCTGCGGCGCTGCCACGCTCGCGGATATTCGCAATACCCCGTTACTGCACGGAGCGTCTGGTTCCGAGCCAACCGGTTGACGGCAAGCCAGACTATCGAAAGTTTACCCGCGAAGAAGGCGGCACAGCCGCTGCCATGCACCGCGTTGGATTCTTCGCGGGCGCGCCCGCTCCCACAGGGTACGCGGAGCGCCCCGCTTCAAGCCATGCGGCGTACATGTGGGCGCCTGGCTTACCGACGATGGCTAGTTCTGCGCCGGCTCATAAAGGCTTACCGAGCTGGCATCCACTGCTTTTGGCAGCAGCCCCTCGCGATAGAACGCATCGGCGATGCGCTGCTGCTCGGCCAGGTTCTCCAGCTTCACCGGCTGCACGTCATAACTGCGCCGGGCGTTGGCCTGCTGCACCGTGGCGCTGTCCAGGTTGCCCCACAACGGGCCCAGGATACGCGCGGCCTCCGCCGGGTTGGCCTTGGTCCAGGCCCCAGCCTCGCGCAAGGCAAGGTAGACCTGCTGCAGCACCTCGGGATGGGCCTTGGCGTAGTCGCTGCCGGCCAGGTAGTAGCGCTGGTAGCTGGCCAGCTCGCTGCCATCGGCCAGGATGCGCGCGTTCTGCTGACGCTGGGCGCTGGCCACGTAAGGGTCCCAGGTCACCCAGGCATCGACCTTGTGGTTCTCGAAGGCGGCTCTGCCGTCGGCGGGAATCAGGTAGGCCGGGGTGATGTCCTTGAAAGTAAGCCCGGCCTTGGCCAGGGCCTGGATCAGCAGGTAGTGGCTGCCGGCCGCCTTCGTCACTGCCACGCGTTTGCCTTTGAGGTCGGCCAGGGTCTTGAGCGGCGAGTCCGCCGGCACCAGGATCGCCTGGGCCGTTGGCGAGGGTGTCTCGCGGGCGAAGTAGGTCAGCTTCGCACCCGCCGCCTGGGTAAACACCGGCACGGTGTCGGCGACATCCGCCGACAGGTCGACATTGCCCAGGTTCAGTGCCTCCAACAGCGGCAACCCGCTGGGGAACTCATGCCAGCTGACGCGGATGCCCTCGGCCTGCAGGCGTTGTTCAAGGCTGCCACGGGCCTTGAGCAAGGTCAGCAGGGTCGAGGACTTCTGGTAACCGATGCGCAGGGTCTGGTCGGCGCTGGCCAGGTTTGGCAGCAAGGCACTGGCCAGCAGGGCCAGACCAAGCTGGCGTAGAGCTTTCAATTGCATGAACGTATCTCCAGAGTCAGGGTTGCGCGGCCAGTTTGGCGGTACCGGGAATGGTGAAGCCGCTGGCGAAGGTCGGTGCCACGTCGAGGCGTTCGTTCATCAGGCCGTGGGCATGATAAAAATCGGCGGTGTCCTGCTGTGCCGCCACGGTCTGTGGGTCGATCACTTGCCAGCGCAGATGGCGTCGTTCGAACTGCAGACGGGCGGCGTCCTCCGGGAAGCCGATGATTGCGGCCAAGGTTTTCGAGTAACTGTCCAGATGCTGGTTGGCCCACACCTGCGCCTCGGCAAGGCGGTTGAGGTAGTCTTGCAGTGCCGCATGCCGCGCAGGTTCGTCCAGCGCCTTGTCGGTGGCTGCAAGGAAGCTGTTACCGCTGGACAGGCCGCAACCGTTGACCAGCACCCTGCCCTGCCCACTCAGTTCGGCCAACGCGGTGTAGGGCTCCCAAGTCGCCCAAGCGTCCACCGAGCCATTGGCCAGGGCGATCTTGGCGTCCACCGGCCCGAGAAAACGGAACTCCACGTCCTTCTCGCTAAGCCCAGCCTGCTCCAGTGCCTTGAGCGCCAGATGATGCCCAATCGAACCTCGGCCGGTGGCAATGCGCTTGCCCTTGAGTTCTGCTGCACCTTGCAGCGGCGCATCAGGCCGAACCAGCAGCGCTGTACCGTAAGGGTCTGACTTGTCCACGGCGACGGCTTTGACCGGCGCACCCGAAGCCAGCACGAACAACAGCGGCGCATCACCAATGATGCCGGCATCGATCGCCCCGGCATTGAGCGCCTCGGCTAGCGGCGCGGCAGCCGGGAATTCGGCCCAATGGATGTCATAGGGCAAATCGCGCAAGGCGTCGGCAGCCTCCAGCTGGGCACGCATATTGCCCTTCTGGTCACCGATGCGCAGGGTCAGGCGCTCTGTGGCGCTTGCCTGGCCAATCAGCACCAGGGCCGCGGCAAGGGTCAGCAGTTTCGTTCGAATGGACATGGCGCTCCTCGCTGCCTGGGCGGGCAGCGTCATGCTGCCCGGTCAGGCGACTCTAGCGAGAACCATCAAATAAACTAAATTCATTTTAGGAATAACCTAATATGCGCTTTGATCACATAAATTCCTGCAGATGGCATTACCCGCCATTCCGATTATGCTAATGCCTTATTTTTCCCGTTCGATCTTGTGAGCGCCGATTATGAAAATCGATGATATGGACGCCTTCGTCGCAGTCATTCGTTGCCAGTCGACCAACCTTGCCGCCGAGGCCTTGCAACTGACGCAACCGGCCATTACCCGCCGAGTGCAGAACTTCGAGGAAGACCTCGGCGCCACCCTACTCGACCGCAACACCAAGCCCCTCAAGCCCACACCCATGGGGCTGCGGGTATACGAGCAGTGCAAGGCGATCCTGCGCGAGATCGACTCACTGCGCGAACTGGTGGCCAACGATGGCGCCCCATCGGGCACGCTGCGCCTGGGCGTACCTCAGACCTTGGGTGATGTGGTGCTGCTTGACGCCCTGGCGCAGATCCGCGAAGCCTACCCACAGCTGCGTACCCAGGTCAGCAGCGGCTGGGGCAGCAGCTTGATCGCGCGCATGGAGAACGGCGAACTGGACGCTGCTGCCGCATTGTTCCCGCCAGGCAAGATCTTCCCCGAGGGAATCGCCAGCCAGTCCATTGCGCGCATGCCGCTGAAGGTGGTGGCGGCCAGGGGCAGCGCGGGCAAGCGCAGCTACAAGCTCAAGGACTGCTATACCCGTGGCTGGGTGCTCAACCCTGACGGCTGCGGTTTCCGCGCAGGGCTGCAGCGTGCACTGAGCGAACAAGGGCTAAGCCTGTCAATCAACCTGGAGACGTTCGGCACCGAGTTGCAACTGGGGCTGGTCGCCAACGGCCAGGGCCTGGGGTTGGTCCCGGAACCGCTGCTGCAAGCCAGCCGGCATCGCGATGCGCTGGACGTGCTCAATGTCAGCGATTTCAAGCCGCAGGTGGACCTGTGGCTGTTCCATCCGCGCTACCTGGGCAATTTGCAGGAGCCCGTGGAACTCTTTGGTGAAGTCGCCGGGCATAGGCTGCTGAGCTGAGATCGCCGGGGCCTGCGTTCTCCGGCGCCATTAAATGCAATTTTCGCATAACGTGATAAACATTAAATTCTTAAAACAAATAATTAGCATAGAACAAAAAAGACTTTTACAGCGCTCATCCATACGAATACGGTCTTAAGCAACTTACCGTCATTCAGGGATGAAACCCCATGAGCCACCCCTCCGACAGCGCCCTCGCTGAGCTGACGCAGGCCCTCGCAGCCAATGCCGAGCGCTATGATCGCAGCGGCCAGTTCCCCCGGGACAACTTCGACCTGCTGCAACGTCACGGCCTGCTCGCCCTCACCGTGCCCCGCGGCCTCGGCGGCAGCGGCGCTGACCTTGCCAGCGCTCGCCGAGTGATCGGCGCGGTCGGCAAAGGCGACCCGGCCACCGCGTTGATCCTGGTGATGCAGTACCTGCAGCATTTTCGCCTGCAGGACGAAGCGCGCTGGCCCGAGCACCTGCGCCATCGGATAGCCCGCGATGCCGTGCAACATGGCGCGCTGATCAACGCGCTGCGCGTCGAACCCGAACTTGGCACCCCTGCCCGCGGCGGCTTGCCCGCCACCGTCGCCCGGCGCACCACCGAAGGCTGGCGCCTGAGCGGGCGCAAGAACTATTCCACCGGTAGCCACGGCCTGACCTGGTTCCTGGTCTGGGGGCGCAGCGACGATGCCGACCCGCTGGTGGGCGGTTTTCTGGTGCACCGCGACACGCCCGGGATCACCATCGTCGACGACTGGGACCACCTGGGCATGCGTGCCACCTGCAGCCATGAGGTGCAGTTCGATGACGTGCTGATACCTCTCGACCACGCCGTCAGCGTCAGCCCCGCCAGTGCCCCGAAAGCCGAACTCGATGGCCAGGGCCTGCTGTGGATGGCCGTGCTGCTGCCGGCGGTGTATGACGGCGTGGCTCGCGCCGCCCGCGACTGGCTGGCGGGCTTCCTCAAGCAACGCACGCCCTCTAACCTGGGTGCCCCGCTGGCCAGCCTGCCGCGTTTCCAGGATGTGCTGGGCCGCATCGACACGCTGCTGTTCGCCAACCAGAGCCTGCTCGATGCCGCCGTCGCCGGGCAAACCGCTGCGCAGCATGCCGGCCAGCTCAAGCACCTGGTCAGCGCCAATGCCATCCAGGCCGTGGCACTGGCCGTCGAGGCCGCCGGCAACCCCGGGCTTTCGAGGCGCAACCCGCTGGAGCGGCACTACCGCGACGTACTCTGCAGCCGCATTCACACCCCGCAGGACGACGTGGTATTCGGCCAGGTCGGCCGCGCCGCGCTGACGGAGGTTCGGTCATGAGCCATTCGATCATCGCCAGCCAGCTCGACGCCCAGGCCAACCAGCATCTGCGCGAGCATTTGCCGGATCATGAAGTGATCGATATCGCCCCCGGCCAGCTGGCCCTCGAAGTGCCCGCCGATGTGTTCATCCTGCGCCCTGTCAACGTGCGTGGGCAGCGCGTCGACAGCCCGCCGCCAGGTTGGCCCTGGGGTTTGAAATGGGTGCAGCTGGTATCTTCGGGCATCGACTTCTACCCCGACTGGGTCTTCAAGGGTGCGCCGGTGACCAGCGGCAAGGGCGCCAACGCCGAGCAGGTGGCCGAGTTCGCGCTGGCCTTGGTGTTCGCCGCTGCAAAGCAACTGCCAACGCTTTGGGTCAAGGATGCCGACTGGCGCCTGACCCCACTGGCGCCGCTGCGCGGCCGCACCCTGGGCATTCTCGGCTTCGGCAACATTGGCCAGAGCCTGGCGCGCAAGGCCGTGGCACTCGGCATGCGGGTGCTGGCGCTGAGCCGCCCTGGCCAGCCAATCGCCGAAGTGCCTGGCGTGGAACGTGCCGACGACCTGCGTCAGCTGTTCGCTGGCAGCGACCACCTGGTGCTGGCCGCCCCGCTCACCCCCGCCACTCGCGGCCTGATCGACCGCCAGGTGCTGAGCGATGCCCGCCCTGGCTTGCATCTGATCAATATCGCCCGTGGTGGCCTGCTCGACCAGCAGGCCCTGCTGGAGGCCCTGGACAGCGGTTTGATCGGCCGTGCCAGCCTGGATGTCACCGACCCCGAGCCGCTGCCCGTCGGCCACCCGCTGTATCAGCACCCACGGGTGTTCCTGTCGCCACACACCTCGGCCATTTCCGAGGAGGGTTACCCAGCCCTCCTCGAAGCCTTCATCGCCAACTTCCACCGCTACCGCGAGCAGGCGCCCCTGGCCAACCTGGTCGACACCGCACGCGGCTACTGATTACCGGAGAGCACACCATGAGTTCACTGTCTGCCATCACCCCCCGTTCCGACAATGTGCGCGACCGGGTCAGCGCCGAAGAGTGGGAGGTACGCGTCAAGCTGGCCGCAGCCTACCGCCTGGCGGCCCTGTTCCGCTGGACCGACCATATCTACACGCACTTCTCCGCCCGCGTGCCGGGGCCGGACGAGCACTTCCTGATCAACGCGTTCGGCTTGCTGTTCGATGAAATCAGCGCTTCCAACCTGGTCAAGGTGGACGTCGACGGCACGATCATCGACGACCCACTGGGCCTGGGTATCAACCAGGCCGGTTATGTGATCCACAGCGCCATTCACCGCGCCAGGCCCGACCTCAAGGCCGTGCTGCACACCCACACCCGCGACGGTGCGGCAGTGTCGGCCCAGCGCGACGGCCTGCTGCCGATTTCCCAGCACGCCCTGGCCTATTACAGCCGGGTGGTTTACCACGATTACGAGGGCGTGGCCCTGGACCTGGACGAGCAGCAGCGGCTGGTGGCCAACCTAGGCGACAGCAACATCCTTATCCTGCGCAACCACGGGCTGCTCACCGGGGGCATCAGCGTGGAACACGCGTTCCGCGAACTGCATGGGCTGGAGCGTGCCTGCAACATCCAGGTGGCGGCGCAGGCCGGGGGCAATGACCAGCTGTTGCATGCGCCGCAAGCAGCGATTGCCAAGGTGCATGAGCAATCGAAGCGTTTTGCCGATGGCAAGGGGGAAGGTATCCAGCGGCATTGGGATGCCTTGATCCGGCAGTTGGACCGGGAGGGCCGTGATTACCAGGACTGACAGCTTTTCGTTGGCTGTGCCGGCCTCTTCGCGGGGCAGGATAACCCACTCTCATGAAGGACCACCCCATGCCCCCACTGCACCGCCTGTTCGCCATCGGCTCCCTGGCCCTGGCCCTCACCGCCTGCTCGCCCGCCGACAACAGCAACACCAGCAAAACCCTCAGCGTTGCCTTCTGGGGCGACAACACCACCCTGGTCAGCGTCGACCCCTTCCAGGTCTACTGGCTGGAACACCGCGTGCTGCTGCGCAACGTCGCTGAATCCCTCACCGACCAGGACCCGGACAGCGGGCACATCATCCCCTGGCTGGCGAAAAGCTGGGAGATCAGTGCCGACGCCCTGAACTACACCTTCCACCTGCGCCAGGACGTCACGTTCAGCAATGGCGAGCGCTTCGATGCACACGCCGTGAAAGCTGCCTTTGACAGCAACAAAGCCTTCGCCACCCAGTTGCCTGCCACCTTTGGTGCCACCTACCTCGCCGGCTACGACCACGCAGAGGTCATCGACGACTTCACCGTGCGGCTGGTGCTGTCACGGCCCAATGCAGGCTTCCTGCAAGCTACTTCCACCACCAATCTGGCGATCCTCGCCCCGGCCTCGTACCAGCTGACCGCGCAAGAACGTTCGCTGGGCAAAATCATCGGTACCGGCCCGTTCATCCTCGACCACTACACCCCCGAGGTCGGCGCACGCCTGGTCAAGCGTACCGACTACGCCTGGCCGTCGGCCAACATGCGCAACCAGGGCCCTGCACACGTGGAGGCCGTGGACATCAGCTACATCCCCGAAGAAAGCGTGCGCAATGGCCTGTTCCTGCAGGGCAAGGCCGACATCCTGTGGCCACGCAACCCGTTCTCGGAAGTCGACCTCAAGCTGTTCCAGTCCAAGGGCGCGACCATCCAGAGCCGCTCGCTGCCAGGCCCGGCGCTGAACCTCTACCCCAACACCCGCAACGACCGCCTGCTGGCCGACCGCCAGGTGCGCCTTGCGCTGCAGAAAGCCATCGATCGCACCAGCTACGCGCACACCGTGTACAACGCAGCGTTCCCGGTGGTGAGCGGCGTGTATGACGTCACCACGCCGTATTTCAAACCCCAGGCCAGCAAGCTTGCCTATGACCCCAAAGGCGCCGAGCAACTGCTTGACGCCGCCGGCTGGCACAAGGGTGAGGATGGCTACCGCCACAAGAACGGCCAGCGCCTGACCCTGCGCTACAACCTCACGCCGGCCGAAAGCGCCGGAGACGTGCTGGTCCAGGACCAACTGCGCAAGGTCGGTATCGATCTCAAGCTGAATGTGCTGACCCGTGCCGAATGGGTTGCTGGCAACGCAGCCGGCACTTATGACCTGACCTCCACCTACATGACCCGCGCCGACCCGATCATCCTGCAGACCATCCTCGACCCCCGCTCGGCCAACAGCGCCACGGTAGCCACCAACACCTACGAGCCACACACACTGGCCAAGGCCCAGGTACTGTTTGACAACGGCATCACCGCCACCGCCGATCCGCAACGGGCTCAAGCCTATGGCCAGCTGCAGGACCTGCTGATCGACGAAGCCTCAGCGTTCCCGCTGTACGAGCGCGTCTGGCAGGCCGCCACCGCGCCGCAGGTCAAGGACTTCCGCTGGACCGCAGAAGGCATCGCCTTGTTCAGCGACATCCAGGTCGGCCAGCCATGAAGCGCTACCTGACCGGCCGCATCGGCCAGGCACTGCTGGTGCTGTGGGGCGCCTACACGATCACCTATTTCATTCTCTACCTGCTACCCGGCGACACCCTGGCGATCATGCTCAGCGCCTCCGGCATGGAGGCCGACGGCCTGTCACCCGAGGACCTGGCCAAGGCCCGCGCCTACTACGGGCTGGACAAAGGGCTGTTCGAGCAGTATTTCGACCTGCTGTGGCGCGCGTTGCACGGCGACCTGGGGCAGTCGCTGTCACTGGGGCGGCCGGTCACCGCGCTGCTGGCCGAGCGCCTGCCGCAAACCTTGGCGCTGGCTGGCTCTGCCATCGTGCTGTCGTTGCTGGCCGGGGTCGGTCTGGCCTACCTGACCGCTTACCTGCAATGGCGACCGCTGAAGACGGCACTTGCCCGTCTGCCCTCGCTGGGCTTTTCGGTGCCGGTGTTCTGGATGGGCCTGCTGCTGATCCAGGTGTTCGCCTTCGCCCTGGGCTGGTTCCCGGCTACCGGTAGCCAGGGCCTTGCCAGCCTGGTGCTGCCGGCGATCACCTTGGCGATACCCAGCGCCGCCGTATACGCCCAGGTGTTGCAACGCGGCTTCCAGGGGGTGTGGCAGGAACCGTACATCACCACCGCCTTCGCCAAAGGCCTGAGCAGGGCCCAGGTACAGGCCCGTCACGGCCTGCGCAACGCCGCCTTGCCGCTGCTGACCCTGGTCGGCCTGCAGGTCGGTAACACGGTGTCCGGCGCAGTGCTGGTGGAGACCATCTTCTCGCGTAACGGCGTCGGCCGCCTGGCGCAGGAGGCCGTGTTGCGCCAGGACATCCCGGTAGTGCTGGCGATCGTCGCGGCATCGGCCACCGCGTTCGTGGTGGTCAACCTGATCGTCGACTTGCTCTACCCCTACCTCGACCCGCGCATCACCCATACGGCCAAGGTGAACTGAGATGACCATCGATATCCCCCTGACCCCGGGCGACACTGCGCCTGCCGGCGACGAGGCACGCCCTGCGGTCACCTGGAAGCGTCGCACACGCTTGCAGCGCGCACAGCAAACCTTGATCCCGTTGCTGCGCCGGCCCGGCTTCAGCCTGGCGCTGCTGATCGTGCTGTTTGCCTTGTTCGCCGCGCTGGCACCACAACTGCTGACCAGCTACGACCCTTATGCCACTTCGCCCGCCGACAAGCTCAGCGCCCCCGGCCTGGTGCACTGGTTCGGCACTGACGAGCTGGGCCGCGACCTTTACACCCGGGTGGTGTACGGCGCACGCCTGTCGGTGATGGCCGCACTGCTGGCGGTGGCCATCGCCCTGTTCGGTGGCCTTGGTCTTGGTGTACTGGCTGGTTTTGCCGGTGGGCGCGTCGATGCTGCGCTGATGCGCCTGATCGACGTGTTGCTGGCCCTGCCCGGCCTGCTACTGGCGCTGGCCATCGTCACTGCCATCGGCTTCGGCACGGTGCCTGTGGCCGTCGCCGTGGGCGTCGGGATCATCCCGGGCTTCGCCCGCACCACCCGGGCCGAAGTGCTGCGGATCAAAACCCTGCCCTACGTCGAAGCCGCACGCCTGGGAGGCGCCAGTTGGGCGCGCACGCTGCTGCGCCACGTGCTGCCCAACGCCTGGGGCCCGGTGGCGGTGCTCGCCACCCTGGACTTCGGCGCCGCCATCCTGGCCACCGCCGGGCTCAGCTTTCTAGGCTTCGGCGCGGCTCCACCAGCAGCGGAATGGGGCACGCTGATCGCCAACGGCCGCCACTTCCTCATCACTGCGCCTTGGGTATCCCTGCTGCCGGGGCTATTCGTGGTGGCCGTGGTGTTCAGCCTCAACCACCTGGCGCGCAGCGCCGAGGAGCATGCCCGATGAGCCAGTCGCCCTTGATCGAGGTACGCGACCTGAGTGTCAGCTACGCCTTCGCCGGGCACCGCACCCAGGCGGTGAGCCAGCTGTCGTTCAACCTGGCCCAAGGCGAAACCCTGGCTATCGTCGGCGAGTCCGGTTCAGGAAAATCGACCCTGGCCAACGCCCTGCTCGGCCTGCTGCCGGACAATGCCCACATCGACCAGGGCCAGCTGTGGGTCGACGGCGTCGATGTGGCCCAAGCCGACGAGCGCACCAAGCGCCAGTTGCGCGGGCGTACCGTCGGCCTGGTGCCGCAGGACCCTATGGTCAGCCTCAACCCCACCCTGCGCATTGGCCGGCAGATCGCCGAGGCTCTGGTGCTGGCCCGTGGCCGACGCTACCCCGAGGTGGACAGCGAAGTCCTGGCATTGCTGGCCCAGGTTGGCCTGGACGAGCCGCCGCTGCGGGCTCGCCAGTACCCCCACGAATTGTCCGGCGGCATGCGCCAGCGGGTGCTGATCGCCATCGCCCTGGCTGGCGAGCCGCGGCTGATCATTGCCGACGAGCCCACCAGCGCGCTGGATGTAACGGTGCAGCGGCGCATTCTCGACCACCTGCAACAACTGGTGGCCGAGCGTGGCATCTCATTGCTGATCATCACCCATGACCTGGGCATGGCATGCGACCGCGCCGACCGCCTGCTGGTGATGAAGCAGGGCGAGCTCATCGAGCATGCATCCCCCAGGCAAATACTCTGGGGGGCGCAGCACCCCTATACACGTGATCTGCTCAATGCTGCGCCGGCCTTCGTGCCGCGGCGCAGGCCCGGCGAGGTGACGGGCCAGGTGCCGCTGCTGCGCCTGAGCAACGTCGGCAAACGCTTTGCGCTGCCAGGTCAGCACGCCCACTTCACTGCCCTGCATGACCTGAACCTTGAAGTGCACGCCGGTCAGACCCTGGCCATCGTGGGCGAGTCTGGCTCAGGCAAAAGCACAGCGCTGCGTATTGCCCTGGGGCTGGAAAAGCCCAGCCAAGGGCACGTCGAGTTCGCTGGCGATGATGTCAGCGTGTTCAGCTGGCGGCAGTTCCGTCCCCTGCGTCGGCGCATCCAGCTGGTGCAGCAGAACCCATTTGCCGCACTCGACCCGCGTTTCACCGTGTTCGACAGCATCGTCGAGCCGCTGGTGTCATTCGGCCTGCTCAAGGGCCAGGCACTGGAACGCAAGGCCCGCGAACTGATCGCCAGGGTGCACCTGCCGGTGCACTTCCTCGACCGCCTGCCGCGGGAGTTGTCCGGAGGCCAGCGACAGCGGGTGGCCATTGCCCGGGCCCTGGCCCTGGAGCCGGACGTGTTGCTGCTCGACGAACCGGTCAGCGCACTGGACGTATCGGTGCAGGCACAGATCCTCGCCCTGCTGGATGAACTGCAGCGCGAATTGGGCATGGCGTACGTACTGGTCTCCCACGACCTGGCGGTGGTGGCAAGCATGGCCGACCAGGTGCTGGTGCTACGGCGCGGGCAGGTGGTCGAGCAAGGGCCGGCGGTGCAGGTGTTCGGCCAGCCGGCCAGCGCCTACACCCGAGCGCTGATCGAGGCAATACCAGGGCATTCACGCAGCGTGCTGCCCGTGGCGGTTTGACCGTTGTGCCACGCGGCACGGGCGTGCCGCGTGGATCAGACATTGAGGCCTATCTGGCCAGAGGTATTGAACGTGAGCAAACGACAGATCCATCTCGGCGCAATGATCCATGGTGTCGGCCACGGCTGGGGCGAATGGCGTCACCCCAAGGCACTGGCCGACGCCAGCGTCAATTTCGGCTACTACAAGCAACAGGCGCAGCTGGCGGAGGCTGCGAAGTTCGACTTCGCCTTCATTGCCGACAGCCTGCACATCCACGCCCGCTCCAGCCCCCATTACCTCAACCGCTTCGAGCCGCTGACCATTCTCTCAGCGCTGGCAGCTGTCACATCCCACATCGGCCTGGTAGCCACGGTCACGGTCAGCTACACCGAGCCTTTCCAGGTCGCCCGCCAGTTCGCCTCGCTGGACCTGATCAGCGGCGGTCGCGCCGGCTGGAACGTGGTCACCTCGTGGCTCTCGGGTACCGCTGACAACTTCGGCAAGGATGAACACCCACCCCATGCCGTGCGCTACCGCATCGCCCGTGAACATGTCGAAGTAGTCCAGGGCCTGTGGGACTCGTGGGAAGACGACGCCTTCACCCGCAACAAACAGACCGGCGAGTTCTTCGACCCGGCCAAGCTGCACACCCTGGGCCATCAAGGCGAGTTCTTCAAGGTCAAGGGCCCGCTGAACATTCAGCGCTCACCCCAGGGCCAACCGCTGATCTTCCAGGCCGGGGTGTCGGAGGACGGTCGCGATTTCGCCGCGCAGAACGCCGATGCGATCTTCGTCAACCCCGAGTCGTCAAGTGATGCCCGCGCTTATTACCGGGACCTGAAACAGCGCGCCGTCGGCCATGGCCGCGACCCGGACCAACTGTTCATCCTGCCGGGCATCCGCCCCATCGTCGGCCGCGATGAAGCCGAGGTCGAGCGCCGCTACCAGCAGGCCGTAGACCTGGTGAGCATCGAAGACGCCCTGGTCGCCCTGGGCCGGCCGTTCAACGACTATGACTTCAGCCGGCACGACCTGGATGCACCGTTCCCCGACCTGGGCACGCTCGGCGACAACAGCCACAAGGGTACCGCCGACCAGTTGAAACAACTGGCCCGCGACGAGGGCCTGAGCCTGCGCGAAATTGCCTTGCGCTTTTCGCGCCCGCGGCGGGACTTCACCGGTACCCCAGAGCAAGTTGCCGATGCCTTGCAAGACTGGTTCGAGGGCGGCGCCGCCGATGGTTTCATCATCAACTCGTTGCTGCCCGATGGTCTGCAGTACTTCACCGAACTGGTAGTACCCCTGCTGCAGGCGCGCGGCCTGGTGCGCAGCGAGTACACCGGCAGCACTTTGCGCGACAGCTTTGGCCTGAGCGTACCGACCAACCGCAATATCCAACGTCGCAGCCAGACCGCCGTCGCCTGACGGCTGCCCCCTTGAAAAGGAGTTCCACCACATGACCCTCGAATTCATTGGCCTCATCGGCCCCCAGGAAAGCAGTGAATCACAGGCCCCGCGCGGACCACTGGTTGACCTGGAGTTCATCAAGGCCTTCGCCCAGGCCCAGGAATACGCCGGCTTCGACAAGGCCCTGCTGGCGGTCAACACCAGTGCACCGGACTCGATGATCCTGGCCAGCTACGTCGCTGCGCTGACCGAACGCATCGGCCTGCTGGTGGCGCACCGCCCCGGCTTCCAGGCCCCTACCTTCGCCGCCCGCCAGTTCGCCACGCTCGACCAACTGAGCCGCGGACGTGCCTCGATCAACGTGATCACCGGCGGCGACAGCGGCGACCTGCAGCGCGACGGCGACTTCCTCGACAAGGATGCCCGCTACGCCCGCACCGACGAATACCTGGAGGTGCTGCACAATACCTGGACGCAGACCGCGCCGTTCGACCACCACGGGGCGCATTACCGGGTGGAAGACAACCTGACCCTGGTCAAACCCGTGGGCAAGCTGCCAGTCTACTTCTCCGGCGCCTCGGACGCGGCAGTGGAAGTCGCGGCCAGACACGCCGACGTATACATGATGTGGGGTGAGCCGCTGGAACAAGTGCGCGAGCGCATTGCCCAGGTACGCAAGGCCGCTGCCCGATACGGGCGGGAGAATCATATCCGCTTCAGCCTCTCGTTACGGCCGATCCTCGGTGCAACGGAAGAAGAAGCCTGGGCGCGGGCCGAGCGTATCCTGGCCGACGCCCAACAACGCATCGGCATCCGCCAGGGCAACCGCCGCGAGAAGAATTTCGGCAAGAGCAACGCCGGTTCCGAACGCCTGGTGCAGCTGGCCGGCCAGCGAAAGGTGCATGACACCCGGCTGTGGACCGAGATCGCGGCCTTGGGCGGCGGCGCCGGCAACTCCACCTCGCTGGTGGGCACGCCTGAGCAAGTGGCCGAGGCCGCGCTGGCCTACTACGAACTGGGCGTGAGCACCTTCCTGTTTCGTGGGTTCGAGCAGTTGCGCGATGCCGTGGAGTACGGGCAGGAGCTGATTCCGCGGATTCGCCAGCGGGTTGAGCAATTCGAGGCGCAGCGCACGACCCGCACGGCCTAGCACATCATCACCCGTTCGAGCGCCGCCCAGGCGGCGCTCGCTCCATGCCTGATCAGAAATGCACCCCACGGCCTCAAAATCAGCTTTACGCATTTAGTAGTCTTTTCTTTATCAGATATATACATAATTAAGTTAGAACCAAAAAGACTTTCACATCAATCTGAAAGTCCATTAGGTTCTACGTACCGACCCCGACATGGCGGAGGCAAATGGATTTGTGCCAGCCACCGTCGAGCCTTTCACCAGGGCAGCCCAGCTGTTGTGCACATCCGAACCCAACCTTTTCGGAGCATGCGACATGGGATTGTCCCGTAGAGACCTGATCACCCGCCTCGCCGCCATCGGCGGCTATTCGGCAGCCCTCGGCGCGCTGGGGCACAATGCCCTGGCCGCCACCTTCCAACCCCTGCAACTGGCCGCAAACGGCGGCAACGGCAAGCGCGTGGTGATTGTCGGCGCCGGCATTTCCGGCCTGGTGTCCGCCTATGAGCTGCGCAAGGCCGGCTTCTCGGTCACCGTGCTGGAAGCCCGCGAGCGCGTCGGCGGCCGGGTCTGGACCCTGCGCCAGGGCGACCGAATCGAACACAACGACGGCAGTTCGCAAACCGTCGAGTTCGACCCTGGCCATTTCTTCAACGCCGGCGCCGCACGCCTGCCCAGCCATCACCTGACCATCCTTGGCTACTGCCGCGAGCTGGGCGTGGAGTTGCAGGTGCTGGTCAACAGCAGCCGCAACGCCCTGGCCCAGCCAGACCTGGCACGCCCACCGCTGCTGCTGCGCCAGGCGGTCAACGACACCCGCGGGCATTTCAGCGAACTGCTGGCGCGCAGCGTCAGCCGCAACAGCCTCGATGCCGAACTCAGCAGCAGCCAGCGCAAGGCCTTGCTCGAGTTTCTCAAGGTCTACGGCGACCTCGACAGCCAACAGCAATACCGCGGCTCGGTGCGCGCCGGCTACACCCGCTTCGCCGGCGCCGGCGACCAAACCCCGGTGCAGCGCCAGCCGGTGCCCCTGGACCAGTTGCTCGACAGCAACCTGCTGCTGCCGCTGGTGTTCGACGAGATCCCCGAGTTCTCCTCGACCATGTTCCAGCCGGTTGGTGGCATGGACCAGATCCCAAAGGCGTTTTACCGCCAGGTCCAGGACAGCGTGCGCCTGGGCGCCGAAGTGCTGGCGGTGGAGACCGGTGACGCTGGCGCCAAGGTGAAGTGGCGCGACCGCAAGACAGGTCAGCAGCATGTCGAACACGCCGACTACGCCATCGTCACCCTACCCCTGCCGCTGCTGGCCAAGCTGCCGAACAACTTCGACAACGCCTTCAAGCAAGCCATCGCCAGTGCCGAAGGCGACAAGGCCAACAAGGTCGCCTGGCAGGCACCGCGCTTCTGGGAGACCGACTTCCAGATATACGGTGGGCTCAGCTACATCAACCACGAAGCACGCACCCTGTGGTACCCCAGCGACCACCTCAACAGTGCCCAGGGCGTGCTGGTCGCCACCTACAACACGGGTGCGGTGGCCCAGCAGTTCGCCGGCAAATCGCTGCAGGCGCAGATCGCCTCCTCGCGCCAGGCGGTGGAATCGCTGCACCCCGGCCACAGCGCCAAGCTGGGCCGGCCGGTGGTGGTGAACTGGTCGAAGGTCCCATTCAGCGAAGCGCCGTGGATCGTCCACGACGAAGTCGCCCAACCCGGCTACGACCTGCTCAACCAGCCCCAGGGCCGCACCTGGCTGGCCAGCGACGCTCTGGCCCATGGCGGCGTGGGTATCTGGCAAAACAGCGCCGCCGAATCCGCGCGCCGGGTGGTCGGCCTGATCGCCCGCCATACCAGCCAGACCACTCGCGGCGCCGCCGCCTGACCCACAAGGAGCCTTCTCCATGCCTCGTCTTCTTCTGCTTGCCGGAGCCCTCATGTCGCTGACTCTCAACGCCCACGCCGATGGCATCAAGCGTGTCGCCCCACCCGGCTCCAACTTTCCCATCTCGCAACTGGTCACCGTGCCGGCCGGCAGTCAGCTGACGTTCGTCAGCGGCACCCTGCCGGACGTCGCCGACCCCAAGGCGGCCAAGGGCAGCATCACCGCGTTGGGCAATACCGAAACCCAGACCCGCTCGGTGCTGAACAAACTGCGCACGGCACTGCAAAGCCAGGGCCTGGACCTGGGCGACATCGTCCAGCTACGGGTGTTTCTGGTGGGCGACCCGGCCAATGGCGGCGCCCTCGACTTCGCCGGGCTGCAAGCGGCCTACACCGAGTTCTTCGCCACCGCCAAGCAACCCCGCACACCGACCCGCACGGCGATCCAGGTGGTGGCCCTGCCACTGCCGGGCGCGCTGGTGGAAATCGACGCGATCGCAGCCAAGGCGCCGTAAGCGCGCACAGCATGCCAGACAAGGAACTGCGTGCATGAAGCAAGCATTCAAAACTGCCCCCTTTTTCAGCGTGGCCCTGGCCGCCGGCCTGCACACCGCCCCCGCCCTGGCTGGGGAACCAGCCGCTCAGGCCCTTGGCACGGTGATCGTCACCGGCAACCGTGGCAGCGAGAAACGCACCATCACCAGCAGCCCGGTACCCATCGACGTGATCAGTGCCAAGCAATTGCAGGAAACCGGCAAGCCCGGCCTGATGGAGGCGCTCAGCGCCAGCGTACCGTCGCTGACCCTGCCGGAGAAGACCGGCTGGGACGCCAGCGGCATGGCCCGCGCACCGAGCCTGCGTGGCCTCAATGCCGCCCAGGTGCTGGTGCTGGTCAACGGCAAACGCCGCCACACCAGCGCCACCCTGAACATCAGCGGCATCAACGCCGGCGCCGCACCCAGCGACCTCGACCTGATCCCCATCAGTGCCATCGACCACGTCGAGGTACTGCGTGACGGCGCGGCGGCCCAGTATGGCTCTGACGCCATCGCCGGGGTGATCAACGTGATCCTCAAGGCCGACACCAGCGGCACCGCCGTGAGCACTGCGGGCCAGGGCTACGATGGCAAGAAACAGACCGTGCAGCAAAGCCTGAACAAGGGCTTCGAAATCGGCCACGACGGCATTCTCCAACTGGCACTCGACGCCCGCAGCCAGAACGACGACAACAAGGCCAGCGCCAACGGCTACAGCAAGGCCGAAGCCCTCGACCGCGCCGGCAAGGTCACCTATGGCGGCTACGGCACGCCGAAGATCAACCTGTTGACCCTGGGCTACAACGCCGAGCTGCCGCTGCAGGACGACCTGACCCTCTACTCGTTCAGCACCTGGTCGTACCGCAAGGCCGAACAGGGCCAGAACTTCCGACTGCCGACCATCGTCAACACCATCACCACCGGGCCGAACGGGCGCCCGTCCGGCTACACACCCACCTGGTACATCGAGGAATACGACTACCAGGCGGCCTTCGGCGCCAGAGGCCTTGTCGGCGAATGGGACTGGGACCTGTCCAGCACCTACGGGCGCAACCAGGCCGAACAGGGCACCTGGAACAACCAGAACCCCTCGCTGGGCGAAGCCACACCCGACCATTTCGAGTCCGGCACCTGGGTCAGCTCGCAACTGACCAGCAACCTCGACCTGCACCGCAGCTTCGAGGTGGGCCTGGCCAAGCCGCTGGACTTCTCCTGGGGCCTGGAGCAGCGCCGCGATACCTACCAGGTGCAAGCTGGCGATTGGGCCAGCTGGGCCGATGGCGGCTACTGCGCGGCGCCGGGCAACTGCGCGGCCTCCGGCGCCCAGGTCACCAACGGTATCTCACCGGCCGAA
Organism: Pseudomonas sp. TWI929; assembly: GCF_039673335.1. Taxonomy (NCBI): domain Bacteria; kingdom Pseudomonadati; phylum Pseudomonadota; class Gammaproteobacteria; order Pseudomonadales; family Pseudomonadaceae; genus Pseudomonas; species Pseudomonas sp. TWI929. Next base: position 246,567 of record NZ_JBDJLK010000001.1, read on the forward strand.
GCCAGCAGCGCCAGCCGCAACAGCTACGCCGGCTACCTGGACGTGGGCTTCAACCCGCTGCCGCAGTGGTACTGGGGCGCGGCCCTGCGCTACGAGCACTACGACCGCGGCATCGGCGCCACCCGCAGCGGCAAGCTGACCACCCGCTACGAGCTGACACCCGAGCTGGCCGTGCGGGCCACGGTGAGCAACGGCTTCCGTGCGCCGTCATTGGCCAACAGCCTGTTCAGCGCCCGCTCCACCACCTACGGGGTGGTCGATGGTGTGTACCAGTCGATCAACTATGGCGTGCTGCCGGTGGACTCGGCCGCTGCCAAGGCCCTGGGCGCCGAAGCGCTGAAGCCGGAAAAGTCCACCAACTACAGCCTCGGGCTGGCCTGGCAGCCCAGCGAGCGCCTGGCCTTCACCGCCGACGCCTACCTGATCAACGTGCGCGACCGCATCACCCTGACCGGGACCCTGCTCGGCCCGGAAGTGACCCAGACCCTGCTGGCCAACGGCATCGACTCGACCTCGGGCGGCCAGTACTTCACAAACGGCGCCGACACCCGCACCAAGGGCCTGGACCTGGTGGGCAGCTACGACCAGAACCTGGGCGGTGCCGGCAGCGTGAAGTGGACGGCAGCGTTCAACTGGAACGACACCGAGATCCTCGACTACAAGGAAAGCGTGAACATCCTCGGCACACCCTATGAGTTGATGAACCGCCAGGCACGCAACTTCCTCACTGATGTGCAGCCGCACACCAAGCTGATTCTCGGTAGCAACTGGCGCCTGGACCGCTACCGGGTCAACCTTGGGCTGACCCGCTACGGCTCCTGGCGCGAGGTGAACGCGGCCAATGACCGCTCGCTGGACCGCGAGTACAAGGCGCGCTGGATCACCGACCTGGACGTGGGCTACCAGTTGACCAAGGATCTGGAACTGGCGATAGGGGCACGCAACCTGTTCGATGTGTACCCCGAGCGCCAGGCACCGAGCAGCAAGACCATGGTCAAGGGGTACGGGGTGTATTCGCCGTATGGGTTCACTGGGGGCTATTACTTCGGGCGGGTGACCTACAACTTCTAACAGGGTCGGGGACTGCACGGCAGCCCCCGACGATCTAGCGGCTGAAGCGCGGAATCGGCAACCCCAGGCTCTCGCGCAAGGTGCTGCCCTCATACGCCGTGCGGTAAACCCCCCGTTCCTGCAACAGCGGCACCACCTCTTCGGTAAACCGGCGGAACTGCCCGGGGTGGCCGATGTAGATGTTGAACCCGTCCAGCGCCCGCGCCTCGAACCACTCGGCCATCTTCGCCGCCACGGTCTGCGCCGAACCGACGAAAGCTCCCGGGCGCAACTGGCGGCCGAATTCGACTGCCTGGCGCAGGCTGAAACCCTTGTCCCGGGCCTGGTCGGCGATCCGCTTGGCGTTGGTGAAGAAACTGCTGCGGGCGAACTCCAGGCTCTCTTGGGGGAACGGCGCATCGAGGTCGTACTGGCTGAAATCATGCCAACCGAAATTGCGCCCGAATTCCTTCAGTGCCAGTTCGAAGCTGTGATCGGCCTGGTGGTAGTGGCGTTCGATCTCACGGGCATGCTCGTCGCTGTCGCCCACATAAATTTCCGCCCCCGGCAGCACCAGCAACTGCTCCGGGTCACGCCCCAGGCGCGCGGCCCGGGCCTTGATATCGCGGTAGAACGCCTGGCCCTGCTCGATGCTGGCGGCGTGGGTGAACACCACGTCGGCGGTGGCGGCCCCGAGTTCGCGGCCCTGTTCGGAATCGCCCGCCTGGAAGATCACCGGCTGGCCCTGGGGCGAACGCTGGATGTTCAGCGGCCCGACCACCGAGAAGTGCTCGCCCTTGTGGTCGAGGGCGTGCAGCTTGGCCGGGTCGAGGAAGCGGCCACTGGCGCGGTCGCGCAGGAAGGCATCGTCCTCGTACGAATGCCACAGGCCTTGCACCACCTGCACATGTTCCTGGGCCCGGGCATAGCGGGTGTCGTAGTCGTAGTGCTCGTCCAGCCCGTAGTTGCCGGCGGTGCCGGCATCGCCGCTGGTGACCACGTTCCAGCCGGCGCGGCCCTTGCTGATCAGGTCCAGCGAGGCCAGCCGGCGGGCAACGTTGAACGGTGCGTTGTAGGAGGTGGTCAGGGTACCGACCAGGCCGAGATGACGGGTGCTGACCGCCAGCGCCGACAGCAGGGTCAGCGGCTCCAGGCGGTTGAGGTAGTGCGAGGGTGAGCCAGGGGTGATGAACTGGCTGTCGACGATGAACATCAGGTCGAACAGCGCCGCCTCGGCCTGGCGGGCGATGTCGATGTACCAGTCGATGTTGACGCTGGCGTCGGCCGGCAGCTCGGGGTCGAGCCACAGGTTGTGCCGACCGGGGCCGCCGCAGCCCATGGTCAGGGCGCCGAGTTTGATCTGTCGTTTGCTCATGGGGAATCCTTTCAATGGCTGCTGGCAACGGGCGCCTGGAAGGCCGCGCCAAACGAGGTGTCGAACAGGTTCGCCGCCGGGTAGGCCTTGATCAGGCCAAGGTCGGCGAAGAAGTCCACGGTCTTCTGCGCATCGACAATCACCTGCGGGTTCAGCGGCGCCAGGTCGGTGCGCGCACGGGCGAACCAGGCGCGGGCGATGTCGCGGTCGGCACGGGTGCGCTGGGCCCAGGCGTCGGCGTAGGCCTCGGTGTTGGCCGCATCGTTCAAGGTCCAGTCACGGGCTTTCTTCAGGCGCTGCAGGAAGTCGGCGATCTGCGCGCGCTTCTGCTCCACGGCCTTGCTGTTGGCCACCACGAAGCTTTGCGCCGGGATCACACCTTCGGCGGTGGCCAGCACACGGGCGCCCTGGCGCTCCTGCTGGGTGACGTAAGGCTCCCAGGTGGCAATCACGTCTACCGAGCCGCCATCCAGGGCGTGGGAGGCATCCAGGGCGCTGAGGTAGCGCAACTCCAGGGCATCGCGGGGCACGCCAGCCTTGTCCAGGGCGCTGAACAGCAGTTGCTGGCTCCACGAGCCCTTCCAGATTGCCGCACGCTTGCCACGCAGGTCCTGCAGGCTGTGGATCGACGACTCCTTGCGCGCCAGGATGGCCACGCCCTCGAGGTTCTGCCGGCTGACCGCTATCACCTTGATCGGGGCCCCCAGGGCACCGAGGAACAGCGGTGGCGCGTCACCGAGCAGGCCAATGTCGAGGCTGCCGACGTTGAGCGCCTCGGCCACCGGCGAGCCGGCGGTGAACTGCTTCCATTCCAGGGTGTAAGGCAGGTCGTCGAGCACGCCAGCCGCTTCCATCACCGCGCGGGCGTTGTAGCTCTGGTCACCTACCACCAGGGTCTGGGCGGCGGCGGCAAGGCTGAAGGTGGTGGCCAGCAGCGTGGCGGCCAGGTGTTTGATGTAGCGCACGTTCGTCTCCAATTACCCGCCTGGGGTAGATGAGGCGATCCGCGCGTGCGGTCTCGTCCGGGTCTTTTATAGCCCTAAGGCATTAATTAAGTGTTTTTTATAATTTAAATCTTATTTTTCAGTCTGTGAAATGCAGATTAGGCATAACCTCATGCCTTTGGCTGACGCCATTTCAAAACAGAACGCCTCACCTGTAAATGCATTATTTGCATATTAGCTTATTATCATTTTGCATTTTGAGAATAGAAAAGAGATTTGCTAGGGTTAACTCAAACCCGAAAGCCGAGCCTGATCCATGACCCAGAACCTGCGCCCGGAGCGCTTGCGCCATTTCATCGACCGCCTCGCCGCGCTGCTCGACCAGCAGCCTGACGAAGCCACCCTGCTCGACCGCGGCCAGCAACTGCTGGCCGAGCTGGTTGCCCACGACGACTGGCTGCCCGACGACCTCGCCCAGCCCGACCCGCAGCGTTATCAGCAGTACCTGTTGCATTGCGACTCGCGCCAGCGCTTCTCCGTGGTGAGTTTTGTCTGGGGGCCGGGCCAGCAGACGCCGGTCCATGACCACCGGGTCTGGGGCCTGATCGGCATGCTGCGCGGCGCCGAGCTTGCGCAAGGTTTCCTGCGCGACGCCAAGGGTGCACTGTCGCCGCACGGCCCATCGGTGCGCCTGGTGCCTGGCCAGGTGGAAGCGGTGTCGCCGCGTATCGGCGACATTCATCAAGTCAGCAATGCCTTCGCCGACCAGGTATCGATCAGCATCCACGTCTACGGCGGCAACATCGGCGCGGTCAAGCGCGCTGTATACGCCCTAGACGGCAGCGAGAAACCGTTCATTTCCGGCTATTCCAACACCCACCTGCCCAACATCTGGGACCTGTCCAAAGAGAACCCTGCCCGATGAGCACCGTCACCACCCGCCACTACCGCGACATCCGCCACGCCCTGCTGGCCCGGGAGGAACTGGCCCTGATCGACGTGCGCGAAGAAGACCCGTTTGCCCAGGACCACCCACTCTTCGCCGTCAACATTCCCCTGTCGAAACTGGAGCTGGAGGTGCTCGCCCGGGTGCCGCGGGCAGACACCGCCATCACCGTCTACGACAATGGCGAAGGCCTCGCCGCCGTATCCGCGCAGCGCCTGTTGGCACTGGGCTACAGCGACGTAGCCGTCCTCGACGGCGGCCTTGCCGGCTGGCGCGCTGCCGGTGGCGAGCTGTTCCGCGACGTCAACGTACCAAGCAAGGCCTTCGGCGAACTGGTGGAGAGCGTGCGCCACACGCCGTCGCTGGCCGCCGAGCAGGTGCAGGCGCTGCTGGATGAAAAGGCCGACGTGGTGGTGCTGGATGCCCGCCGTTTCGACGAATACCAGACAATGAGCATCCCAGGCGGCATCAGCGTGCCCGGCGCCGAACTGGTGCTGCGCGTGGCCGAACTGGCGCCGGACCCAAGCACCCAGGTGATCGTCAATTGTGCCGGGCGTACCCGCAGCATCATCGGTACCCAGTCACTGGTCAACGCAGGCATCCCCAACCCGGTGGCGGCCCTGCGCAACGGCACTATCGGCTGGACCCTGGCCGGCCAACAACTGGCCCACGGTCAGCAGCGACGCTTCACCGAAGTTGGCGCCGACACCCGCGCCAATGCCGGGCACCAGGCCCGAGCAGTGGCCGACCGTGCCGGGGTCCTGCGACTGGACCGCGCCGGACTGGCGCAATGGCAGGCCGAAGCCAGCCGCACCACCTACCTGTTCGACGTGCGCACGCCCGAGGAATACAGCACCGGGCACCTGCCTGGTAGCCGTTCGGTGCCGGGTGGTCAGCTGGTGCAGGAAACCGACCATGTGGCAAGCGTGCGCGGGGCGCGCATCGTGCTGGTGGATGACGACGGTGTACGCGCCAACATGAGCGCCTCGTGGCTGGCACAGATGGGTTGGCAAGTAGCCGTGCTCGATGGTTTGTCTCAGGCAGACTTCAACAACACAGGTGAATGGCAGCCGCCACTGCCCGAACTGCCTGCGGCTAAAGAGATCAGTGTCGAGCAACTGTCCAGTTGGCTCCAGCAAGACGGCACTGTGCTTCTGGACTTCACCACCAGCGCTAACTACGTCAAGCGCCATATCCCCGGTGCCCACTGGGCAATCCGCGCACAGCTGGCGCAAGTACTGGAACGTCTGCCCCAGGCCAGCCGCTTCGTGCTGACCTGCGGCAGCAGCCTGCTAGCGCGCTTCGCCGCCCGCGACCTACAGGCCCTGACGCGCACCCCGGTGTACCTGCTCGAAGGCGGTACCGCACGCTGGATCGCTGCCGGTCAACCGCTGGAAACCGGCGAAACACAGCTTGCCGTACCCCGCAGCGACCGCTACCGGCGCCCGTACGAGGGTACGGACAATCCCCGCGAGGCGATGCAGGGGTATCTGGACTGGGAGTTTGGTCTGATCGCCCAACTCGAGCGCGATGGCACCCATGGGTTCAAGGTGCTCTGAACCTGAACAAGTGACAGTCCGTTCTGGATCGATAGCAGCCCATAGTGAACGGCTGCTAACGACCCAGGCTGTGGGCCAAGTCGGACAACGCGCTTCTATGCGAATTCTGGATAAGCTCGGCTACTCAACTGACCCAGCATTCACGCAGGAGCGCGATTTTTAAGTTGTTTCTCAATCAGCCGGAGTCCGCTTGGCGTTTTCACACAACCTGGACCCAAAGCCGCCCTTCGCGATGATAGGCTTGTGGCCAGAGCGGACGGCTTGAATCACATTTCCTATCTAAGTCCAAACTACATCATGATTGGCTTGCTGAATGGAACAATCCACGAATGACTTCCCTCAACCACCGATTCCCACTGTCCTGATGATATCGGGCATGCCAATGCTGTTTGACGGTGAACCCCTCTACTTCAAACGGGCAGTCATGCACCCTTAGCCCATGCATGTCAGCCAGTGTCTGCCCGATATGCCGCGGCAAGGTGGCCAGCAGATCCGTCGTCCCGATTATCATCCCCAACCCGAGAAACGCCGGCAGCTCCAGCATGATCCGCCGTTGGATCCCGGCGCGCGCCAAACCTGCCTCCAGCAGCTTCTGCCCAGTGCCGAAACTAATCTGCACATGCCCCTCGGCGCGGTAGCGCGTTAAGCTCATGCCCTTGCTTAGGCGCGGATGCAGCGGGTTGCTCAGGCACACCCAGTCCTGCTCGAACAGCACCTGCTGGTACATCCCCCCACCCAACCAGGGCACAAAGCCAATTGCCAGGTCCGCTTCGCCCGACTCCAGTGCGCTCTCGGTATTGCCATCGATCCGCGCCGCCTCCAAGCGGATGCCCGGCGCATGGCTGCGCAGGTGGTTGAGGATGTTCGGCAGCAAGGTGATATGGCTGGCGTCACTCACACATAGGCGAAAACGCCGCTGCGCCGTGGCTGCCATGAACTGTGGCTCCCATGCCGTTAGCCTGCGCAATGATTCCAGCACCTCGCGGCATGGTCCGATCAGTTGATCGGCCCGTGGCGTAGGGGCCATGCCCCCAGGCGTGCGCACGAACAACGGGTCGTTCAACTGCTCGCGCAGGCGCGCCAGCCAGATGCTGATGGTCGGCTGGCTCTGCCCCAGCTGCTCGGCCGCGCGGGTCACGCTGCGGCAGTGGTACAGCACGTCGAACAGTTGCAGCAGCTTGGGTTCGGGCAGAGCCTCCAGGGCATTCATTATTGCGAATCTCAATAGTCGTATTGAAGTCATTGTATAGCCCAAATAACCCCCACTGCATAAGGTAGTCGCAAACCACAGGAGGTCTGCGACGTGAAAATCTGCATTCTGGGCGCCGGTGCCCTGGGCTGCGCCATTGGTGCGGCCCTAAGCGAGGCGGGGCATGAAACCTGGCTGTTGAACCGCGGCCGTGCGCACGTTGAGGCGATGAACCTGCACGGGCTGCGAGTGCACGACGAACGAGGTGAGCGGCAGGTGTCGGTCAACGCTGCTATCGAAGCCGAAGATGTCGGCGTGGCCGACCTAGTGGTGGTGCTGGTGAAGTCGTTCCACACCGCCGAGGCCATCGCCGGTGCCGCCGCGCTGATCGGGCCGCAGACGCTGGTGCTGTCGCTGCAGAATGGCCTCGGCCACGAGGACATCCTGGCCGACGCCGTTGGTCGTGAGCGGGTGCTGGCCGGCAAGACCTATGTCGGTGGCGTGCTGCTGGAGCCGGGTTCGATCCGCGCTGGGGTAGCCGGCAAACAGACCTTCATCGGTGAGCTGGATGGCCAGCTGTCACCGCGCGTGCAGGCCATCGCCGAAGTCTTCAACGGCGCCGGATTGGCCACCACGGTCAGCGACAACATTCTCGGCACCATGTGGGACAAGTTGCTGGTCAACGTCGCCACCGGCGCGCTAAGCGGCATCACCATGCTCAGCTATGGCCAGCTGTACAGCGAGCCGCTGCTGGAAAGTACCGCCAAGGCCGCCGTGGCCGAAGCCATCGCCGTGGCCGAGCGCGCTGGCATCCGCCTCAGTCTGAGTAGTCCTGATGCCGCCTGGACGTTGGCCGCTGAAGGCCTGCCGGCGAGCTTCCGCACCTCGATGCTGCAGAGCCTGGAAAAGGGCTCGATCACCGAAATCGACTTCATCAACGGCTCCGTCGTGCGCTGGGGCCAGCGCCATGGCGTGGCCACACCGGTCAACGCGACCCTGGTGGCCTGCATCAAGGGCATCGAACGCGCCATGGCCGATCACCAGAAGAGGGAAAACCCATGAGCCAGCCAAAAGCCTACCTCGAACACGTCGCGTTCTGGGTGCAAGACATCCAGTGGCATATCCGCTTTTTCAGCGAGGTATGCGGCATGACCATGCGCGAAGTACAGGGTGACATCGAACAACCAGCGCAGTATTGGACCCTCGGCGGCCTGCAGTTCATCCACCAGCCGGACTTCGCCGGGCCTGAAGGGCGCATGGCGCATCTGGGCATCATGTGCGAGGACTTGGAAGCGGCGCTGGCCGCCGCCCAGCGCTTCGGCGTCAGCGAGATGCCCCAAGGTCGCAACTGGCTGCGTCTGCCCGATGGCCTGGCGGTCGAGTTCATCCAGGCGCTGCCGGCGAAATGCGTAGCCAAGGCACTGGCCATCGACCCGCGTGCGGAGGTGCAGGCATGAGCGTGATTGAAAAGTACTGGGACGATGCCTGCGAAGGCGACGAATGCATCAGCCCGACTTACACCGTGACCCGCGAACGCATCCTGGCTTATGCCGACCTCACCGGCGACCACACCCCGGTGCATGTCGACGAGGCCTACGCCAACGCCAGCCACTTTGGCTGCTTGGTCGCCCATGGCCTGTTCGGCTTGTCGATCGCCGATGGCCTGAAAACCCAGTGCGAGTACCGCTTCCTGCCGGGCATGTCGCTGGGCTGGACCTGGGACTTCGTGCTGCCGATTAAAGTCAACGACGTGCTCCATGTGCGCATGCGCGTTGGCGCGATGCGCCCGAGCAATAGCCGGCCGGGCTGGGGCATCGTGGTGCTGCCATCGGAACTGATCAACCAGCACGGCGACGTCGTGCAGCGTGGCGAGCACCGGCTGATGGTGCCGCGGAGGGTAGAAGCATGAGCCAGGTACTGCCATTGGCGGGTATCCGCGTCATCGACTACAGCCACTTCCTCGCCGGGCCTTATGTGGGGCGCTGTCTGGCGGCGCTGGGTGCCGAGGTGATCAAGGTCGAACGGCCAGGCAGCGGTGATGCTGGTCGCCAGCATGCGTTCACCCTGGACGACCAGCAGAGTGGCTATTTCCTGCAGCTGAACATGGGCAAGCAGGGCGTCAGCGTCAACATGAAGGACCCGCGCGGCAAGGCGTTCATGCAGCGCCTGACCGATTCGGCCGACGTATTCATCGAGAACTACCGCCCAGGCGCGCTGGACAAGCTGGGCCTAGGCTACGCCGAGCTATCGGCTCGCAATCCGCGTCTGGTGTACTGCTCGATTTCCGCCTACGGCCATACCGGGCCGGACGCCCACCGCGCCGGCTTCGGCCTGATCGCCGAGGCCAAGAGCGGCATCATGCAGATGGTTGGCGTGCCGGGCGAAGCGCCGCCGCTGCTGCGCATTTCACTAGGTGACATGTACACCGGCATTCACGCGGTGGCAGCGATCAATGCCGCGCTACTCGGCCGCGTGAGCAGTGGCCGTGGTCAGCACATCGACATGGCCCTGTACGACACCCTGGTGTCGATGCACGAATACGCGGTGCAGTGCTACACCCTGTCCGGCGGCACCGTGCTGCCCCAGCAGACCGGCCACGACATGCCCACCTCGACCCTGTACGGCGTGTTCCGCGCCGCCGACGGCGACCTGGTGATAGCTGCCCAGGTCGACGATGCCTGGCAGCGCTTCGCCGCCATGCTCGAAGCCAAGGGCGGCCCGCCCGGGTTCGGCAGCGACCGCCGCTACCACAACCTCAACGGCCGCAACGCCCATCGCGAGGCGATCCTGGCGGTGGTCCGTGACTGGGTTGGCGCTCGCCGGGTGGCCGACATCCTCGCGCTGCTCGATGGCATCGACATACCCAGTGCGAAGGTGCAGCGCATTGACGAGGTGCTGGCCGACCCGCAGATCCAGGCGCGCAACATGGTCATCGAACAGCAGCACCCGCGCTACGGCACCTTGCGCCTGGCCAACCTGCCGTTCCGCTTTTCCGACTGCGACACCACCATCCACCAGGTGGCCCCGGACCTCGGTCAGCACAATGCCGAAGTCGCTGCCGGGCTTGGCTTCAGCCCTGAAGAAATCACTGCCATGCAGGCAGACGGTGTGCTGTTTACTCATGGAGATGCGCGATGAACGACCACTACGCAGTGATCGGCCGGCCGATCAACCACACCAAGTCCCCTTTGATTCACGGCCTGTTCGCCGAGGCCAGCGGCCAGACGCTGAAGTATGGCGCCATCGAAGGCATGCTTGATGATTTCGAGACCCAGGTGCTGCGTTTCCGTCGTGACGGCGGGCTGGGTATGAACATCACCGCCCCGTTCAAGTTGCGCGCCTTCGAACTGGCTGATCGGCGCAGCGAGCGGGCTCAATTGGCACGGGCGGCCAATGCACTAAAGTTTGAGGATGGTCGTATCTTTGCGGAAAACTTCGATGGCATCGGTTTGTTGCGGGACATCGAAGAAAATCTCGACGAACCTCTGCGCAACACGCGTGTGCTCATGCTCGGTGCTGGCGGCGCGGTACGTGGTGCGTTGCTGCCGTTTCTGCAGGCCGGACCTCGCGAGTTGGTGATTGCCAACCGCGATATGGCCAAGGCAATAACGTTACGCAACGAACTGAATCACCCACGGCTGCGCATCAGTCGTTACGAAGAACTGGAAGGCCTCGGTTTCGACATCGTTGTCAACGCTACCTCCGCCAGCCTGACGGGTGAACTACCGCCGCTACCTGATGGCGTGCTGGCCGAGACGCGCCTGGCGTATGAGCTGGCCTATGGCAAAGGCCTGACGCCATTTCTGCGTATGGCGCAAGCGCAAGGTGTGGCGCGCCTGGCCGACGGCGTCGGCATGTTGGTCGAGCAGGCGGCTGAAGCTTTCGCCTGGTGGCGAGGGATACGGCCTGAAACGCGTACCGTGATTGATCGACTGACCATTCCTCTGGAGTAAGCCATGGTCGCCAATATCCTGATGCTGCACGGCATTAACCACAACATGTTCGGCAAGCGAGACCCTCGCCAATACGGCACGGCAACCCTCAGCGATATCGATCAGGCCTTGCAATCGCTGGGTGAAGAACTGGGAGCCCGGGTCGAAAGCTTCCAAACCAACTTCGAAGGCTCCATGTGCGAGCGCATCCACCAAGCCTATGAAGATAGGGTGGATGCCGTGCTGATCAATGCTGGAGCATGGACGCACTACAGCTACGGTATTCGTGACGCACTGTCCATCGTCGAAGTGCCGGTGGTTGAAGTGCATATGTCGAATGTCCATGCCAGGGAGCCGTTCCGTCATCACTCGGTGTTTGCCGACGTCGTGCGCGGGCAGATCTGCGGGTTTGGTGTCGAGACTTACTTGTTGGCGCTGCGTGCGGCGATGAAGATGATCTGAAGGCTCATCTCTAACCTTTCGGAGTTAGCTGACCCCGCGAATCAGGCGCAGAAAGCGTGACACTGCTTTGCCTGTATTCGCGGGGCAACCCGCGCGCTCATTGAAGACCCTCCACTGTCAGAAGGACTTGTAACCTTGGCCAATCCTGCAGTCACCCATAACACCCGCCAAGCCACCTGGATCGCCTTGCTGGTCGCCGTCACCTTCTTCATGGAAAACCTCGACGCCACCGTCATCGCAACCGCGCTGCCGCAGATGGCCCGTGACTTCGCCGAGAACCCGGTCAGCTTGAATATCGGCATCAGTGCTTACCTGCTGGCGGTGGCTGTATTCATTCCGCTAAGCGGCTGGGTGGCTGACCGCTTCGGTGCTCGGCAGGTGTTCGCCGGGGCCATCGGCCTGTTTACCTTTGCCTCGTGGCTCTGTGGCCTGGCCCCAAGTCTGGAAACCTTCGTTGTCGCACGCGTGTTGCAGGGCATCGGTGGCGCGCTGATGGTGCCGGTCGGACGCCTGGTGGTACTGCGCACGACTGAAAAGCAGGACTTAGTGAAGATGCTCGCGGTGATCACCTGGCCAGGACTAGTAGCGCCGGTGCTCGGCCCACCGATTGGCGGCCTGATCGTTACTCATCTTTCCTGGCCATGGATCTTCTACCTGAACATCCCGCTTGGCGTGCTGGCCATCGCGGCAGCATGGTGGTTGATACCCAACACACGCGCAAGCAAGGCACGGCGCTTCGACCTGCTCGGTTTTGTTTTCCTCGCCTCGGCCTGCGCGGCGTGGCTATTGGGTTTGGAGATGCTTGGCTCGCTCTCGGGCGGCAACCTCAACGCGGGGGCGGTGTTGGTTGCCGTGGGAGCACTGCTGACCTGGCTGTCGATCCGTCATTGTCAGCGCCACGCCTCGCCGCTGCTACCGTTGGCTACCCTGAACATTGCCACGTTCCGGGCTAGCATCGTCGGCGGCACGCTGTTCCGTCTGTCGATCAGCGCTTTACCGTTCCTGATCCCGCTCTTACTGCAGATTGGTTTTGGCCTGTCGCCGGTAGATGCCGGGCTGCTGGTGCTGGCTATCTTCGCCGGCAACCTCGCGATGAAACCTTTCACCACCGGGCTGCTGCGCCGTCATGGCTTTCGTCGCGTGCTGCTGGTCAATGGCTTGATCGGCGTCGGTTGCATTCTCGCTTGCTTGCTCTTGCAGCGAGACATGCCGTGGTACTGGATGGCTCTGGTGCTGTTCATTGGCGGGCTGTCTCGTTCGATGCAGTTCACTACCTATAACGCCGTCGGTTTCGCCGAAGTGCCAAAGGTACAGATGGGCGAGGCGTCGACGCTGTTCAGCATGTTCTTCCAACTGGCGATGGCGCTCGGCGTTGCGATTGCGGCTCTACTGATGAGGGTGTCGATGTTGGTGCGGGGGGGCGAAAGCGAGATGACGATGGGTGACTTTCACTGGGCGCTTGTCGGTATCGCCCTGATTGCTTGCGTCGCGTTGGTCGATGCTGTCCGCCTGCCTAGTAATGCAGGTGAGCAGGTATTGCGTACTTAGCTGCGTTGGGGTCATGGCCACGTCATGACCCCCGGGGTCACAGGTGTTGGAAGCGGATTCCATTGAACCACTAACGGCCTCAGCGAATGGCAGCTCTGGGGCGATAGCTGCCGTTGGGACAAACGGCCCCATACGCATGCAGCCCCCTCCTTCCGGCGACCCTGCCATGGAGGTGCACTGACGTCCAGTTTGTGCCCCCCCCCTTGAGAGCTATCAGGAATCGCCATTCTCGATCGTGCATCCTGCTGGGGGTATCGAGGGTATTTCTGGGGGTACATTTTTGCTTTTCAACGCCAGAAATTCCGACCTAGAGCCTTGTCCAAATGTTTTTTGGCGAGATCCCCCCGCCGATAGCGCGGCTATCAGTACGAAGATCGTACGTTCCGCGCCCGCTTTCCTGGCTAAGTAAGGCGCCACGGGGGCAAAATCGCCCAAGCAAAGTACTGGCAAGATGGTAAACGTACTGGTGGCGGCATGAGAAAAGCCGCACAGGTTCTCTGTGCGGCTTGTGCAGTTAGTTCTTGATGATGTTGTGTTCCGGGCCGTATGGGAACTTGGTGATGTTCTCGCTGCCGTGTTCATTGACGATCAGGATGTCATGCTCGCGATAGCCACCAGCACCCGGCAGGCCCTCGGGCAGCATGATCATCGGCTCAATCGAGACCACCATGCCTGGCTCGAGTACGGTGTCGATGTCTTCGCGCAACTCAAGGCCCGCCTCGCGGCCGTAGTAGTGGCTCAGCGTACCGAACGAGTGGCCGTAACCGAAGGTGCGGTATTGCAGCAGGTCGTGCTCCAGGAAGATCTCGTTCAACTGCAGGGCGATCTCGCTGCAGCGCATGCCAGGCTTGACCAGTTTCAGGCCAGCTTCATGCACCTTGACGTTGACTTCCCACAGGCGCAGGTGCTCATCGGAGCAGTGGTCCAGGAACAGTGTCCGCTCCAGCGCGGTGTAGTAACCCGCAATCATCGGGAAGCAGTTGAGGCTGAGGATGTCGCCCTTGTTGACCTTACGCGACGTCACTGGGTTGTGGGCGCCGTCGGTGTTGATACCCGACTGGAACCAGGTCCAAGTGTCCATCAGCTCGGAGTCAGGGTAAGTGCGGGCGATTTCACGCACCATCGCCTGGGTAGCGTGCAGCGCCACTTCGTACTCAGGCACCTGATCACGCAGGGCCTCGACGACCGCCGCACCACCGATGTCGGCAACCCGGGCACCCTGACGGATGATCGCGTGTTCTTCAGCCGACTTGATCATGCGCATGCGCATGCATGGCGCGGCGATGTCCACCAGCTCGGCGTGCGGATAACGGCTGGCCAGTTTTTCGCGGTTCATCAGGTTCAGGTGGTCGAACTCGATGCCGATACGCCCAGCCTTGGGCAGTGCCTGCTGAATCGCGACGAAGTAGTTATCGCGCTGCCAGTCGGTGTAGATGATGTTGTCGGTACCGACCGTACGGCGCCATGGCTGACCACCATCGATGTTGGCGCTGATCGACACCACGCCTTCCTGCGTGACAACCAGTGCATAGGGACGGCCGAACGAGCAGTACAGGAAGTCGCTGTAGTAGTTGATGTTGTGGTAGGAAGTGAAGACCGCAGCATCGATATTGTTTTGTGCAAGGTAAGTGCGCAACGTGGACTGACGGTTGGCATATTCCTGTTGCGAGAACGTCGGTTTAACTTTTTCGCCATTCTTGATCTGGATGGTTTTTGGCATTTGCATGTCTTCTATTCCTTGGTAGTGAGCAGCAGAGAGGCCCAGTTATCGGTGCCACTGGTGATCATTCGACCAGATTAATCGCGTGCTTTTTTGCGCGAATCCGACCCGTAAGTGATCAGATCCGTCGCCGTGCAAACTAGGTCAAGAGCAATGAAGGCGAAGCAAACCCGCACTGATTTCAATCAGGTGCATTCTGAAAAAGCGTCTTGGCTGCAGGGTACTCGCCACACTTTCCCTCCCGTGCGAGAAGAACCTTTTTTTGGACGGTATAGGCGATGGCAGGCAGAGAACTAGTTGCACTGTGGGCAGGGTCTATGCGCAGTATTGAACCCTGCTGAGCGGGTCAGTCGCAGTCGCGCCCAGCGCAGGCGCACTTCCGGATAACGGATGGCGAGGATTCAGTGTGGGCAGTGCACGAACAAGCGTTCAAGAACGGGCCGGGAAACCCCGATCAGTGCTGCCAGTTCGCTGAGCCCATGTAGGCGGGATGTCAACGGCGTGATCAACGCCAGGGTCTTCTGGACTTGTTCCAAAATGCTACCCGGCGCATGCACATACCGGATATGACCGGCAGGCAGGTCCGCCTGATCATCAACGGCGGGCAACAACCGCGTCACCTGCGCCGCCGCACTGCGCATCATCGGGCTCGATACATAGTGGCGCAGTTGTGGGGAGCCTGTGCGTGGCGGTATTTCATTGCCGAGGCAGAGAATCAGTACATCCAGCGGTTTTGCCTGGTTCAGTTCCACAGTGGCTGTGGCAATGCCGTTGCTAGCCTTCAACGGCCGGCCTGCAAGGCTGAGGATCTGCCACTCGCACACATCGCACCGGGCAAATTCATTGGCAACGCGCAACGCCTCCAACGCGGCGGCCAACGCGTAGAAATCGAACCCTTCGCTCAACAAAAAGCCAATGCGCACGGCGCTAGTCAGTCGCTGGCCGACTTCAGTCAATTGCTGCATGTACTGCCTCCTACTCCACCCACG
This sequence comes from Pseudomonas sp. TWI929, assembly GCF_039673335.1. Lineage (NCBI taxonomy): Bacteria > Pseudomonadati > Pseudomonadota > Gammaproteobacteria > Pseudomonadales > Pseudomonadaceae > Pseudomonas > Pseudomonas sp. TWI929. Next base: position 262,281 of record NZ_JBDJLK010000001.1, read on the forward strand.
CAGCGTCTACTGCGAATACCACGATTGTCCCTGTAGTTGCTTGGCCAGACGTGCCAAATTTCGACCCCTAATTGCCACGCAAAATCAGGGCTCGCGCATCAGCCCATCCAGCATGAACGGTCTGGCCGGCCTTCAACTCAAGCGCGTGGTAGTCCGTGCTCGGTCTCTGTACCTGCAATTCCAGGCCATCGCGGGTTTCCAGGTAGACGTTGACCATCGAGCCGTTGAACTCTTCACCCACGACCGTGCCAGACAACCGGCTATCGGCTGTCGGTTGCGTGGTCAGGTTGATATTTTCGGCACCGATGCAAACCGTTACCTTCTCACCTAACGCAACCGTTCGGCCTTCGGGCAAGCGTGCCCGGAAGCGACCATAGGGCGAGTCGATTTGGAGCAGCCCTGTATCGACGAAACCGAGCACGACCCCCGCGAATATGTTCTTGCCGCCGACAAACTCGGCGACAAAACTATTGTGTGGTTCCAGAAAGATATGCTTCGGTGAACCGATCTGCTCGACGCGACCGCGGCTCATGATCACCACCCGGTCAGCCATGGCAAAGGCTTCCGATTGGCTGTGAGTGACGTACACAAAGGTGATACCTAGGTCCTTCTGCAAACCGGTCAGTACCGCCTGCATGCGAACACTCAAGCGCGCATCGAGCGCGCTGAGCGGTTCATCCAGCAGCAGGATCGACGGTTCGGTGACCAGCGAACGAGCCAAGGCCACGCGTTGCCGTTGCCCGCCAGAAAGCATGCTGATATCCCGCGTAGCAAACTCCCCCAGATCAAGCCGCTCCAGCCATTGCAATGCTTTCTTGCGCCGCGCGGCCTTGGCCATACCCCGCATCCGCAAGCCGAATTCAACGTTTTCCACCACGTTCAGAAAGGGGAACAACGCCAGGTTTTGCCACACCAGCGGCGTGTCCCGCTGCCACGAGTAGAGGTCGTTGATGCGCTGGCCGTTCAAGCGAATCTCGCCAGAGCTTGGCTTGTCGAGCCCGGCCAGCATGCGCAGCGTAGTGGTTTTACCACAGCCGCTGGAGCCCATGATCGCAACGAATTCACCCTTGTATATTTCCAGGTTCATCGGTTCGACAGCCACGAAGCTGCCGAAATGTTTGACCACGTTGTCGAATACCACTAACGGTTGAGTCATGTTCGAGTCCTGCATGGGCATGGAGGGTTCAGCTGCGTTTGCCGTCAGCGGGCTTTTCCTGCCGGCTCATCAGCAAGATCTGCGCGATGGTTGTGAGCGTGATCGTCGTGATGAAAACGATCGTGCCGATAGCGTTGATGGTCGGGCTCACTTGGCCTTGCAAGGTATTGAGAATGCGCACCGGCACCGTCTCGTTGAGCCCCGAGACGAACCAGGCAACTGCGAACTCGTCAAACGAAACCGCCATGGTCACGAACAATGCGGCGAAAATGCTCGGCGCCGTGAACGGCAGGATCACGAAGCGCATAGCGTGCCACTGGCTGGCGCCGAGATTCCAGGCAGCGGCCTCCAGTTGTGGGTCCATCTGCGCCAGGCGCATGCGAATCACCGCCATCGCGAAGGGCGAACACATCACAATGTGGCTGATCATGACGGCATGGAGCTCACCGGACAGGCCGACCCGCGACAAGAACGCCAGCATCGCCAAGCCAAGGATCACCACGGGGATGGTCGGTGGCAAAAGCGCCAGCGCCATGTAGACCGACTTGCCGAAAAAGTGGTAACGGAAGTCTGTATAAGCCGCAGTAAAACCGAGCAACGTAGAAACCAGCGATACCACCACCCCGACGAACAGGCTGTTCTTGAAGGCTTGCCACACTTGCAGGTCTGTTGCGATCGCCTCGTACCAGCGCAAACTGAACCCACCCAGCGGCAAAGATGGGAAACGGTCGACGTTGAAGGAGAACACGAAGCTGCCAATGATCGGCGTGAGGATGAACAGGAAGACCAGAGCGACAAAGCTGCGCAGCATGAAGTTGATGACACGATGCTCGTTCATGCGCGCCTCCTGTAAGCGTAGCGAACCATCAGGAACGCCACCGTGAGCAAGGTCACGATCATCGTCGTGGCAATCACCGCCGCACGCGGCCATTGCTGCCCTGATTTGGTGGTGTCGGTAATGAGCGTGCTCAAGGTCGGCGGCTGGCCACCGCCGAGGTAAAGCGGGCTGACAAAATCGCCGAAGGTCATGATGAAACAGAACAGCGCCGCCACCACGATGCCAACCCGCGCCGACGGTATGATCACCAGAAACACCGTGCGCACACGGCCTGCGCGTAAGTTGTGCGCCGCCTCGATCAAGGTTCGGTCGATATACATCAGGCTGAACAACTGCAACAACACCACCAGCGGCAAACACAGGGTGAAGTAACCCACGTAACTTCCGAAGGCTGTATTGAGCATGGGCAATGGCCCTATCCCCAGCAGTGCCAGCGCGCTATTGAGCAAGCCTTGATCGCTGAGGAAGACTTGCCAGGAATACGTGCGGACCAGGTAGCTGGTGAAAAACGGTGTAATCAACAGCAAGATCAGCCACTGCCTGGTTGCCGCACGAAACTTGAATGCAATGGCGTAAGCGCACGGGAACGCCACGACACTGATCAGGACGCAGGCACCTGCTGCCATGGCCCACGTGTGAAAGTAGGCATCCCAGAAGAACCCGCAGCTGAACATGTAGCTCCAGTTCAGGCTTTCGAATGTAGGTTGCATGCGAAAGTTACGGACCAGCCAGAAGCTGATGGTCACCAAGAATACCAACGGGAATACAAAGAACACCCACTGCCAGATCAGTATCGGTAAAGAAAAACTCAACCCATACCAGGGCAGGCGAACGTTTCGCCTGCCTGGACGAGAAGCGCGCGTGCCGGTGGGTTGCTCATGGGCGGGCAGCGGGGGCGATACCTTGTTCGTGATCATTGCGCCGGTCCTCTCTGCGCGCCATCAAGCGCCCTTGTATTCCGACCAGAAGTCGTTCCACTGCTCCAGGCTCTGCTGCACAGGGAGTGCGCGGTACTGGATACGCCCTTCGCGGATATCGTCCATGACGTTGCGTTGGCCCAACACCATGCCCTGGCGTTTCGCTTCGGCCGGGTCGACCTGGTTGAGCAACTCCCAGCCGCGCTTGTTGGGTATCAGCGCTGGATAGGCCTCCATCTTCGCCGACTTGACCTGGCCTTCGGGTGAGGTGATGTATTGAATGAACTTCTTGGCCAGCTCAGGGCTACGGGCTTTTTTCGCGATGCAGTAAGACTCGGTCCACTGCAACCCACCCTCCTCTGGCACGACGGTTTTCACCGGGGCACCGGCACGCTGCAGGACACCGGTGATCCAGTCGCCAATGCCACACATTGCATGGACCTGGCCACTCTTCAGCGAGGCGAACGTTCCGCCATAGTCGAAGAAGCCGCCCACTTGGCTGCGAAGGCTCAAGGCTTTTTCCTGCACCATTTTCCAATGAGCGGCATCAATGTCGTAGGGCAAACGGTTGTTATTGAGCAAACTGATTTGCCCAAGGTTCGGCAAGTGCCAGTCGAAGTGCCCCACTTTGCCCTTTAGACTTTCGCCCCAGAACACCTGATAACTTTTGACCCTGGATTCGGGCAACAGTTGGGTATTGAAGGCAATCCCGAGGAAACCAAAGCGGACCATCACCGAATACAGTTCATCACCCTTCCAGTGGCCAGGGAAGTGTTGGAATTCTGAGAAGAAGTCATCGAGCGGGTAATCGGCCGGGTCCAGTCGCTCGATATAATCAGCGGCGTTAAGTTGCTGTACATACTCGGCATCCGACAAAATCAGGTCGAATGTACCCGGAGGCGATTGGGATATCAGCCCAAGCATGTTATCGCCGCCGGTATAGTATTTGGCACGGACCTTGACCCCGTGCTGGTGCTCGAAATCAGCGACAATATCGGGCGCGGCATGCCCGGCCCAAGCCAATATCACCAGTTCTTTTTCTGCTGCGCCCAAACTGTTGGAGGGCCACCAGGCGCCCAGTGCTGCCGTACCGGCGAGCACGCTGCTGTTTTTTATGAATGTACGGCGTGATAGATCGGCGTGATACTTCATGAAGATATCCTCGGTAATCAGAACATGCCTGGCCCGCCGTGCTCTACTCACGCCTTGCCAAATTTTCACTGCCTTGTTGATTACCGATTGCAGCAGATCGCCACTAGGGCGATTTGCATTTTTCCGACCTGCAGTTTATCAAACTCGCCCCTCGCCGCGCTGGCAGGGCCGCGCACCGCCCGCGGTTAGAGCTACGGCAGCATTTGTCAACTCCAGGTCGGAAACTGACAATTCCGGCAGGTTGCGATCTGATCAAATCGTGACATCTGCTACCTGCTACAAGCCGGACGACCTCAACGATTACAAGTACATAGAGAGACCACCCGATGAACGATAGCGTAGTAATTGGCGAACTCACCTGGCCTGAGTACGCCCAGCGAGTTGCATCCGGTAGCCCGATTTTCTTGCCTGTGGGCGCCCTGGAGCAACACGGCCATCACATGTGCATGGAAGTGGACGTATTACTGCCGACCGCACTGTGCAAGGCGGTAGCACGCAATGTCGACGGCCTAGTACTGCCCGCCTTGGCCTACGGCTACAAGTCGCAACAGAAATCGGGCGGAGGCAATCACTTTCCCGGCACCACCAGCCTGGATGGCGCGACACTGACGCATACCATCCAGGACATCATCAGGGAGCTGGCCCGGCATGGCGCGCGTAAGCTGGTGATGATGAATGGGCACTACGAGAACTCCATGTTCATCGTGGAAGGCATAGACCTGGCGCTGCGCGAGCTTCGATATGCCGGCATCACCGACTTCAAGGTCGTCGTCCTGTCCTATTGGGATTTCGTCAATGCGCCCGAGGTCATTCAGGAGCTTTACCCTGACGGATTCCTCGGCTGGGACATCGAACACGGTGGGGTCTTCGAGACCTCGTTGATGCTCGCCCTGCACCCCGACAAAGTCGACCTGGCCCGTGCCGTCGATCATCCGCCAGCCACCTTCCCCCCCTACGATGTGTTTCCGATCATTCCTGAGCGCACACCGGCGTGTGGAACCCTGTCATCGCCCAAGGGCGCCAGCCGCGAAAAAGGCGAGTTGATTCTGCGCGTCTGCACCGAAGGCATCAGCAACGCCGTCCGCGAGGCTTTCAACTAAGCGTCACGACACTGCATTAATTTCCCAGAGCACGATTCGCATTAGCTGTTCACCCGCCATCTATAACAACAAGGGTAATGATAATGTCCAGCCACTCAACTCTGGCCCCCGGCCTCAAACAGCGCCACGTCACCATGCTCTCAATAGCCGGCGCTATCGGCGCCGGCCTTTTCATCGGATCGGGGCACGCTATCGCAGCGGCTGGCCCCGCCGCCATCCTTGCCTACATCATGTCCGGCACACTGGTTGTGCTGGTCATGCGTATGCTCGGTGAAATGGCAGTTGCCTCCCCTGACACCGGTTCGTTTTCCACCTACGCCGAACGCGCCATGGGGCGTACGGCCGGTTTTACCATCGGATGGCTGTACTGGTGGTTCTGGGTGCTGGTCATTCCCATCGAAGCGATTGCCGCAGCGGCTATCTTGCATGCGTGGTTCCCGGCGATCGAAACCTGGGAGTTCGCGCTGGCAGTCACCGCCTTGCTGACCTTGACCAACTTGTTCAGCGTTGCCCGCTATGGGGAGTTCGAGTTCTGGTTCGCCATGCTCAAGGTCATTGCCGTGCTGGGCTTCATCGCCTTGGGTGCGCTGGCCCTGACCGGCGTCGTGCCAAACCTCAGCGTCAGTGGCGTGGTCAAGTTGAGCAATGACTTCGGCGGCTTCATGCCCAACGGCATGGCTGCGGTCATTGGCGCCATGCTGACCACGGTGTTCAGCTTCATGGGCACTGAAATCGTCACCATCGCAGCCGCAGAGTCGAAAGACCCCTCCAAGCAGATCACCCGCGCCACCAACTCGGTCGTCTGGCGCATGGGCATCTTCTATATTGTCTCGGTGTTCCTGATCGTCTCGATCGTGCCATGGAGCGACCCCATGCTGGTGCAGGTCGGCTCCTATCAAAGAGCCCTTGAGCTGATGAATATCCCTCACGCCAAGATGATCGTGGATATCGTCGTACTGATCGCCGTGGCCAGCTGCCTCAACTCGGCGATCTACACCGCATCGCGCATGGTCTATTCGCTGAGCAAACGTGGCGACGGCCCTGCCGTTCTGCAGCGCACCTCAACGGTTGGCGTACCTTTCGTCGCGGTACTGGCCAGCACCGCTGTAGGCTTCCTGACCACCGCGTTGAACTACTTCGCACCGGACGAGGTGTTCTCCTTCCTGCTGGCGAGCTCCGGTGCCGTGGCACTGCTGGTCTACCTGGCCATCGCGGTATCGCAACTGATCCTGCGTAAGCAGATGACCCGTCGAGGTCAGGTCATGTCCTTCAAGATGTGGTTGTTCCCTTGGCTCAGCTACGTGGTCGTTGCCTCCATCATCAGTATTCTGGCGATGATGCTGGTCATGCCGGGGCACCGCATGGAAGTGCTGGCAACCGGTGCGCTGGCACTGTCCATCGTGTGCATGAGCTCGATCTTCTCACCCAAGAAGCGCCCACAGCCCAGTGCTGTAACCGAATCGGCCTAAACCTGGTCAAGCCACTTCACCCTGCGAAGGCGATGCGTTCGCAGGGTTTTTGCTTTTTTGCGCCGAGCCGTAAACATGGGGCGAATATCGGCCAGTACGCCACTACAGCCCTATCACTCCGTGTAATATGCCCTCAACGCTGGCATGAATACCTTGTACACAATAAATTGCCGGTATCGGCAAACAGGCGCAGAGCACGTCATTTTGCATTGAAGGAGCCCTATTGATGGGTACGCTGAAATCCTCGCTATTGGCCACGGGATACCCTGTCAATGATCCCCCACCCAAGGTTATCGGGTTTCTGGTGATTCCCAATTTCACCACCATTGGGTTCGCCTCTGCCGTGGAGACCTTGCGCATGGCTAACCTGGCCGCGCGCAAACCCTTGTTCCAAACGCTCATCATCGCCGCCGACATGGAGCCAGTGAGCGCCAGCAACAGCATGCGCATCCTGCCTGACCACAGCATCAAGGACGTGCCCAAGCTCGACATGCTGTTCGTGGTCGGGCCTAACCCCATCGTCTCCGACCACAATACCCGCGCCATCGTGAAGTGGTTGCGCAAGCTCGCCCATGACCAAGTGGCGTTGGGTGGCATTTGCACAGGTAGTCATTTGTTGGCGCGCGCCAATTTGCTCACGGGTTACCGCTGCACCATCCATTGGGAAGACATCGAAGCGTTGAAGGACCGCTTCCCTGGCATCATCATTTCCGACCAGTTGTTTGAACTTGACCGAGACCGTTACACCAGCTCCGGTGGTGTGGCCTCCATGGACATGATCCTGCAGCTGATCGCCCGCGAGCCTGGCGGGCGAGACATTGCCGCGCATGCGGCCGAACTGCTGTTATGTGATCGAGTCCGTAGTTCGCAGGAACGCCAGCGCGTGCCCTTGCGAAAGAAACTAGGTACCTCCCAGCCCAAGCTCAGCCAGATCGTCAGCATCATGGAAGCCAACCTTGAGGACCCCATGACCTTGGAGGAACTGGCACAGTTGAACGACATCTCCGTTCGGCAGTTGGAGCGTCTGTTTCACAAGCACCTTCAAAGTACGCCAAGCCAGTATTACCTTGAATTGCGGCTGTCGCGAGCCCGGCAGCTGTTGTTGCACAGTGAATCGCAAGTACGCGATATCGCACTCGCCTGTGGCTTCATTTCGCCAGCGCATTTTTCCAAATGCTACAGCCGTTTCTTCGGTGTTTCTCCCATTGGTGAACGCAAGCAGGTCGCCGCAGCACATTGCTGATCATTTCCATTCGGCCCATGCCGCCTCGCTGGGCCGAGTGCAGATCGCGCGATGGCCAGGCTCGAGTAGTCGCCGGTCAGCAGTTGGCCGAAGATGTCATTGCGCGAGCGCCGTATCTGGATAATCTGCAACAGAGCTGTGCCGATCAGGTGAGTAACGGCCACTAACCTCAGCGCGTACGCTTGCTCGATCAGTGGCAGGCCCAACTACTCGGCACGAGCGATCATCGCAGGCGATAGGCTCTCGATGAACATGCCGCCAGTGAGGATCACTAGGCGTTTATGTGCACCGTGCTACACCCAGCTTACCGCGGCTTGCAGCATTTTAGGAGTTTCCTATGCGAGATACGAAGCACTTGAGACGCAACTTCATCCGTGAGTTATGGCGCGGGTTAGGCGTCGTCTGGCCGATAGTATCAGCACTGCTGGTATTCATGGCCCTGCTCGGCTTTGTTGTAGGGGAGATGGAAGATTGGCCAGTGGGTGACGGTCTTTACTTTTCCTTCGTTACAGGCTTGACCATTGGATACGGTGATCTGACTCCCAAACATGCGTCAGCCCGACTCCTGGCTGTCCTGATCGGAATGGCCGGCATCGTCATGACGGGGTTGATCGTTGCTGTTGGCGTCCATGCGTTGCGCAATGTATTGGAAGATCAAGGCATCCACTAACTATTCAAGTTGACGGCTGTAGGCCCCTGCGGGCTTACCCAGGGCCGTGAGTGTTCGCTTTTCAAAAACAGGTCATTGCAGGGCCGGAGTAGCTCGTGACGCAAAGCGCGGACGACTGAGTACGCGGCCAATGAGGGTTGGTAACGGGGTGGTTCGCGCCGTCGTGCACCTCGCAGGAAGCCGCGAAACGCCTACCTCGAAGGCCTGAGCAAGGGCGATGTTGCGCCCGGAACGGCCAGTCACTCAGGTGAAGTTTTCGCGCCCTACGTGTCCTGTCAACATGAAGTCGGGATGAAGGTGGATTACGGCACCTTCATGTCAACGATTGCGCTGTTCCAGATCACCAAGCCATCTGGTGAGCTGACTGCAGGGTCCGCCCCACGATGAAGATTCTCATGCAAGCCAGGGCTTTGAACATTGGGGTTTCATCAGTCCAGGCCAATCTTGGCATTTGACAAGGCCACGTACAGGGTCGATACCAATGACATCCCTGCCAAAGGAGTCACCCATGTCGAAGCTTTATCCCAGTATTGATCCTGAGGGGCTGGTCGAGTACTCGGTGGTGTACACCGACCGCTCGCTCAATCACATGTCGCAGACGTTTCAAGGCGTGATGAGGAATATTTCCAAGACCCTGAAACAGGTCTACAACGCCCAGGCTGTTGCGGTAGTGCCGGGCAGCGGTACATTCGGCATGGAAGCGGTAGCGCGACAGTTTGCCAGCGGCCAGCAATGCCTGGTGGTACGCAACGGCTGGTTCAGTTATCGCTGGAGCCAGATCCTGGAGATGGGTAACATCCCGGCGGCCACCACGGTGCTGAAGGCCCGGCCGGTCGACACGGGCCGCCAGGCGGCCTACGCGCCACCCCCTCTGGACGAAGTGCTTACGGCCATTCAGGTGCACAAGCCGCAGATTGTCTTCGCCCCCCACGTTGAAACGTCATCCGGGATTATCCTGCCCGACGATTACCTGCGGGCCATCGGCGACGCCGTGCATGCGGTGGGCGGCCTGTTCGTGCTGGACTGCATCGCCTCAGGCACGATCTGGGTTGATATGCACAAATGCGCGGTCGACCTGCTGATCAGCGCGCCACAGAAAGGCTGGAGCGCCTCCCCTTGCTGCGCCCTGGTGATGTTCAGTGCCTTGGCCCTCGATCGCATCGAGCAGACGCAAAGCAGCAGCTTTGCCTGCGACCTGAAAAAGTGGCTGCAGATCATGCAGGCCTACGAACAGGGCGGGCATGCCTACCATGCGACCATGCCCAGCGACTCTCTCGCGCGATTTAACAAAGTAATGAACGAGATGCGAGCCTACGGTTTCGACAAGCTCCGCAGCGAACAACAGGCTCTGGGCGATCGGGTGCGCGCCATGTTGACCGGCAAAGGCATCAAGAGCGTGGCCGCAGCCGGCTTTCAGGCCCCGGGCGTAGTGGTGAGCTACACCGATGATGCCGACATCAAGAGCGGTAAGAAGTTTGTCGAGCACGGCCTGCAGATAGCCGCCGGGGTGCCGTTGCAATGTGACGAGCCGGCCGACTTCCAGACCTTCCGCATCGGTCTGTTCGGGCTCGAAAAACTGCACAACATCGAGCGCACGGTCAGCACCCTTGAGCAGGCACTGGACGAAGTGATGATGAACTAGGCCCTCAACTTCGATTTCGCCTACGCTCCAGACTGACCACACACCAACGCCAGGAGGGACTAGTACCATGAACGTCGTACAGTTACATCCTTCGATCGACCAGGGCATTCAGCCGGCGCAGCCAGGCTTCACCGGAGGCACCCTGCAGTGCCTGTGCCCGGCCGACAAGGTCCAGGTCGCCATCAACGCACAAACACTGCACAACCATGCCTGTGGCTGCACCAAGTGCTGGAAGCCCGCAGGCGCGACCTTCTCGGTGGTGGCGGTGGTGCCACGCGACAAGGTCAGCGTGCTGGCCCATGGCGAGAAGCTCCAGGTGGTTGACCCCAGCGCAGTGATCCAGCGCCACGCCTGCCGTGACTGTGGCGCACACCTGTTCGGCCGCATCGAGAACAGCGGCCACGCCTTCTACGGCCTTGACTTCGTCCATACCGAGCTGTCCCCGCAAACCGGCTGGTCTGCGCCGGCATTTGCCGCTTTCGTGTCCTCGGTGATCGAAAGCGGTACGCCCCCGGCACAAATGGCGGCGATTCGCGAGCGTCTGCGTGAACTTGGCCTGGAGCCTTACGACTGCTTGTCGCCCCCGCTCATGGATGCACTGGCGGTTCACGCCGCCAAGCAAAAAGGCACCTACCGCGAATGAGGGTGAGCTGAACCCTTATACTGCTTGCAGTTGCCGGTCCGCGTGGTAGGACGAGCGCACCAGCGGCCCGGCGGCCACGTTTCTGAACCCCATCGCCATGGCTTGCTCGGCAAGCATGGCGAAGGTGTCAGGGTGCACGAAGCGCTGCACCGGCAGGTGGCTGCGTGACGGCTGCAGGTACTGCCCCAGGGTCAGTATGTCGACCTGATGCTCACGCATGCGCTGCATCACCTCGACCACCTCGGCATCGGTCTCGCCCAGGCCAAGCATCAGGCCAGACTTGGTCGGTACCGCCGGCAGGCGTTGCTTGAAGCGCTCCAGCAGGTCCAGCGACCACTCGAAGTCCGAGCCCGGCCGTGCCGCCCGGTACAGGCGCGGCACGGTTTCCAGGTTGTGGTTGAACACGTCTGGCGGCTCTTGCGCAGTGATGTCCAGCGCAACGTCCATGCGGCCACGGTAGTCCGGCACCAGGGTTTCCAGCTGAATACCCGGCGACAGCCTGCGGATCTCGCGCAGGCAATCGGCGAAGTGGCGGGCGCCACCATCGCGCAGGTCGTCACGGTCCACCGAGGTGATCACCACATACTTCAGGCCAAGGTCGGCAATGGCGATGGCCAGGTTCTTCGGCTCATCGGCATCCAGTGGCTTGGGCCGGCCATGGCCGACATCGCAAAACGGGCAACGGCGGGTACAGATGTCGCCCATGATCATGAACGTCGCCGTGCCGCCCGAGAAGCACTCGCCCAGGTTCGGGCAGGACGCCTCTTCGCACACGCTGTGCAGCTTGTGCTTGCGCAGCAAGGCCTTGACCCGTGCCACTTCGGGCGTGGTGGGAATCTCCACGCGTATCCAGTCGGGTTTGCGGGGCACCTGCTCGGTGGGCAGGATCTTCACCGGGATGCGCGCCACCTTGTCGGCGCCGCGCAGTTTCACCCCGGCTTGCACCGGCTGGGGGCGCGGCGGTGTGTGTTGCAGTTGTTCGGTAGACATGGCTGGCTCCTGGCCTGCTCTTGCTGAGTTTGCATACGCTCCGCGAACCCTGTGGGAGCGGCTTTAGCCGCGAAGAATCCAACGCGGTGGATGGCACCGGCTGCGTCGGTGTTCGCGGCTGAAGCCGCTCCCACAAGTTCCCTGCTATTTCAGTGAATCATGTGCAGTTCTGTGAGAGCGGTCCATTTGCTTGGCTGAGGAATACGGGTGTCAGGCCGGATAGACCGGGAACAGCTTGCACAACTGCGCTACCTGGCCCGCCACATGCGCCTCGACGTCGGCATCACCGAGGTGGTCGAGGATGTCGCAGATCCAGGTCGCCAAGGCGCGGCACTCCACCTCCTTGAGCCCACGGGTGGTCACTGCCGGGGTACCGATGCGCAGGCCCGAGGTCACGAACGGCGACTGCGGGTCGTTGGGCACCGCGTTCTTGTTCACCGTGATGTGCGCACGGCCCAGCGCAGCGTCGGCGTCCTTGCCGGTGATGCCCTGGCGGATCAGGCTGACCAGGAACAGGTGGTTGTCGGTGCCACCGGAAACCACGTCGAAACCGCGTTGCATGAACACCTGCGCCATGGCCTGGGCGTTGCTGATGACCTGGCGCTGGTACGCCTTGAAACCAGGCTCCAGGGCCTCCTTGAAGCACACCGCCTTGGCCGCGATCACGTGCATCAGCGGCCCGCCCTGCCCGCCCGGGAACACCGCCGAGTTGAGCTTTTTCTCAAGCTCCGGGTCGGCCTTGGCCAGAATAAGGCCGCCGCGCGGTCCGCGCAGGGTCTTGTGGGTGGTGGTGGTGACCACATCGGCATACGGCAGTGGGTTGGGGTACAGGCCTGCCGCCACCAGCCCGGCGACGTGGGCCATGTCGACAAACAGGTAGGCCCCGACCTTGTCGGCGATCTGCCGGAAACGCGGGAAGTCGAGGGTCTTCGAGTAGGCCGAGAAGCCGGCCACGATCATTTTCGGCTGGTGCTCGACCGCCAGGCGCTCGACTTCGTCGTAGTCGATCAGGCCGTTGGCATCGATGCCATATTGCACGGCGTTGTACAGCTTGCCCGAGGACGACACCTTGGCGCCGTGGGTCAGGTGGCCGCCGTGGGCCAGGCTCATGCCCAGCAAGGTGTCGCCGGCCTGCAGCAGGGCCAGGTAGACCGCCGCGTTGGCCTGGGAGCCCGAGTGTGGCTGGACGTTGGCATAACCGGCACCGAACAGCTGCTTGGCGCGGTCGATGGCCAACTGCTCGACCACATCAACATGCTCGCAGCCACCGTAGTAGCGCTTGCCTGGGTAGCCTTCGGCGTACTTGTTGGTCAGTTCGGTGCCCTGGGCCTGCATCACCTGGGGGCTGGTGTAGTTTTCCGAAGCGATCAGCTCGATGTGGTCTTCCTGGCGCTGCACTTCACGGCCGATGGCCGCGAACAGTGCAGGGTCGAAATCGGACAGGGTCAGGCTCTTGTGGAACATGGGTGTGATTCCTTGTTGTTCGGTCGGCAAGCACGGCCCGGCGGCGTCCGGGCCAGCAGGGTCAGGCATCTTGATAGCTCGACAGCGGTGGGCAGGCACAGGCCAGGTTGCGGTCGCCGTAGACGTTGTCCACGCGCCCCACCGGCGGCCAGTACTTGCTGTCGCGCAGTTCGGCCAGCGGGTACACCGCCAGCTCCCGGGCATAGCCATGGGGCCATTCGCCCACCAGCTCGGTGGCGGTATGCGGGGCGTTCTTCAGCGGGTTGTCGAGCTTGTCCAGGGTGCCGTTTTCCACGGCGCGGATTTCCTCGCGGATGCAGATCATCGCGGCGCAGAAGCGGTCCAGTTCTTCCTTGGATTCACTCTCGGTCGGCTCGACCATCAGCGTGCCAGCCACCGGGAAGGACATGGTCGGGGCATGGAAGCCGAAGTCGATCAGGCGCTTGGCCACGTCCTCGACGCTGATGCCGCTGCTGTCCTTGAGCGGGCGCAGGTCGAGGATGCACTCGTGGGCGACCAGGCCGTTCTCGCCGGTGTACAGCACCGGGTAGTGTTCCTCCAGGCGCCGGGCTATGTAGTTGGCATTGAGGATCGCCAGCTGCGAGGCGCGCTTGAGCCCTTCCCCGCCCATCATGCGCATGTACATCCAGGTGATCGGCAGGATGCTGGCACTGCCATAAGGTGCCGCGCTGACCGCGCCCTGCGGGTTGGCCAGATGAGCGTGACCGGGCAGGAACGGCGCCAGGTGCGCCTTGACGCCGATCGGGCCGACGCCAGGGCCGCCACCGCCGTGGGGGATGCAGAAGGTCTTGTGCAGGTTCAAGTGCGACACGTCGCCACCGAACTTGCCCGGGGCACACAGGCCGACCATCGCGTTCATGTTGGCGCCATCCAGGTACACCTGGCCACCGTGCTCATGAATGATGTCGCAGATGCGAGTGATGGCATCTTCGAACACGCCGTGGGTCGAGGGGTAGGTGATCATCAGCGCAGCCAGCTGCGCCTTGTGCTGCTCGGCCTTGTACTGCAGGTCGGCCACATCGACGTTGCCACGCTCGTCGCAGTTGACCACCACCACCCGCATGCCGGCCATCTGCGCCGTGGCCGGGTTGGTGCCATGGGCCGACGACGGGATCAGGCACACATCACGCCCCGCCTCGCCACGGCTGGCGTGGTAGGCGCGGATCGCCAGCAGGCCGGCATACTCGCCCTGGGAGCCGGCATTGGGCTGCAGCGACATGGCGTCATAGCCGGTGGCCGCACAGAGCATGGCCTCCAGTTCATCGGTCAGCTGGCGGTAGCCCAGCGTCTGCCCGGCGGGGGCGAACGGGTGCAGCGCGCCAAATTCCGGCCAGGTGACCGGCACCATCTCGCTGGCGGCGTTAAGCTTCATGGTGCACGAGCCCAGGGCGATCATGCTGCGGTCCAGGGCCAGGTCCTTGTCGGCCAGGCGGCGCAGGTAGCGCATCAGTTCGGTTTCGCTGTGATAACGGTTGAACACCGGGTGTTGCAGGAACGGCGTCGTGCGCAGCAGGGGCGCTGGCAGGCAATCGACCGCCTTGGCGGCCAAGGCGGTAAAGCCCGGAAGCGCCTGGCCAGGTTCGGCAAACACCTGCCACAGGGCCTCGACACTGGCCTGCTCGCAGGTTTCATCCAGGGCCACGCCAACCCGCAGTTCATCGATCAGCCGCAGGTTCAGGCGCTTGACCTGTGCAGCTGCCAGTACATCGGCCACAGGCCTGGCGGTGACCACGCTGACGCTGTCGAAGAAGTGCGCCTGCTCCACCTTGTGCCCCAACTGCTGCAACCCTTGCACCAGGATCGCGGTCAGGCGGTGCACCCGCCGGGCGATCTGCTCCAGGCCTTGGGGGCCGTGGTAGACCGCATACATGCTGGCGATATTGGCCAGCAGCACCTGCGCGGTACAGATGTTGCTGGTGGCCTTTTCGCGGCGGATGTGTTGCTCGCGGGTCTGCATGGCCAGGCGCAGGGCCGGCTTGCCGAAGCGGTCGATGGACACGCCCACCAGGCGGCCGGGCATGTCGCGCTTGAACGCATCGCGGGTGGCGAAGTACGCCGCATGCGGGCCGCCAAAGCCCAGCGGCACGCCGAACCGCTGGGCGCTGCCCAGCACCACGTCGGCATCAAACTCACCCGGTGGGGTCAGCAAGGTCAGCGCCAGCAGGTCGGCGGCCACGGCCACCAGCGCACCCGCCGCATGGGCGCGTTGCACCAGGGCGCGGTGGTCGGTGATGGCGCCGGTGCTGGCCGGGTATTGCAGCAACAGGCCAAAATAGCCGTCCAGGGCTTGGCCATCCAGCTCCGCTTCATCCGCGATGACCACTTCGATACCCAGTGGCTGGGCACGGGTAAGCAGCACATCGAGGGTCTGCGGGTGGCAATGGCTGGAGGCGAAGAACGCCGGGGCCTTGTTCTTCGCCAGGCGCTTGCAGAAGGTCATGGCCTCAGCTGCGGCGGTGGCTTCGTCGAGCAACGAGGCGTTGGCGATCTGCATGCCGGTGAGGTCGCAGACCAGGGTCTGGAAGTTCAGCAGCGCCTCCAGGCGGCCCTGGGAGATTTCCGGCTGGTACGGCGTGTAGGCGGTGTACCAGGCCGGGTTCTCCAGCAGGTTGCGCAGGATCGGCGTCGGCGTGTGGCATGGGTAATAACCCTGGCCGATGTGGTTGCGCAGCAGCTGGTTGTTCGCAGCGATGGCCTTGAGTGCGGCCAGGGCTTCAGCCTCGCCCTGCCCCTTGCTCAGCTCGAGCACGCTGCTGCCCTTGATGCTGGCGGGGATGACGCTGTCGATCAGGGCGTCGAGCGAGTCATGGCCGACCAGCGCCAGCATCGCGTCGATATCGCCCTCGCGCGGGCCGATGTGGCGGGCGATGAACTCGTTGTCGGTGCCCAGCGGGATGGATGCGTTGGTCATGTCGGCACCCTGGCTCAGGCGTTGTCGGCCAGGAAGCGGTCATAGCCGTCCTGGTCCATCAGGCCGTCGAGCTCCGACGGGTTGGCCGCCTGGATGCGGAAGAACCAGCCGTCCTGCATGGGCGAGGTGTTGACCAGCTCAGGGTCGTCGGCCAGGGCCTGGTTGACGGCCACCACGGTGCCGCGCAAAGGCATGGTGATGTTGCTGGCGGCCTTCACCGACTCAAGCACCGCAACTTCGTTGCCCTCTCCGTACTCGCCCGGCTCCGGCAGTTGCACGAACACCACGTCACCCAGGGCCTGTTGGGCATAGCTGGTGATGCCAACGGTCAACTCGCCAGTCGCTTCCAGACGCAGCCATTCGTGTTCGGGAGTAAAACGCAGCGTGCTCATGGATCTTCCTCTCTTGTTATCAGTTAGGTCCTGATGCAGGACTGACTGATACAGAGCAAGGCCGATGCCAACTCACTAAAACCCCTATATATCAATGCTTTACAGTTCTATTTGGGTCAACCCCAAGCCTGCGCTATGGAGCGAATTCGCTCCGTGGCCTGGGCCCGGCAGCCAACCCTGACAGCACGGGCCAATGAACCCGGGACCACGCCCGCCTGGAGCACAATCACTCCAGCGGAGCGTATTCGCACCGGGTTGGCTACGAGACCCGGCTGGCGATGCCGTACTTGCGCAAACGCTGGCCGATCGCCGTGTGCGAAGTCTGCAAGCGCAGCGCCAGTTGCCGGGTCGAGGGGTAGCTCTCGTACAGCTTTTCCAGCAAGGATTTTTCAAATGCCTGCACGGCCGCTTCCAGGCTGACGATCTCCTGCCCCTCGGCTTGCTGGCTGCTCAAGGCGGTGCCAGCCAGCTCCAGGTCATCGCAGTCGATCACCTCCCCTTCGCTAATGGCCGCTGCGCGGAAGATCACGTTCTGCAACTGGCGCACATTGCCGGACCAGCGATTGCCCAGCAGCAGCGGATGGGTGGTCAGCGCCAGCCGGCACGGGGCGCGCTGGATCTGCGCACAGGCCTGGCGCAGGAAATGCTCGGCCAGCAGCAGGATGTCCTTGCCGCGCTCACGCAGCGGCGGCACCTGCAGGTTGAGCACATTCAGGCGATAGTAAAGGTCTTCGCGAAAGCCGCCCTCGATCACCATGTTTTCCAGGTTGCGGTGGGTGGCGCAGACCACCCGCACATTCACCTGCACCTCGCTGCCACCGCCCACCCGGCGAAAACTGCCGTCATTGAGAAAACGCAGCAGCTTGGCCTGCAGGTACGGCGACATCTCGCCCACTTCATCGAGAAACACCGTACCGCCATCGGCCAGTTCCAGCAGGCCCGGCTTGCCGCCCCGCTGGGCGCCGGTAAAGGCACCGGCGGCGTAGCCGAACAGCTCGCTTTCGGCCAGGCTCTCGGGCAACGCCGCGCAGTTCAGCGCCAGGAACGAGGCATCGCGCCGGGCACTCAGCGCGTGGCAGGCGCGGGCCACCAGTTCCTTGCCTGTGCCGGTCTCGCCCTGGATCAATACCGGCGCCTCCAGGCTCGCCACCTTGTGCAGGCGGGCCTTTAGCGCCTGCAGCGCCGTCGACTCGCCCAGCAGCGCCCCCAGCCCTTCTGTGTTGTCGTGCAGCAGCGAGGCCAGGCGCTGGCCGATGCGGCTGGGTGGGTACAAGGTCAGCAGGCCACCCACCAGGCCATCGGCGCCTCCGCTGATCGGCGTGGCCTCCAGCAGCAAGGCCTGGCCCTGAAAGCCCACCTCGCACATCGGCAGGCGAAAGCCCTTGTCGATCAGGGTCTGGGCCAGGTCCGGCTCGGCAAACAACCGGTTCAACGGCTCACCGGCCGGCTCACGCCCCACCAGGGCGACCAGGGTCGGGTTCGCCAGCAGCACATGGCCGCCAGGGTCCACCGCCAGCACCGGGTCGCTCATCGCCGCCAGCAACGCCTCCAGCTGCAGGCGCCGGCGGTGGCCGGGGAGGAAGTCGACCAGCGCCACCTCCTGCACACCGTCCACGCCCAACAGGGCTGCGTAGAGTTCGTCGAGCACCATCGGCGACAGGGTCGGGGCATCGATATAGACGTTGGGCGGAATCATCTCCACGGCGTCCAGGTTGAGGTTGCGCGCCCCAAGCAGCGAGAGGATTTCCTGAGTGATACCGACACGGTCGAGAAAGTTGACGTGGATTCTCATAAAAATTCCCTGCTGGGTAAAAAGACGACAGGGGGACAGCGCACGGCGCTGTCCCCCTTGGGTAGTAGGTAAAGGTGTCGATCAATCGGCATCGAATGACAGCTGCACGGCCTGCTGCCTTTTGCGCCGGTTCGATCGGTAGGTCAGGCCCAGCACCGCAAACCAGACCGGCATCAGGTAAAGCGCGCTGCGGGTGTCGGCCTCCAGCGCCAGCAAGGCCAGGATGAAGGCGAAGAACACCAGGCACACCCGGCACATGAACGTACCGCCCGGCATCTTGTACTTCGATGCCTGGTGCAACGGGTCACGCTGCTTGCGGTACGCCAGGTACGACAGCAGGATGATCGACCAGACGAACATGAACAGCAGTGCCGACACCGTGGTGATCAGGGTGAAGGCCTCGAGCATGTTCGGCACCAGGTAGATGACCAGCGCCCCGCCCGTCAGGCACACACAGGAAAAGATCAGGCCGTTGGAAGGTACCGCGCGGCTGGACAGCGCACCGAACTTGCCGGGCGCATCGCCATCCACCGCCAGGCCGTAGAGCATGCGGCTGGTCGAGAAGACGCCGCTGTTGGCAGACGACATGGCCGAGGTCAGCACCACGAAGTTGATGATGCCCGCGGCTGCCGGCAGGCCGGCCAGTACGAACAGCTCGACGAAGGGGCTCTTGTTGGCCACCACTTCACGCCAGGGTGTGACGGCCATGATGGCGACCAGCGCGAGCACGTAGAAGACAATGATGCGCAAAGGAATCGAGTTGATCGCCCGTGGCAGGTTGCGCTCCGGGTTCTTGGTTTCGGCGGCGGTGGTGCCCACCAGCTCGATGCCGACGAAGGCAAACACCGCAATCTGGAAGCCGGCAAAGAAGCCCATGGCGCCATGGGGGAACATGCCACCGTCATTCCACAGGTTGGCCAGCGATGCCGCATGCCCGGCTGGCGACTGGTACGCCGCCGCCACCATGTAGAACCCGGTGCAGACCAGTGCGCAGATGGCGACGATCTTGATCATGGCGAACCAGAACTCCATTTCGCCAAACATCTTCACCGTCATCAGGTTCAAGGTGAGCAGCAGGCCGACACAGGCCAACGCCGGTATCCACAAGGGGATGTCGGGGAACCAGAACTGCGAATAGGCCGAGATGGCAATCACGTCGGCGATACCGGTGACAATCCAGCAGAACCAGTAGGTCCAGCCGGTGAAAAACCCCGCCCAGGGGCCGAGCAGGTCCGCCGCAAAATCGATGAACGACTTGTACTGCAAGTTGGACAACAACAGTTCGCCCATTGCCCGCATGACAAAGAACAGCATGAAGCCGATGATCATGTAGACAAAGATGATGGAGGGCCCCGCCAGGCTGATGGTCTTGCCAGAGCCCATGAACAGGCCGGTGCCGATAGCACCGCCAATGGCGATCAGCTGGATATGGCGGTTGGACAGGTTGCGCTTGAGTTCGTGTGCATCATCGTCAGGCGGGCGGTGACCGTGGGGCAAGTTATTCATTGTTTTCTACCTTGCTAGTCTAATTGTTTTTATAACGTCACAAGTTCAAACCTCGAGACCGGATGAACAACTTTCAAATCCGATCGCGTGCAAGGTAGAGAGCAAGCACTGTGCCAGGCGGAAAAACGCCCGAACTACAGGGTTTCTATTGAATGTTGTCTGCTTGGCTGTAAAGAAGTCGCTCCAGAAAACAGGGCCAATCAGGCGCTAGAACACCGCCAGACGTCGTGAACCTTTACGCCAGCGCCCCCTGTAGCGAAATCGCTCCAATGGAGCACATTCGGTCCGCTAGGCTGAAGCGATCCCTATAGGAGCGGCCTTGTGTCGCGATAGGGCCGCAAAGCGGCCCCAGCAATGTTTGCTTCTGCGCTGAAATCCTGGGGCTGCTGCGCAGCCCTTTCGCGACGCAAGGCCGCTCCCACATCCGGCCATTTAGCGGACAGGCATCTCGCGCAGCGGCGCACGGCTGCGTTGCTGCTCCTCCCAGCCCCCCACCAGGCCGACCGGCACATCACTCGGTGCCAACGGCTGGCGCCCGCGCACCAGGTCGGCCGCGCGTTCGGCCAGCATGATGGTCGGTGCGTTGAGGTTGCCATTGGGCTCGCTCGGGAACACCGAGGAATCGATCACCCGCAGCCCCTGCAGGCCATGCACACGCAATGTCGAGTCGACCACTGCCATGTCATCCTCGCCCATCCGGCACGAGCCGCACGGGTGCATGGTGCTTTCCATGTTGGCGCGCACGAACGCGTCGATCTGCTCGTCGGTCTGCACCTGCGGCCCGGGCGCCAGCTCCTCGCCGCGGAAGCGGTCCATGGCCGGCTGGGCGATGATCTCGCGGGTCAGCCGCACACAGCGGCGGAAGCCCTCGCGGTCCTCTTCGCTTTCGAGGTAGTTGAAGCGGATTTCCGGGTGCTGGTACGGGTCGGCCGACAGCGCCCGCACATGGCCGCGGCTCTTGGGCTTGTTGGGCCCGGTCAGCACCATGAAACCATGGCCCTTGAACGGTTTGTCGCCGTCATAGCGCATGGCCGCCGGCAGGAAGTGGAACTGGATGTCCGGCCAGCGCAGGCCCTTGGATGAGCGGATGAAACCGCCCGCCTCAAAGTGGTTGCTGGCGCCCAGGCCGTCCTTGAACAGCAACCAGCGCAGCCCGATCATCGCCTTGCCCAGCAGGTTCATCTTGCCGTTGAGGGTCACCGGCTCCTTGCACGCATACTGGATGTAGATTTCCGAGTGGTCCTGCAGGTTCTCGCCCACACCTGGCAAGGGGTGGCGCACCTCGATGCCGGCCTTCTTCAGCACGGCCTCAGGGCCGATGCCGGAGCGTTGCAACAAGTGCGGCGAACCGATCGGGCCGGACGCCACCAGCACCTCGCGGTTGCACAGCACCTTGTGGGTCTGGCCGTCATGGTCATATTCCACACCCACCGCCCGCTTGCCATCGAGCAGGATGCGCCGGGTCATGGCATGGGTGATCACGGTCAGGTTCGGCCGGCTCATGGCCGGGCGCAGGTAGGCGTTGGCCGTGGACCAGCGCACGCCATCCTTGACCGTCATGTGCATGGCACCAAAGCCTTCCTGCATGTAGCCGTTGCAGTCGTCGGTCTTGATGTAGCCGGCTTCGGCACCGGCCTCGACCCAGGCGCCGTACAGCGGGTTCTGCATGTTGTTGCCGTTGTTGGTGGCCAGCGGCCCCATGCCGCCGCGGTAGTCATCACCGCCGAACTTGTACTGCTCGGCACGTTTGAAGTACGGCAGGCAGTTGCGGTAGCTCCAGTTCTTCGCCCCCAGGCTTTCCCATTCATCGAAGTCGCAGGCATGGCCACGGATGTAGACCAGCCCATTGATCGAGGACGAGCCGCCCAGCACCTTGCCCCGCGGGCAGTGCAGGCGGCGGTTGTCCAGGTGCGGCTCGGCAACGGTCTCGTAGCGCCAGTTGTACTTCTTGGTGTTCATCGGCAGCGAGAAGGCGCTGGGCATCTGGATCAGCACACTGCGGTCGCTGCCACCGAACTCCAGGACCAGCACCGAGGTACCAGCGTCTTCGCTCAGGCGGTTGGCCAGGACGCAGCCAGCAGAGCCTGCGCCGATGATGATGTAGTCGTATCGCTTGGTCATGGTTCTAGTCCTGTACACGAAGGCCGGCAGCCTGGATGTTGTGATCATTTCGCTTTGGGTAGCCGCCCCAGCCCAGGCGCGCCGCCAGCAGCCGGGTCAGGCCGTAGTGCACCAGCCCGGCCAGCAGGCAGGACGGCAGCGAGGCGGTGGCGAAGGTGAAGAAGTCGGTATGGGCCAGGGTCTGCGGGTTGAACACCACCACGTAGATCGCGAAGCCCGCCACCAGCGCCAGCAGCGCGATGGGGTTGAAGCCTTTGCAGTAGCGCAACGGCGACACGCTCTGTTCGGCGTAGAGCTGGCGCAGGTTCAGGCGCTGCTTGCGCAGGAAGAAGTAATCGGCGATGCCGATGCCAGCCAGGGCGCTGTTGAGCGCGGACGTCCACACCAGGAAGATGAAGAAGCCGTCGTAGATCCCCGGCAGGAACACCACGATCACCACCGGGATGATGCAGAACAGCCCGATCAGTACCCCCCAGCCCACGCTGCGCAGGCGCTCGCCAGCCAGCTGACGCAAACCGATCACCGCGGTGTAGAGGATGTTGACCATGCCGGTCAGGTTGGCCAGTGCCAGGAAGCTCAGGGCGATGACGCCGAAGCCCATGCCGCCCGCCAGGCGCATCCACGCGGTAGGGTCGCTGCTGCCCAGGGTGGTGGCGGCGAACAGGCTGACCGACTCGCCCAGCGACGCGGCGCCGAAGATGCCCACCAGGTTGGGCCAGAAAGCCGTGCGCTGGTTGCTACACAGGCGCGACAGGTTGCCGATGTAGGGCCACCAGGAGAAGCCTGCGGCGATGTTGATCTCCACCGCGACCATGAAGTTGACGTGGGGGTTCTCGAACGGTGGCTGCAAGGGCGGCATGGCCAGCAGTTCGTCGAGGCTGTAGCGGCGGGAAATGAAGTACATCAGTGCCAGCATGATCAGGATCAGGCTGGGCGCAATCACCGCGCTCAGGCGGCGGATCATGTCCGGCCCGCGCATGGCCACCAGCGCCGCCAGCACGATGGCCAGCAAGCCCCCGGCGGTCACTAGCCAGTCGTCACCGTTGGGCTGGCGCTGCTGCACCAGGGTTTCCAGGTTGTCCAGCGCCCGCCCGCACATCAGCCCCAGCACCGCCAGCCAGCCCATGGTCAGCACCACCACCGAAAGGAAGTACACCAGGCGGCTGCCGTTGAGGCCGAACATGCTGCGCAGAAACGTGAACTGCTCCACGCCGTACTTGCCACACGGCAGGCACGTGGACGATGCGGCGAGCACCACGCCGATGATGTTGCCGATGATGATCGCGGCAATCCCTTGCAAGGGCCCGACGAACAGCGCGGTGGCGCCGCCGATCAGGAACACCCAGGTGGCCACCGCCAGCGCCGAGTTGGCGTAGGCAAACCCCCAGAAACCCCACACCCGCTCATTGGGCAGCAAGGGGGTGTCGCCACGCTCCGCGCTCAGGCGAAATTCTTGCTCACGGGAAGCACTCATGGCTGGCCTCCCAGGTAGTACGCGCCGGCAACCATCACCAGCGTCAGCAGGGCCAGCGCCACCACGTCGGACACAGTCAGAGCGCCCGGCCAGCGGGCGCTGTTCTCCAGTTCTTCATAGGCGCGCAGGCGCCTTTCCAGGTCTTGCGCACGCTCGATATCCACTTGGCTGTTCATCGGCATCACCTCGACAGGTTCTTGTTATTGAAATTCGATGCATACGATAAACCTGCGCCGCCGGCCAACCTTCAGCGGCGCAGGACGGCCCTGCTACCTCAGGGCATGGTGATCCAGACCGCCTTGGTCTCCAGCAAGAACTCCAGTTGCTCTGCGCCCATGTCCTTGCCATAGCCCGATTGCTTGTAGCCACCGAACGGCATGGACGGGTCCAGGGTGCTGTGGGCGTTGACGTACACCGTGCCCGCACGCAGGCGCGGAATCAACGAATGGACCTTGCCCAGGTCGTTGGAGTAGATCGCCGCCGCCAGGCCGAACTCCGAATCATTGGCCAGGGCCAGCGCTTGTTCCTGGGTGTCGAACGGCTGGGTCACCAGCACCGGGCCGAAGATTTCCTCGCGAACCACGCGCATGTCGTTATTGCAGTTGGCGAAGATCGTGGGCTGCACGAAGAAACCCGGGCCATCGAGCGGCTCGCCGCCGTAGTACACCTGCGCGCCTTCGGCCTTGCCCAGGGCGATGTAGTCCAGCACCCGCTGCTGTTGCTGGCGCGACACCATGGGGCTGATGAAACAGTCCGGGTCCAGGCCTGGGGCGATCTTCAGGGTGGCGGTGTACCTGGCCAGCGCTTCAAGGAACGCCGGGTAGACACTGCGCTCGACGTACGCACGGGTGCCGGCGTCGCACACCTGCCCGGAGTTGAAGAACACCCCGTTGGCCACGGCTTGCGCCGCTGCCTCTATGTCCGCATCGGCGAACACGATCACGGGTGACTTGCCGCCCAGCTCCAGGGTCAAGCGTTTCATCTGGTCCATCGCCGACTTGCCCACCGAGCAGCCGACGGGCGTCGAGCCGGTGAAACTCAGCTTGTCGATGCCCGGGTGGCGGGACATCGCCTCGCCGACCACGCTGCCGCGCCCGGTCACGATGTTCACCACCCCGTCTGGAATACCCGAGGCCTGTACCAGCTCGGCAAAGCGCAATGCCGACAGCGAAGTCAGCTCCGCTGGTTTGACCACCACGGTGCAACCGGTCGCCAGCGCCGCGCCGAGTTTCCAGGCCATGGTCTGCAGCGGGAAGTTCCACGGCACGATGGCACCGACCACCCCCACCGCCTCCTTGCGCGTATACGCCAGGTAGTTGCCTGGCAGCGAAGGCTCGACCGTGCGGCCGTGGATCTTGCTGGCCCAACCGGCGAAATAGCGCAGGGTATCGACCGTGCCCTGGATATCGACCGCCCGTGCCTGGGCGACCGACTTGCCCATGTCGATGGCTTCGATCTGCGCCAGCTCGTCGCCGTGGGTCTCGATCAGGTCAGCCAGGCGATGGATCAGGCGCTCGCGCTCCAGTGGCTTGAGCTGGCTCCAGGCGCCGCCATCGAACTGCGCCCGTGCTGCACGCACGGCGCGGTCGAGGTCATCCGCCGTGGCCATGGGGATGCGCGTCAGCACACCCTCAGTGGACGGCTCGACCACCTCGGCGCTGCCGCCGTCGCTGGCCTCAAGCCAGGCGCCGGCAATGAACATGCGCTGCGGTTTGCTGAGAAAGTGCTGGGTCGCCTCGGATACACCAAAGGCCTGCAAGTAGTCTTTTACCTTGTGGTCCACAATGCAGTCTCCGGGTCAGCGGGCTTTGGCGCGCGCGTGGAAGATGAAGCCGATGCTGTTCATCAGCAGTTGCGCGGCAAGGATCGAGGTCATTCCGGTGGGGTCGTAGGCCGGGGCCACTTCTACCAGGTCCATGCCGACAATGCGGCCGTGGCTGCGCTGCGCCAGCGCCTGGATGATCTCCAGCACCTCGTAGTACAAGAATCCGCCATGGCTCGGCGTGCCGGTGCCCGGGGCGATGGACGGGTCGAAGCCGTCGATGTCGATGGTGATGTAGTAGTTGCGGCCTTCGGGGATTTTCGCCAGCACGCCCGCGCAGCCCAGGCGGCGCACGTCACGCACCGACAGGATCTGCGAACCGGCCTCACGTGCGGCATCGTAGTCGTCGCGGTTGGAGGACGACACGTTGCGGATGCCCATCTGGGTCATGCCGACGATGTGCTCCAGCTCCGAAGCGCGGCGCAGCGGGCTGCCGTGCCCGTAGCGCACGCCATGGCGCTCGTCAACGAAATCCAGGTGGGCATCGAAGTGCACGATATGGATCGGCCCATGGCCTTCGAACGCCTTGATGACCGGGGCGTGCACCGAATGGTCACCGCCCAGCACCACCGGCATGGCCCCCGCAGCAAGGATCTGCCGCACCGCCGACTCGATGTTGGCGTTGCTGCTGGCCATGTCGGTATGCACGATATCGGCATCGCCCACATCGACCATGCGGACCTGGTCTTCGGTCAGGTAGGTGGCGTCATCCTCGAAGTCGTAGGCGCCGGCATGGCCGAAGGAGAACAGGGTCGATGCCTCGCGAATCCCGCGAGGTCCGAAACGTGCCCCCGAACGCCACTGGGTGCCCATGTCGTTGGGCGCGCCGAGGATTGCCACATCGGCGTCGATCGCCGCCCAGTCGGTGCACACCGGGGCCTTGGCGAACGTGCAATGGCCCACGAAGGGCAGGTTCAGGCGGCCGGACTCGTAACCGTGCTTTGCCATGTTCTGGTTTCTCCAGTTCTTGTTCTGTTTCAGGAGACGGGGCGACTGCTCGACCACCGTTGCGATCCACTATGGCAACCGTGCCGGCGGGGAAAAATGCGCAAGTGCAGATACATACATCGTGCGATCCGATGTATCCGCCGTTGGTTAAACCCGGCGATTTCCGGCATTGCAGTGGCCAGGCACTCATGGTTAGCTTGCGCGACAAGAACAATGCACGGGTGTTCATATCAGCACTGACGATGTGAAACCCGGCCGGGAGGCTACGGTGATCCAGCTGCACGATGTCGACCTGAAGCTGCTCAGGGTATTCACCACGATTGTCAGGTGTGGCGGCTTTTCTGCGGCGCAAGCCGCACTCAATGCCGGCCAGTCGACCATCAGCGAACAGATGTCGCACCTGGAAACCCGTCTGGGGGTCAAGCTCTGCCAGCGCGGGCGCAGTGGCTTTCGCCTGACCGAGCAAGGGGTGGCCATCCATGAAGCGACCCTGCGCCTGCTCAGTGCCGTGGAGAGCTTCTGCATGGACGCCGACGTGCTCAAGCAGCACATCAGCGGCAAGCTCAACCTGGGCATCATCGACTCCACCCTGACCGACCCCGTCTCGCCCCTGCCGCGCACCACCCAGCGCTTTGTTTCGCGCGGGCACGATGCCCACCTGCACATCTACATCGGTGCCCCGGCGGAGCTCGAAGAGCGCGTACTCGATGGCAGGCTGCACCTGGCCATCGGCCACTTCCCGTTGCGGGTCGCGGGGTTGTCCTACCAGCCGCTGTATGAGGAGGCCCTGGGGCTTTACTGTGGCCGGCGCCACCCGCTGTTCGCCAGCAACGCGAGCAATGGTCGGCTGATGGAGGACGTGCGCCAGAGCCGGATCGTGGTGCGCGGCTACATGCAGCAGTACGACCTGGAGCAGTTGGGCATCACCAAGGCCGATGCCACCGTGGAGAACATCGAGGCGGCGGCGATCCTGATCATTTCCGGCGCCTATATCGGCTTCTTGCCGGTGCACTTCGCCGAGCAATGGATCAAGACCGGTGACATGCGCCGCCTGGGCGCCAGCCTGCTGGACCTCAGCTCGCCGTTCGATGTGGTCACCCGCCGCGGCGTATCGCGCCCACCCATCCTGCAGGCGTTCCTCGAAGACCTCGATGCCTGCGCAGCCCAGCCTGGTTCAGCCTGATGTCGACCGCGCAGGCACCACGTTCACGCCCTCCAGCGTGGCAAAGGAAATGTCTTTTGCAGTGAGCAGGAAATCGCTCATGTAAGGCACTTCGAGCATGTCACTGCGCACCGCCGCGTACAACGTCCCCTGCAGGCCTTGTTCGCCCAGGCGCCTGGCGATCACATAGCCACGCGAGGTGTACTCATGCACCGCCCAGTGGGGCAGGCAGCACACGCCACGGCCGCTGGCCACCAGCTGCATCATCATGACGGTCATCTCTGCAGTGCGTACCTGGGCCGGTTCGATGCCGGCGGGGTCAAGGAAGCCGGTGAAGATGTCCAGGCGGTTGCGCTCGATCGGGTAGGTGATCAAGGTCTGGCTGGCGATGTCGGCAGGCTCCACATACGGCTTGCCGCGCAGGGCATGATGCTTGTCGACGGCCAGCATCGCCTCATAGCCGAACAGCGGCACGTAGGTGATCCCTGGCAGGGGCAACGGGTCGGAGGTCACCACCAGGTCGAGGTCGCCGCGCTCCAGGGCCGGCAGTGGCGCGAACGACAGGCCCGATGCCAGGTCCAGTTCAACCTCCGGCCAGGCGCTGCGAAACTCGTCCAGCGAGGGCATCAACCATTGGTAGCAGCTGTGGCACTCGATGGCGATGTGCAGCCGATCGGCCGTGCCGTTGGCCAGCTTGCTCAGGTTGCGCTCCGTGGTGCGGATCAGCGGCAGCACCTGGTCGGCCAGTTGCAGCAGCTTGAGGCCAGCGGTGGTGAAGCGTACCGGTTTGGACTTGCGCACGAACACCGGCATGCCGACGCGGTTTTCCAGCTCGCGGAACTGGTGCGACAGCGCCGACTGGGTCAGGTGCAGGCGCTCGGCGGCTTCGGGCATGCTGTCCGTTTCGCGCAGGGCATGGAGGGTGCGTAGGTGTCTCAGATCGATCATGGGAAGCCGGCAAACTCACAGCGCGCCATGCGCGGCAAGGTTGCAATATTGTCCTTTGAAATACAGCAAGGGTTGCGTCGCCGTAGCTTCTTGCAACTTCAACGCCTTCACCTCACCGATCACGATCAGGTGATCACCGGCAACGTGTTCGGCGTGAATCTCGCAGTCCAGCCAGTGCAGGCTGCCAGCAATCAGCGGATTGCCCAGCGGCGATTCCTGCCAGTCGACGCCCTGCCACTTGTCAGTGCCTTTGCGGGCGAACTGGTTGGAAATCCCCACCTGCTCACCGGAAAGGATGTTGACCGCGAACCGACCCGCCTGGCGCATGCTGGGATAACTGGCCGAACCGGCCATCACGCTGAAGGAAACCAGCGGTGGGTTCACCGATACGCTGTAGAACGACTGGCAGGTGAAGCCGATCGGCTGGCCCTCGATCAATGAGGTGATCACCGTGATACCGGAGGCGTAGTGCCCCAGCGCCTGGCGAAAGCTCACAGGCTCGATGGCCGTACTGAGAAGTGACATGGCAAATCCTGACGGCCGGGGGCTTATTGGCTCGCGAGTTCGCGGCGGACGATCTCTGCCCCCGCACTCAAGGCACTCAACTTGCCGCTGGCCACGCGCCGCGGCAGTGGCGCCATGCCACAGTTGGTGCACGGGTAGAGCTTGTCGGCATCCACGAATTGCAGCGCCTTGCGCAGGGTATTGGCGACTTCCTCTGGGGTCTCGATCGCGTGGTTCGCCACATCAATGGCACCGACCATCACCTTCTTGCCGCGGATGAGTTCGATCAGGTCCATGGGGACGTGGGAGTTGTGGCACTCCAGCGAGATGATGTCGATGCTGGACTTTTGCAGTTTGGGGAAGGCCTCTTCGTATTGCCGCCACTCCGAACCCAGGGTCTTTTTCCAGTCGGTGTTGGCTTTGATGCCATAGCCATAGCAGATATGCACGGCCGTTTCGCATTTCAGGCCTTCGACCGCCCTTTCCAGGGTGGCCACCCCCCAGTCATTCACCTCGTCGAAGAACACATTGAATGCCGGTTCATCGAACTGGATGATGTCGACACCGGCAGCCTCCAGCTCCCGCGCTTCCTGGTTGAGGATCTTGGCGAATTCCCAGGCCAACTTTTCGCGGCTCTTGTAATGCGCGTCATACAGCGTGTCGATCATGGTCATGGGGCCTGGTAGCGCCCATTTGATCGGTTGCGAGGTTTGCTGACGCAGGAATTTTGCGTCTTCGACGAAGACAGGCTTGCGACGCGCAACGGCGCCCACCACCGTTGGCACGCTGGCATCGTAGCGATCGCGAATCCTGACGGTTTCACGCTTTTCAAAATCCACGCCATCGAGATGTTCGATGAAGGTCGTGACGAAATGCTGACGGGTTTGCTCGCCATCACTGACGATATCAATGCCGGCGTGCTGCTGCTCTTGCAGGGCCAGGCGCAGCGCATCCTGCTTGCCTTCGATCAATGTTTCATCTTGCAACTTCCAGGGGGACCAGAGTGTTTCCGGTTGCGCCAGCCAGGAGGGCTTGGGCAGGCTGCCGGCAGTGGAAGTGGGTAACAGTTTTTTCATGGCGGATGACCTTGTATTCCTGGTAATTCAGCACGCGTAATGCGCGGACCACTGTTCGAGCACGGCCTGATAAGGCTTGATGAAGTGCTCTTCGACAAAGCGTCCCTGTTCAATGGCCAGCCGGCTACGTTCTTCGCGGTCATAGACAATGCGCGTCAATGAATAGTCCTGGTGCTGCAGGCTGGGCTGGTAGCATTTGCCTGCCGCGGAATTCGCATTGTAGATTTCCGGCCGATAGATCTTCTGGAAGGTATCCATGGTGCTGATGGTGCTGATCAACTCAAGGTTGCTGTAATCACCCAGCAAATCACCGGCGAAATAGAACGCCAAGGGCGCGACACTGTTCGGCGGCATGAAGTAACGGACCTTCAGGCCCATTTTTCCGAAGTATTCGTCCGTCAGCGAATATTCATCTTGCTGATATTCATGGCCCAGTACAGGGTGCTGATTTTCAGTTCGGTGATACTTTTTGCTGCTGGAAACACTCAGGCAAATAACCGGTGGCTTGGCAAAGTGTTCTTTATACGCTGCCGAATTGACGAAGCTTTTGAACAGCTTGCCGTGCAGCTCGCCAAAATGCTCGGGCGTGCTGAAGGCTGCCTGGTTTTTGTTGTGCCCCAGCAGCAGGACGCTGAAGTCGTAATCGCGCACGTAAGAAGAGAAGTTGTTGCCGACCATGCCTGCGGTGCGCTCGCCCGTGGTGCGGTCGACGATGTGCGTCTTCAAGATTTCAATCAACGGCAGTGCCTGATCGCGGTTGTCTTCGCCGAGGCTCATGGCGACAGAAACAATTTCAAGCTCGACCGTGTAACGATCCCCCTCGGGATTATCCCAGTGCGCCAGAGCATTGAAACGGTTATCAATCATCTGCAACGTATTGCGCAGGTTCTCCTGGCGACTCGCACCCCTCGCCAAGTTGGCGAAGTTGGTAGTGAGGCGCGTCGTTTCGGCCGGACGATAGTGCTCGTCGAAACAAATGCTCTTGATGGAAAACTTTAAATCTGTGCACGTCATGATCGACCGTCTCACTCGAATACTTAAATAGCCTTTAATTGAGATGTATTCTAGGTTCAGGGTCTGAGCGAGTGGAACTGAATTGATTTCACAAAAACTTTAGTCATGCTCATGACGCCTTCAGCGCAATCAGCGCCAGCCCCGCTAGTTGAAACGGACGATCCCCGCCCGCCAATACTGCGTTACCGTCGTTGCCAACCCCCTACCCGCCGCCCCAACATCAATGACTGGAGAACCTATGAGGGTATTGGTAAGCGTCAAGCGAGTGGTCGATTACAACGTCAAGGTTCGCGTCAAGGCGGACAACAGCGGTGTCGACCTGGCAAATGCCAAGATGTCCATGAACCCCTTCTGCGAAATTGCCGTGGAACAGGCCGTGCGCCTCAAGGAACAGGGTATCGCGACCGAGGTCGTGGTGGTTTCGGTCGGCCCGGGCGCCGTCCAGGAACAGCTGCGTACCGCCCTGGCCCTGGGTGCCGACCGTGCCATCCTGGTCGAAGCCGCCGACGAACTGAACGCCCTGGCCGTGGCCAAGGCGCTGAAAGCCGTTGTCGACAAAGAGCAGCCGCAGCTGGTCATCCTCGGCAAGCAGGCTATCGACAGCGACAACAACCAGACCGGCCAGATGCTGGCGGCGCTGACCGGCTTCGCCCAAGGCACCTTCGCCTCCAAGGTGATCGTCGCTGGCGACAAGCTGAACGTCACCCGTGAAATCGACGGCGGCCTGCAGACTGTTGCGCTGAAGCTGCCTGCAATCGTCACCACCGACCTGCGCCTGAACGAGCCGCGCTACGCGTCGCTGCCGAACATCATGAAGGCCAAGAAAAAGCCGCTGGAAACCGTTACTCCAGACGCGCTGGGCGTT